>PMIP01000043.1 GCA_003158295.1 Chloroflexota bacterium | reverse complement strand
AGTCGGCCTGTTCGAGTGCTCGCACAAGTCGGGCGTGCTCGGGACCGCGACATTCGACAACGTCAGCTTCACCCCAGGGCCGTGACCTCAGGGCGGCCGGGTAACTACAGCCTAGGGATTGACGGACCGGACCAGAAGGCCAGACGAACGGAGCCTTTGGCCGGAGTAGAGATGGCTCATCGCGACGCGCATGGGCCGGTTGTTGGAGGAAACATGAGAAAGGTAGCCATTACGGTCATAGCGGCCCTCAGCCTTGTCCTGCTGAGTGCCGTGCCGGCGCTTGCAGCCGGCGGAGGTGGCCCACAGTCCGGATCCATTTCGATCTGGGGCACCCCCGACAAGGGCAGCGGCGTGTATATCTACGGCACCCTGAACGTCCCCAACGGGACGAGCGGGATCTTCACCGTCTACGAGTACGGGAGCAAGGGGCCCGGCAAATGGGGTTCTGCGTCCGACTCGACGGTCATCCACGTCGTCAAGGGCCAGACCTCGTATGGCTTCTCGTTCGACGAGAAGGGCCCCTTCTCCCAATTCGAGGTCGAAGGTGGCGGGATCAAGTCGCGAATACTCAACCGTGACGAGTGTGGGTTCCGGGTCCCTGAAGCTCCGTCATCGGCGCTTCTCATGATCGGGGCGCTCCCAGTCGTCGGCCTGGTTGGAATGCGCGTGACCGGTATCCGGCTGCCGCTTCCCCACTGGACCCGAATCGCCTAGCTCGGGTTGAACCTCGCGTCGCGATCCGACGCCGGAATCTTCCTCAGGATCTTCAGGTTGTGGCCCGCTCCGCGGCATTCGCGTCCGGGGCGGGCCACCCTCCGCGGCCACTCCCAAAGGGGATTGATTGGAAGCCACCGCTCTGCCCGCCGTTCGCGTCCCGAGACTGTCGCTGGAATGGATTCCCGTCCGAGCGATAGCTCTCGTGGCGTCGGTGACGCTCGCCTACAACTACTCGCTCCAGACGCTGACACGCGGCCTTGGACAGCAGACGCCTCTGGCATACCTCGCTCTGGTGCCGCCGATCGCCCTCTTGCTCGGTGCCGCCAACTTCAAGCTTCAACCGAACCTTCGGCCGATTCACGACCGCCAGCTCGATTGGATAATCGGCCTGCTCCTGATCGTCGTGGCCGCGGTGGTGAGCATTCTGCTCCCGTCCGCGTACTCGGCCGATTACTGGCTGCACCGCCTCGACATGCTCGGTCTGCCGTTCTTCGCCGCGGGCCTGGTCGCCCTGTTCTACGGAGTGAGGCGTCTGTGGGCGATGCGATGGGCGATCCTCTTCCTTCTGCTCGCCTGGCCGGATCCGTACGTATCGGTCCTGGCCTCGGCCATCGGCACCTCCACCGACCTGGCGCTCGCCGTCGTTGGAGCCTCCCTCCACGTGATCCCGGTCGCCCAGCCGCTGGGCCAGGGGACGTTTCTCATCGACCACAACGGGACCGACTTCAGCCTCGCCGTCGGCTCGGCCTGCAGCGGCATCAACAGCCTGGTCGGGTTCATCATCCTGGGAGGCGCCCTGAACACCATCTTCCGGGGCAGCCTGTGGCGTCGCGTTCTATGGATGGCGGCCGGTTTGCTGCTGGTGGGTCTTCTCAACGTGGCCCGAATAGACCTGATCTTCGTGGCCGGCTGGGCGCTGGGCGAGTCGTTCGCCATCGACGTCCTGCACCCCGTTGCGGGGATCGTGGTCTTCGGCGTCGGCGCCCTGGCGATGCTGGGCCTGGCTCCGGTCTTCGGACTTCACATCCCGCGCCCGCAGCGCGCCGAAGCAACCTCGCCGGAAGCCAGGACGCGGTTCGCCCGCCCTGCGTCGGCACCGCGACTGGGCCATGCCCGCCAGCCGGCCTACTCCATCGCGGTGGGCTTAGCCCTGGCTGCAATGCTGGCCATCCCCAATGCGAGCTTCGCCCACTATGACTCGCTGGTCAACGCCTTCGGCAGCCCCACCCTGGGCACGATCGATCCGTCCGCGGTCTCGATCGCCGGCTGGCAGGGTTCGGCGCCCGTCTCTAACGACCAGGCCACGCAGTACTTCGGCCAGAACGGGACCTGGGAGCGCGTCGGCTTCGGCTCTACCGATCCCAACGGAACCGGACCGGGGAGCATTTACCTGGACGTGATCCGCACTGATGACTCCGGGTCCCTCGCCTCATACGGAGTCGAAGCCTGCTACAACTTCCACGGTTTCAGCCAGGTGTCGTCAGTGTCCGAGGACGTGGGCGCCGGAGTGGACGCCAAGATGGCGAGCTTCCGCAGCCCGATCGGCGGCACCGACTGGACCGTCCTGTGGTGGGAGTGGCCCTACAACGCCGGCGGCCAGACCCGCTTCGAGCGGCTCGTCCTGCTGGCACCGCTGGCGCCACCGGACCAGCCGGGCGCGACGACCTCAAGCGCCACCTTCCGGGCAGCTCAATCCGCTCTCACGGGTGTGGCCCGCCAGATCGTGGGATTAGCCATGAACTACCCAGCCCAAACCGCCGATCCGGCGACCCAGCAGTGAGCCTCCCATGAGAAGCCGAACGCCTGCCTACGGGCTTGCCATCCCATACGACCAGACCGCCGCACAGACGATCACGCGCCAGCAGGCCATGGTCGCGGTGGCCTGCCTCGCCGTTCTGGCGGTCGTCGCGGTGATCCAGCCGCTGGCCACTGCCATCGGGCTGATCGCGGTCGCGACGCTGGCGTACATGGCGGCCTTCGTATACCGCATGACCGCCTTCTGGCTGTCGATGAGGCGCCCGGAGATCGTCAGCGTCTCGGACGAAGAGGCGCGAGCCTTCCCCGACGAATGGCTGCCCGTCTACACCGTGCTCGTGCCGGCCTACCGTGAGCCGTCCGTGATCGCGGCACTGATCGCCCGGCTGACCGAGCTCGAGTACCCGCCCGACAAGCTGGACATACGGCTGCTCCTCGAAGAGGAAGACACCGAGACGATCGCCGCGGCCCTCGCTACCAACCCTGGGCCGCAGTTCACGATCGTTCGCGTCCCCGACTCCCAGCCCAAGACGAAGCCGAAGGCCTGCAACTACGCCCTGTCGGCCGCGCGTGGTGAGCTTGTCACGATCTACGACGCCGAGGATCGACCGGAGCCGCTCCAGCTGCGCCGGGCTGTCGTGGCTTTTGAGCGGCTCGACGAGAGCGTGGCTTGTCTGCAGGCCAAGCTCTCCTACTACAACGCCGACCAGAACATGCTGACTCGTTGGTTCACGATCGAATACGGCATGTGGTTCTCGAACCTGCTGCCCGGCCTCGTCGCCCAGCGCGGACCCCTGCCGTTGGGTGGCACCTCCAACCACTTTCGCAACGACATCCTGCGCGAGGTGGGTGGTTGGGATCCATACAACGTCACCGAGGATGCGGACCTGGGCATCCGGCTCGCGCGTCGCGGGTACAAGACCCGGGTGCTGGATAGCGTCACGCTCGAGGAGGCGAACAGCGACGTCATCAACTGGGTCAAGCAGCGCTCACGCTGGTACAAGGGCTACCTGCAGACGTGGCTGGTCCACATGCGGCACCCGATGGCGCTGGCTCGCGAGCTGGGAGTTCGGGGGTTCATCGGCTTCAACCTGTTCATCGCCGGAACCCCGCTCCTGTCGCTCATCAACCCGGTCTTCTGGGCCCTGACCGCGCTGTGGTTCCTCGTCCACCCGCCGGTGATCCTGGCGCTGTTCCCGGCCTGGCTCTACTACCTGAGCCTGGCGGTTATGGTGGTCGGGAACGTCTCGCTCTTCTACAGCTGGCTGGTGAGCGCACGTATCGCAGGGTCCAGGCACCTGGTCCTGGCGGCCACGATCATCCCGCTGTACTGGATGTTGATGTCGCTGGCGGTTACCAAGGCGGCGGTCCAGCTCGTGACCGCGCCGTCGTTCTGGGAGAAGACGACCCACGGTCTCGACGAGCTTCCGGCCCCCGTGGAAGTCCGCTAGCTGCAGCTCGATCGCGGGGACGGGCCGGCGCGGACCAGGCCGCGTTCAGGCGGAGCTGCCGTCTGGGCGCTCGCCGGACTCGACGACCGTCGTCGGCGTGTGGTGGACCGCCGCGACGGCCGGGATCGTCCCGAGGCGGCCGGCCTGGTAGTCGGTGTAGGCCTGCATCACTTCCTCGCGGGTGTTCATGACGAACGGGCCCATCCAGGCGACGGACTCCCGGATCGGCCGGCCGCCGAGGATGAGGAGGTCGAGGTTCGGGCTTCGGCCGTCCTGGACCTGCGAAGCGGCCACGGTCAGCGCGTCGCCGGGCCCGAAGACGGCGAGCTGCCCGGACTGGATCGGCCGAGCCTCCACGCCGACCGTGCCGCGCCCCGCCATGGCGTAGACGAGAGCGTTGTAGTCCATTCTCCAGGGGAGCGACAGGCGGGCGCCCGGGCTGAGTGTCGCGTGGGCGAGGTTGATCGGCGTGTATGTCGAGCCAGGCCCGTTGTGGCCGTCGATCTCACCGGCGATGATGCGGACCAGCGCGCCCCCGTCCGGCGAAGTCACAAGCGCCACCTCCCCGGCCCTGAGGTCCTGGTAGCGCGGCTGAGCCCACTTCTCGGCCCGCGGCAGGTTCACCCAGAGCTGGAAGCCGTGGAAGAGACCGCCGCTGACGACGAGCCACTCCGGCGGTTTCTCGATGTGCAGGATCCCGGCACCGGCGGTCATCCATTGCGTGTCGCCGTTGGTGATCACGCCTCCGCCACCGTTGGAATCCTGGTGCTCGAACGTGCCGTCGATCATGTACGTCACGGTCTCGAAACCGCGGTGCGGATGCCACGGCGTGCCCTTGGGCTCACCCGGAGCGTATTCCACTTCACCCATCTGATCGAGGTGGACGAACGGGTCGAGATCTCCGAGATCGACGCCGGCGAAGGCTCGGTGCACCGGAAAGCCCTCCCCCTCGAGCCCGGTTGGGGCGGTCGTCAAGCTTCGAACGGGGCGCTCGCGAGCGATCACCGGATCCGGCGCATGGATACGCGGCAGGATGGTGATGTCGGGGACTGTGATCGCTGGCATTCGAGAAACCTCGTCGGACTGCTGTCGAGTGAACGCTTCGAGGCGCTCGACATGTCCGATCATGGCCTCGTTGCGCGGCAAACGAGCGGCTGGCTCGCGATGCACCGCCTGGCGAGCCACTCCCATGTCGCAGAAGGACCGCCGCTCGAGAGCGACGGTCCTTGTTTGCAGCGGCTCGGCTCGCGCGTGGGGCGCCGCGGGCCGGAGGTTCGGGCTAGGCGACCTCGGCCGGCTCGAACTTCGACTTGCGGAGGAACCACAGGAAGACAATGGCACCTGTGGCCGCGAAGCCAAGCAGGCTGAGATTCAGGATCGGGTAGGAGACGTCCGGGTTGCCGCCGCTAACCAGTGCGGCGGGGATCCCGCCCAGACTGGTCGAGACCGAGTTCCAGGCGTCTACCTGGTCGGCGGCTTCGACGCCGTAGATCTGCGGAATGATGTACAGCATCGAGGCGAAAACGAGCAGGACCGACACGATTCGGAAGGTCCGCGGGTCGTCGTCCGAGTCGCCGGTCAGCTTGGCCAGGAGAGCCCAGAAGAGAACCAGTGCCGCGAGCGGGGCCGTGATCGGGACTCCGAGGTCGGCACTCATGTACACGTTGGGGAAGAGGAAGATCACGCTCAGGGCGAAGGTGACCACCAGGAGCCCGTCGCGGATGAGGATGTAGCTGAGCCACCACACGTCCCCGCCGAACCGTAGGGTCAGCCCCTGGAGGTAGCGGAGGATGTAGGGCCTGGCGAAATGCAGAGCCAGGGTGAAGGACCACAGGATGGGCAGCACCGCGGCCACCGAGAGGAGCATCCAGTACTGCGAACCCTGGACGAGAGCTTGCTGGTCGTTCATGGTCGGTCTCTCCTAGCTCTGCGCCGCGGGCTGGCCGGCCGCGCTCGCGTCGGCCTTCGCCGGTGCGGGCGAGGCGATCCGAAGGTTGTAGATGACTGCCACCAGACCCATGGCGCCGACGAGCGCCTGCGAGACGTAGACCAGAGCCAGCGCGATCGTCGGGTTCTGCGAGCTGACGAGCACGGCCGCCAGCTGGTTCGAGATGCTGTTCCCGACCATCGTCATCTGGACGCCCAGGAAGTAGGGCACCAGGTAGAGGCCGGCCCCCAGGGCGATCAGGAAGGTCTGCAACTGAAAGCTTCGAGCGTCCGCGTCGGCGCGAGTCATCAGCTTGAGCAGCAAGACGGCGAAGGCGCAGGCGGCCGCCAGGCCACCGGTGATCGGGAGGTCGTTTTTGCCCACGACATCGGGGTAGAAGAAGATGAAGCTGCCCAGGAACACCTGAAGCAGGAAGATGTCCCGCATCCCGACGTAGATCGTCCACCACAAGTCGGCGCCGAGGCGCAGTGTGAACTTGCGGGTCAGGGCCAGCATGTACGGCCGGGCCAGGTGCAGGGCGACCGCCAGAAGCCACAGGGCTACGAGCGCCGCGGCGATCGTCCCTTCGACGAATTGCTCGGCCGCGCCGAACGCTGCAGAGTCCATCAGTCACGACCTCCTGAGGTGGAGCCGGGGTTGCCCGCCGAGGGGGCGGACTGCGGCGAGACGAGTGGCGAAGGTGATGCATCGATCGGCGGCCGGTGTTCCGGGCCGTCTCTCGGACCACGGCCCGATTGGACGTGAACCTGTTCACAGCGGTAGACCGCGTCGCAGCGGAAGCAGCGAGCCGCCTCGTTCCTGGCCGCGGCCGGCTCCAGGCCGGGCTGCGTGGCGGCGAACGACCCGGGCTGGTACTCGGGCAGCGCCATGCCGACCCGAGGCCGCGTGGCGAGATCGACGGTGAGCACCGGCTCGGCCTTCTTGGGGACGCGAACCGTGGCCATGATGTCGGCCTCGCCGTTGCGACTTCCGGACAGGTACTCGTGGATCGAACCGGCGGCCCGCCGGCCGGCACCTACGGCATGGATGATCGTCTTGGCACCGGAGACGACGTCGCCGCCGGCGAAGACGCCCTTGCGGCCGGTCGCCTGGCCCGAGTCCGCGACGATGCCGGAGAAGCCGCTCGTCTCGATTCCGGCGCCCGGGGGCAGGATCGAAGGATCGGGCTCCTCGCCGACGGCCACGAGTACCGCGGCGGCGTCAATCTCGCGATCGCTGCCGGGGATCGGCTCGTACACGGCCCGTCCGCCCTCGAATCGACCGCTCGGCCGCTGCCTGACGTACTTCACGCAGGTGATGCCCTTGGCGGACCCTTCGACTTCCACGACGGCGGCTTCGAATTGGACGCGGACGCCCTCGTGTTCGGCCGCCTCGACCTCTTCCGACTGGGCGGGCATCTCGTCTTTGCCGCGCCGGTACAGCACGGTGACCGAAGAGGCACCGGAGCGGAGCGCGGATCGTGCCGCGTCCATCGCCGTGCTGCCGCCGCCGACGACCACCACCGCGCCGCGCAGGACCGGCTTCTCGCCCAGGTTGACTTGCTTGAGGAAGAGCGTGGCCGGCATCACGCCCGGAAGGTCGTCGCCCGGAACACCGAGCTTGCGGCTGCGCGAGGCGCCGGTCGCCAGGAAGACGGCCTGGTACTGGGCTTCGAGATCGGCGAGAGTGAAGTCGCGGCCCATCGCAGAGTCGAGCTTGAGCTCCACGCCCAGGCCCACGATTCGGTCGATCTCTCCGCGCAGGACGGTTCGGGGAAGGCGGTACTCGGGGATGCCGATGGCCATCATCCCGCCCGGAACGGGCATCGCCTCGAAGACGGTCACGTTGTAGCCCAGGCGGGCCAGGTAGTAGGCGGCCGACATTCCGGCCGGCCCGCCGCCGACGATGGCGACCTTCTCCGAGCGCTTCTTCGTGGGGGGCGCAACCGGGGGCAACTTGCCGGCCTCGACGGCGAATCGCTTGAGGCGCCGAATCGCGATGGGCTCGTCCAGTGTCCCGCGCCGGCAGGCCGTTTCGCACGGGGCGGTGCAGATCCAGCCGCAGACCGACGGGAACGGGTTGACCTCCGCGGCCACGGCATACGCTTCGTCGTACTTGCCCTGACCGACGAGGGCCACATACCGCCCGGCGTCCGTTCCGGCGGGACAGGCTTCCTGGCAGGGCGCGATCGGATCCTGGCGAGCGTCGGTCACCATCGACCGCCAGACCTGCCAGTCGTTCGGGCGCTCGCTGGTCCGCCACGAGAAGAGGTCGCCCCAGGGCGAGACGCGGACCGGCTTCAGCGATTCTTGCGTGACGTCGCCCAGGGCCTGCCAGGCCGGGGCCGGCTCCACGGGGCGAGAGATCGGGCCCTGGCGGGCGGCGAGCGGGGTCGGCCCGGTCACGGAGTCGAGGATCACGACATGGGTGGGGCACTCGCGAACGCAGATGCCGCAGCCGATGCATTCCCCGACCTGGACCGGATACTCCATCATCCAGTCGAACGGCTTGCCGAAGACTCCGGCGCCCTCAACTCCGGGCCGTCGCGGCCGGCTCATGTCCAGCGCCTGAACCGGGCAGACGTCCATGCAGACGCCGCAGTTCAGGCAGTTGCCCTTCTCGATCTGTATTCGGTAGCCCATGGGACGCCTCGGCCGTGTGTGTTGCTCGGCACGAGGATGGCGTCAGTCGCCTGCGAGTGCATCTGCCGGAGGGCCGGACTTGGCCTACCCACCCGGGTGGGTATTCCCCGCTACTCGATCTGAGGCGGCGCAGCGCCGAAGCCGACCTGCGCGCGCGGCGGGATCAGCGCTGGTTGGCCAGCGGCTCGCGACGGAACCGCTCGTTGAGGGCCTGGTCGCGCGGCAGATCGGGCACCAGGCCTTCGCGCACGGCCCTGGCCGCGAGCTCGGCTCGATTCTGGGCGTGCAGCTTCTCGACGATGTTCTTCAGGTGGAACTTCACGGTGTTCTCGCTGATCCCGAGCTCCGCGGCGATCTCGCGGTTGCGCTGCCCGGCGGTGACCAGCTGGAGCACTTCCACTTCGCGCTCGGTCAGTCGCTGCGTGGCCTGCTTACCGCCGCCCGGCGTGCGCAGGAACTCGTCGATGATTCTGGCCGCCGTTGCCGGGGTGATGGCGGGCTCGCCTCTGGCCACGCCCTCGAGCATGGTGCGCAGCTGCGGGGCCTCGAGGTTCTTGAGCAGATAGCCCTGGGCGCCGGCCTTGATTGCCCGGAAGAGGTCGGCCTCGTCCTCGCTCACCGTCAGCATGACGATCGCGACCTCGGGGTGGCGGGCCTTGATCTGGGCCGTCGCCTCGAGACCCGAGACGTTGGGCATGCGAACGTCCATGAGGACCACGTCCGGCGACGTCTCGTCCACGAGGTCGATGGCCTGGGCGCCGTCGGACGCCTGGCCTACAACTTCGTGACCCCAGGCCAGAAGAAGCGAGGCCACGCCGTCGCGGAATAGGGTGTGGTCGTCGACGAGCACTGTTCTCATGTCCTCAGTCTGCCTCCGAAACCGTCTCCGCGGGCGATCGGACCGCCTGGTGCTGCGCTGCGGAACGCCCCGTCTCGTCGGGCGAGCCGACACCGAAGAGTGGCGCCCCGAGTGTTGCGCCCCCTACCGGAATGCGCAGCTCGACTACCGTCCCCGCGCCGGGGCTGCTCTGCCAGGAGATGTTTCCGCCGACCGATTCGGCGCGTTCCCGCATGCCGGCCAGGCCGAAGTGAGGCCATCGCTCCGGCCCCCGGGTCAGCAGCTCGGAGTCGAAACCGACGCCGTCGTCCTCGATCCGCAGGAGGACCTCGCGACCCTGACGCAACAGCGAGAGGCCTACCCGCTGGGCTCGGGCATGCTTCCGGACGTTGGTGAGCGCTTCGCGTGCAATCGAGAAGACCTCCGCCTGCACGGCGACCGAGATGGGGGCGCCTGCCGCCTCCGGAGAGGCCTCGAAGCGGACGGCCAGCTTGGACGATTCCGCGTACAGCGCCCCGTACTCTTCCAGGGCCGCGGTGAGACTTCGATCTGGCGGCACGGGCGACGACAAGCTCAGGATCGCCTCGCGGACGTCGACGTACAGCGATCGTGCCGCCTCGGCCAGTTCCCCCAGCTGCCGACGTGCTTCCGCAACGCGGCCGTCCGCGAGCATCTCGTCGACGGCCTGGGACTTGGTGTTGACGTAGGCCAGGACCTGGGCCAGGCCGTCGTGCATCTCGCGGGCGATCCGCTCCCGCTCGCCCTGCACGGCCAGCGCCTGGAGCTCGTCCTGGAGTCGCGCGGCCTCCAGGGCCAGGCCGACCTGGGTGGCCAGGGCCGACACGGTCGCCACCTCTTCCGCGGAGAAGCGGCGAGGCTCCCGAGAGGCCAGGCCGAGTCTCCCCACGCGCTTCTCGCCGAGAACCACCGAGGCCGAAACGCGTACTCGATAGCCGGGCTTTAGGTAGCCGTCGAGACCGTCGGTCTCGGGCTTGCCGGCGCCACGTTCGCTCGGCTCGTCGCCGAGCATGACTCCCGGATCGGCGCTCGAGGCAACCAGGCGAATCTCGCCTGCGGGACCGTCCACGGCCAGGAGCGCGGCGTCCGTCTTCAGCAGCGCTCGTGCGCGGTCGAGGATTCCGGTGATCGTCAGCCGCGGATCGGTCTGCCCCGCGACGGCCAGGCTGACGTCGTAGACGGCCCGCAAGGCGGCATTGCGCGCCTCCAGCTCCGTGTTGCGTTCCTCGATGCCGCGAGCAAGCCTGTCGATCTGCCTGAAGGCGAGCGAGGCGGCCGCCACGGCCACCACCGACACAACGGCCACGACCAGCAGGGTGTCGAAGGGGAACTGGAGCGCGGCGTCCAGGACCGAGTCGCTCAGCAGCTCAACCGCGGCGATGAAGAGCACTGCCGCAATCACGGCCAGCCAGCGGCCACGACGGTACATCCGAGCCTCCGAGCGCGACGGACGATTCGCGGGCCTCTCCGGATCGATCTAGCCCACCCGTTCGGGGGGCACTATGCGCCGGTCAAGAGCCAACCGCCGGATATCGGAGTGCGTGTTCCGATGGGCGACACGCACTCCGATCAAGTCGAAGCGCCGGGCCGCGGTTCAGGCTCGGGCGCAGGCGCCGGGTCGGCGCCAGGCAGGGCTCGGCGTCGTGCGCGTCGCCGGCGCGGCGCCGCACCGGGCAGCGGCCACCAGTCGCACGGGCACAGACCTTTCGGGCAGCCCTCGTGGGGAAGGCGCTGCGCCCGCAGCTCGTCCGCGATGCGGAAGGCTCGCCCGTTGTCGCGCCCGCAGATAGCGCAGCAGCCGCTTGCGACTAGCTCGACCTGTGCCCCGACACTGACGAACGAGCGCAGTGCCGCCTCCGACCAGGCACGGTGCAGCGTCACGATCTCGTCGGGAGGCGGGACGGGGGATCCGGACGCGCGATAGAGGGCGGCCGCCTGCTGGCGCCTGATCGACGCCACCTCCCCCCAGCGCCTGTCCCGCCGGGCCGTTCGCACGGCTCGCTCGGCGGCGGCGAGGTACAGGTCCCTCGATGCCGCCACGGCCGCGTCCGATGGCGGCGCCGCGGCCAGCCGCGCAACCCGGTTGACCGGGGCCGAGACGCCCTTGGCCAGTCCAAGCCAGCGACGCCGCTCGCTGGTCCACTCGCTCTCCCGTGTCTCACGCTCTCGCTCGGCCTCGAAGACGTCGAGCGCCTCCTCGGTGAGTAGCACTCGCCTGCCCTCGACCCGGCGGACGACGATCCGTCGCCGGCAGCGCGGGCAGAGGCGCCCGCGATCGGGCGCGGGATCGAGCACCGTCGCACAGTACGGGCACGCCGCGGGCGCGTCGCGCCGCGGGACGGTGGGAGTCGCGAGCGGTACGTCCGGCGACACGCCCTCCGCACGGGAGGAGGTCCCGTCGGCGGCCTCCGGCTCAATCTCCGCACTGGTGTCTGGTTCACCGCCTCCGAGGAGGCGCCTCAGGAAGCCTATGCCATTCTCCGGTAGGTGCGGGTTGCCGACGTCTCAGATTACCTCGCGGCCGGAGCGGCGCGGACCCGTTCCAGGCGTTGGCCGGACGACCGGCGCTCGAGGCGTGCCACTCGGCATGCGGCTGAATCTAGGCCGCGTTGCGTCGCGGTTCGCCCGACTCGGTCTCTTCTCGCTCGGGGACGCGCCAGCGGGCAACGAGGCGCCGCAGCTTGTCCGACATGTCTCTCAGGCTACCGGCCGATGCCACGAAGCCCACGGCGTGCTCGCTCAATTGGAGAGTGGCCGAGGAGACCTCCTCCGCCGAGGCGGAGTTCTCCTCGCTGATCGCGGCAATCGACTCGATGGCATCGTTGACGCGGAAGGCACTGGCGTTCATGGAACTCGCGGCCGCGTTAGTGGACTGGGCGATTGCGGCGATGGTGTCCGAGGCGGAAACCACGTTGGAAGAGGCGGCGTCCATGGCTTCCACGGCGCCTGTGATTCGGGCCACGGCAGCGTTGGACGCGGCCACGGCCAGGGCGATCTCCTCGAGCACGACCGCCGAGCGCTCCGCCAGGACCGAGCCGGCCTCGACTTCTCTGGCACCCACCTGCATCGCGGCCACGGCCTCGGTCGTGCCCTTCTGGACCTGGGCGATGAGGGTGGCGATCTCCTTGGTCGCGGCGCGCGAGTGCTCGGCCAGCTTGCGCACCTCGTCCGCGACGACTGCGAAGCCCTTCCCCTGCTCTCCTGCGCGGGCCGCTTCGATGGCCGCGTTGAGGGCAAGCAGGTTCGTCTGGTCGGCGATCTCGTCGATCGTCTGGACCATTGCCCCGATCTGGCTACCCATGGCGCCCAGGCCGGCCACCACGCTGGCGCCGGTTTCGACCGCTTTCTTGATTCGGGCCATGCCGGAGGCCGACTCACGGACGGTGGCAGCGCCCTTGTCGGCTGCCTTCCCGGCAGCGACCCCGGCGGAATTGACCTCGTCGGACGCGGTAGATGCCTCACGAATCGCCTGGGCCATCTGGCTGATGGCGTCGGCCTGGGCCTCGACGCTTGCCGCCGTCATCGCGGCACCGGAGCCGACTTGCTCGATCACGAGACCCAGTTCGACCATGGCCGCACTCGTGTCGGACGAGGCGCGAGCCTGATCGGCCGCGCCCGCGGCAACCTGGTTGATCGTCTGGGCGATCTGGCTCGAGTTGAGCTCCGACTGGGTCGCGGCCTCGTTGACCTCGCCGGCCGAGTCGGCCACGCTGGTTGCGGCGTCGCCCAGCTCCGTGATCATCTTCCGCAGCCGGGCAATCATGTATCTGAACGCTTGGGCCAGGCCGTCCTGATCGGACCGGGTCGTGACCTCACGGGTCAGATCGCCGGCCGCAACACGGTCCGCCAGTGCGGCCAGTTCTTCCATGTACAGGCGAATGCCGGCGAATGCCTCGACCAGTCGTCCGAGCTCCCCGTGGCCGGAGAGATCCTCCACGTCATGCTGGCTGAGGTCGCCCACCGCGACGTGCGAGGCCTGTTCGATGACTATCTCGATCGGCCGCGTCACCGATCGAGAAACGCTGAGGGCGACGAGTACCGCCAGCACGAGCACCACCAACGTCAGCGGGTTCAGGTGCCCGGCTGCCAGATCGAGGCCCGCAACGGCAACAACCGGCAGGACCGCGGTGCTGAGCAGCCGAGTACGGATCGACCAGTGACGTGGATTGCTCGGCTTGAAACCCTGCCGCTTGGGCAGTCCCAACTCGCCGCGCCCGATCCGGCCGGGGGCCTTGGCGGCGCCAAGGACCACGCTTGCCAGCGCAGCGCGCGCGTGGCCGGCCGCAGCCAGCGACGCATTCATCAGTCACGCCCTCCGGAGGGCTCGTGGACCGGGCAGGGGCCGACGTCCATCCGCTTAGGCGCCACGCGGCATCGCCTCGCCTTCTCCGGCCGAACGGTTCCACTTCGGTCCATCGTCTCGGTCCTGGCTTCCTGGCCTCGGTCACGGCCCGGACTTTCTCTCGGGCCGTCAGGCCCCGCACGTTCCGCACACATGGACAGAACGCGAGTTGGCCTCGGGTTGAGGTATCGGCAGGAGTGTTGACCGGATGCCTACTGCAAATGCAGTATTTCGCGCGCGGACCGACCGCATTTCGCGCGCCGACCGACCGCCGATATCGGGGCGCGGGCGGCCGAATATGTCGTAGCGACCGACCGGATCCGTTGACGCGATCCGCCGGCCCGGAGATAGTCGCTCCGACATGATCGTCACGACTGGACCCAGGCCAGAACCCGGCGAAAGGGACCGCCCGGCGCCAAGCGACACCCCCCTGGTGACCCCCCAGGCCGAGCCCGCGACCGGACCCGCCGAGCTCACCGCCGAGGAGGCCGCCAGGCGGGTCGCCCGGCTCTTCCCGGAGGTCTTTAGACGCTACCACTGGGCCCAGCGGGTTCGGGGCGCCGACCTGCCGGTCACGCGTCGAGCGCTGGAGGTGCTGCAGCACCTCGCGGCGAGCGGTCCGCTGACCGTCGGAGAGCAAGCCGAGCATCTGCGGCTGCGCCGCAATTCGGTTTCGGAGTTGCTGCAACGCCTGGAGGTAAAGGGGCTTGTAGCCCGGATCCGCGACGAGCGCGACGAGCGACGGGTCCTGGTCTGGCTGACTGATGCCGGCCGCGACGTCGTTTCGCGCGTGGGTCAGGTGCTGGCCCCGGACCTGATCGAGGACGTCATGACAACCCTGTCGCCGGCCGATCGGGCAGCCGTAGTCCGCGGATTCGAGTTGCTCGCAAAGGCCGGATCCGACCTGAGTCAATCGCATCCCGACCCCGCCGACGGGGTCGGGCACGCACCTAGCTGAAAGGACCCTCCGATGACGACCGCCCTCACCTGCGAATCCTGCGGCATGCCCCTGGCCGGCGCCGAGGATCACGCTCTGGCCGATGCCGCTCTCCCCTACTGCGGATACTGCGCCCCGGACGGCAAGCTCCAGCCGGCCGATGAGACACTCGAGCGATTCACGCAGTGGACGATGCGCCAGGAAAGCCTCGACTATGCAGCGGCCAAGGAAAAGGCGATCGCCTACCTGAAGACGATGCCGGCCTGGAAGGACGCCTTCTAGTCATCCAGGTCCGGGAGCGGCGGCGCGAACCTGCGGCCGGGCCGCGACCTTCGGTCTCCGTCGGTATCATCCACTGCGACTGTCGGGCCTCTGTCTTGGTCGCCCGACTCGCGATGAATGATGAATGGAGAAGCGGCCCGTGCCACACATGGAAGTGCTCGGTTGGATTGTGGTCGGGTTCCTCGCCGGCGCCCTTTCGAGCGCGGCAGTCAAGCGAGGCGGTCCCGAGGGGTGCATCGGCAACACGATCATCGGCATCCTGGGCGGTCTCCTGGGCGGCTGGTTCGCCACCGAGGAGTTGCACTGGGGTTCCACGAGCGGCTTTCTGGGGGCTCTCGCCGTCGCATTCCTGGGCGCCGTCGTCCTGCGCCTGATCCTGAACGCCATGGAGGGCGGCGATCATCGAAGAGAGCGCTGAAACCCGGTGACGGCTGGTGGAATCCGGACCACCACGAGCCTACCCGTTTCGCCAGGCTGAACCGATTTCGACGAGACCTGCGCCGGTTCCCGCGATCGCGGTAGGATGCCAGCCACACGTCCGGTCGCCCGGGCCAGATGCAAGCTCGGCGGCACGACATCGCTCGCACACCCAGCCCCCAAGGAGGGCGACGATGACGACCAGCAACATCGACTCGACCGAGACGTCGCGCCCACCAGCGCCGGCGGCGGCTCCACGGGCGGAGACTGACGGCAGCGCGGTGATCGCCGCGCCGAAAGCCTCGACGGCCGAGAGGCCGTACTCGCCGGGCCTGGAAGGGATCATCGCCGCTGAAACCGCGGTGGGCTTCGTGGACGGGGCGAACGGCCGACTCCTGTATCGCGGCTACCCCATCGGGCAGCTGGTCGAGAAAGGCACTTACGGCCGCGTCGCCGAGCTCCTGTGGACCGGCGAGTGGCGCAAGACCGCAAAGCTCGTCCCTACCCCTGTCCCCGAGCCGGTCATGTGCGCGCTCTATGAGCTGCCGAGCCACACGCACCCGATGGATGCGCTCCGAACCGCCGTCAGCGTTTGGGGAGCGTGGCGCCGGCCGCACTGGCCGCCGACCGTGGACCAGGCCCGAGAGCTGACGGCCATGGCACCCTCGGCCCTGGCCGCCTTCCACCGCCTCCGCAACGGCATGGAGCCCGTCCCGCCGAATACCAAGCTCTCTCTGGCCGGCGGCTTCCTGCAGCAGCTCACCGGCACGGACCCGGACCCAGCCTCGGCGCGCGCCCTGGATGCCTACTTCATCGTGGGCGCGGAGCACGGCCTGAACGCTTCCACCTTCACCTGCCGCGTCATCATCTCCACCCGGTCCGACCTGGCCAGCGCCGTCTGCGGCGCCATCGGCGCGCTCAAGGGACCGCTCCACGGCGGGGCTCCGGCCGAGGTGGTGAGCCAGCTTCACGAGATCGGCTCCCCGGATCGTGCCGAGAAGTGGGTCCGCGAGGCGATCGCCCGGGGCGACAAGATCATGGGCTTCGGCCACCGTGTCTATCGTGCATACGACCCCCGCGCCGCCGCCCTCCGCAAGGTCGCAGAAGGAATGTCCGACATGGCCGAGTGGCTCGACGTCGCGGTCAAGGTCGAGGACGTGGTCCTGCGCGTCTTCGGCGAGCTCAAGCCGGATCGCGTCATCAAGACCAACGTGGAGTACTACGCCGCGGCGGTGCTGCAGGGCGTCGGCCTCCCGGTCGACCTCTTCCCGCCAACGTTCGCCCTGGCCCGAATGGCCGGCTGGAGCGCTCACGCCATCGAGCAGGCCTCGGCCGACAAGCTGATCCGGCCGGACGCCCGGTACGTCGGCCCGGCCGAGATGGACGTCCCGTCCCTCGGCGGACGCTAGTCCTGCGGCGATCGACGCGGCCGCCTCAGACGACGCGATCGGCGGGCTCGGGCGGGGGCGAATCCTCGGCGATGCCTTGCGCCCCCGGACCGGTCCGGCGCGCGAAGGCAACGGCCAGGATCAGGGCGATCACCAGAATTGCGGCGGCAACGTAGAAGACGGCCCGCAATCCAGCCCCCACGACGCCGGCGCCGATTGCCGGGCCGGTGATCCCGCCGACGTATAGAGGCAGGTAGATCAGGTTCAGGGTCGCCGAGCGCCGCTCGGCCGGCACCTCGCTCGCCAGCAGGCTCGAGACCATCGCCCCGACGACGGTCATGAACGCGACGGCCACGCCGTATGCGACGAGTAGCCAGGCCACGCTGGGGGCGAGCGCCAGGGCAACGAAGGTCACGGCCAGCCCCGCGATCGCGCCAACGAGGACCTGGCGGAACCCCAGCTTGTCGGAGATCCAGCCGCCGGCAGGCGAGAGGGCCGCGCCCGCGATGGTAGCCAGACCGATCAATCCAACCGCGCCTGACACCAGGAGAGAGGTGTGTTCGACGGCATGCACGAGGAGGGTGAAGTACTGCGTGGCCATCTGCCGGCCGACGAAGACCACCCCGTACACGATGAAGAGCCAGCGGACCGTCGGGTCGGCCATAACGCCCCGAACAGCACCGAAGGCCAGCCGCACGACGCTTCCCGTGGGCACGACTTCCGGCCGGATCTCGGCCGAACCGATGGCAAGCATCACCGCCACCCCGATCGACAACAATGCGGCGACGGCAAAGACGGATCCGCTGGAGAGGTGGAGCTGGTCGATCATGAAGCTGCCCATCGCCGGCCCGGTGCCAAAGCCGAGCGGGCTGCTCGCGGCAAAGAGACCCATGGCCAGTCCCAATCGGTGGCCGGGCGTCACGTCGCGGATGGCGGCCATCATCACGCCGGTGTTGCCCAGCTGGAACCCGACCAGCATCATCCCCACGAACAACTGCCAGGGCGCCTGGCTGGCGGCCACGACGCCGAAGACGACCGCCTCCACGAGGGCGCTGCGGATGATGACTGCCTTGCGGCTGTACTTGTCGGCCCAGACACCCCAGAGCGGGATGAAGGGCAGGCCCGAGAGGAAGAAGAGGGATCCCAGCAGGCCAACGAGGTGGTCGACGTCGGCGCTCGGCACCCCGACCTCGGTCAGGCGATTCGGCAGGAATGCGTATATCTGGGAGACGCCGAGCCCCTCGACGAAGGATGTGATCCAGTAGAGGGCAAGGAGGGAGTGCCAGTCTTGAGACGGCCGGGCCTTCACGAGGCCAGACTAACCGAGACCCGGCAGCTTGGCCGACCTTGCGCGGCGCGCCGGTTTTCCCACAACGGCTCGCAGGCGGTATCTTTCCCTGGTCCATCGCCAACCGGTTGATGGATCGGACAGGAGGAGCCGGGTGGACGACAGGATCTGGAGAAACTTGTCGATCGGTCTGGGCGTGGTGTGCGCACTGCTGATCGGAGTCGCGGGCGCCCTGATGATCGTGGGCCATCGAGGTTCGCCGGAGGCCTCCACGGGCCCGGATTCCAGCGCGATCACCGCCGCCAGCGCGACGCCAGCGATCAAGACGGCCGGACCCTCCTCATCCGGCTCCTTGACGGTCTCCCCGAGCACTCCCCCGAGCCCGAGTACCAACCCCGCCCAGAACGTCAAGCCCGCGACCGTCGTCTTCAACGGCCTGACGCTCGATTCCGAGAAGGACAAGACCGGGACAGCCCGAACCTTCACCTTCACCAGCTTCGGCAGCGACCCGATCTCCTTCGCCGTTACCAAGACCTCTCCCAGCGCCTCCACTAGGATGTGCATCAGCGTGGACGCTGGTGCGGCCAAGTGCACCGTGGGCAACCTGCCCAGCAACACCAAGGCCCGCGGCGACGCCGGCGCCCAGAACAACTGGAAGGTGACCCTCGTCGGCTACGGCACCTCCAAGCCAACCGTCGACTTCACGCTTACCTGGCCGACCTCCGCGGTCAAAGTCACGATGAGCCACGGCCGGCTGCTCGGCACCTCGAGTGCTGACGGGCTGAACGGTTTCACCGCCACGTTCAAGCCCCGCGGCGAGGGCTCCCTCAACGTCCAGTCTTCGTGGAGCGATGGCGCGGCGGACGTGGACATGACCCTCGCGGACGTGACCACAGCGCCTTCGGTAAAGGTCGACGATCGACAGTACCAGGCGGTCGCGTTCGTCAACCCGCCGTACGCGTACAACGTGGACTCGACCAAGACCTATCAGCTCAAGCTGCGCAACCTCGCCGCCACCAAACACCTGGACCTGACCGTCCAGATCTCGTTCCCGTAGGTCCGCGCAGAGCAATCCTGCCGGCGAGTCCAGAGGGATCTTCTCGGCTGCCGCCCGCCTAAGCCTCGGGCTGCTCTCCGTCGGCCGGCGTTGACGTCACCGAGCGCGTTTCCGGGTGGACCTCGACCCCGCTCGCAGAGGCGTCCGGGTCGGCGTCGGGCGCGATCTCCTCGTCCGTGGGGATTGCCGTTTGCAGCTGGATGAGTCCGTCCTCGTCGTCCTCGACCTGCTCCGTTTCGGCGTCGGCGGCGGGCGACTCCTCGGCGTCGGCGGCGGGCGACTCATCGGCGTCGACCGGCGTCCCTGCCTCCGATTCACCGCTCCCAGCCATTGATCCGGGGAAGGCCACGATCTTTGCTCCTGCGGAAGTCCGCCCGGCCGCTGCGGCTGAGCGGTCCGGGGCAGGCTCGGGCTGATCTGCCGACTCCGCGGCCGGAGCAGGTGCCGACTCCGCGGCCGGAACCTCTGCCGACTCCACGGCGGGAGCAGGTGCCGACTCCACGGCCGGAACCTCTGCCGACTCCACGGCGGGAGCAGGTGCCGACTTCGCGGCGGGAGCAGGTGCCGACTCCGCGGCCGCTCTCCTCCGCGGCGACCCCGCAGGCGCGGCCGCAGCCGATTCGGCCTCCGTCGGGCCGGGCAGCTCAACGACCGAGTCGGCCAGACCGTCGTAACGATTCGAGCAGGCCAGGTAGATGACCTGGAAGTCCGACGATAGTTCTCGCAGGAGCAGCGCCGCTCGCGCTGCCCGTGTGTCGTCGAAGGTGACGAACGGATCGTCGAGGATCAGGGGCGGCCGGCGATCCTGGGTGACGAGTCGCACCAGCCCGATCCGAGCCGCCAGGAAGACCTGATCGACCGTGCCCTTGCTCAGCTGGCTCGCCTGGACCCAGTCGCCTCGCTCCGGAGCCCAAACCTGGATGTCGAGGGTCTGGTCGTCGATGCTTACCCGCCGGTACCGACCGCCGGTCAGCCGGGCGATGTCGCGGCCCACCTGTTGCTCCAGGAAGCGAGTTGCCTTCTTCATCGTCATGCTCTCGGCCGCCTGGATCGCCGCCAGTGTCATCTCGTATATGCGGACTCTCCGCTTGAGGGCGGTGAGCTGGTCGCGCCAGGTCACGAGTCGTTCGGCTTCGCCGGCTACCTGCTCCGAGTCGACTGGATTTGCGTCGAGGCGGGCGATGGCCCCGGCTTCCGCATCGCGAGCGCGCTCGAGCGCCGCATGACGATCGCGCACCTCGGCCTCGAGCCGCTCCCTCGCTCGCGCGTCAGTCGCCAGCGGGCCCAGGGCGTTCAGCGCCGCCGTCTTCTGCTCGAGCTCGAGGGCGGCCTTGTCGCGAAGTTCCGAAGCCACGCCCGGGCTCTGGCCCGCTAGCAGCGCCGAGGCCTGGACCTGGAGGGTGGCGACCTCCTGCCGGCGGGCCTGCTCTGCCGTGAGAAGACGCTCGGCAGCCTCGACGTCGGGGGCGCCGAGCTCGCGCAGGATGTTCTGCACCCCGGACTGCGCGACACGGAGTCCCTCTTCCGTCCCGACTCGGCTCTGCCGCCGGACCGCGCGATCGCGCTCGCGGACCTGGTTGATGTGCCGCACGTTCATCGCCACGGACCGACGCTCCCAGAAGCGCATCCCCTCGATGACGGCGAAGCCCACCGCGACGATCCCCAACAGGATGGCCGGCAGCAGCGCCCTGGCGGACCCAAAGACGATCGCGAGGACCGCCACGGCACCGATGGCGCCGGTCACGACGCCTTCGCTGATGAAGCTCGGTTCCGGTTCATCGGGCTCGACCTCGGGGGCGGTCTCGGCGCGCATTGCTTCCTGTAGCACCGTGACCCGGCTCTGAAGCGTCCGCATCCGGTCGAGCTGGTCGCGAAGCGACGCCATGGGCCGGTCTGGTGCGGCCTCGAGATCCGTGAGGCGCTGCTGCGCCTCGGATGCCTGGCGCAGACGCTCGAAGCGCTCGGCGATAACGGCCCTGTCGGTCCTCAGCCTCTCGGCCTGGCGAGCGCCTTCGAGCATGTTGCGGCTCTCGGACAGGGACTTCTCCGAGCGGACTCGAGCGTCCCGGGCTTGGGCCAAGGCGTCTCGATCGGCCTCAAGTTTCTGCAGCGAGGTCTCACCGTTCTTGAGGGCCACCTCGGCTCGCGCAACGGCTTCCTCGGCGATCTTGAGCCGTCCCGGGTTCTTGTCGCCCCGTGACTTGAGGGCGCGGATGGCGTCGTCGATTCGGGACTTGGCTCGGGACGATCCCTTGTCGCCGCCGCCTATGCTCGCCTGCAGGCGGTCGCGCAGGGCGCCTTCGTCGCGGTCCAGATCCTCGAGCTCCTGGTGGCGGATCGAAGCCGTGGATCGGAAGAAGGCTTCGCTCGGAATGCCGGTCAGGCCGGCGATGACCTCCTCCGCTCGGGCCGGATCGGAGTACGTCTCGCCGTCGTACTGGAGCATGACCCGCCCCCGCTGGCCACGGAACTCCTTCTCCAGCTCGCCCCGACGCGGACCGCCTTCTTCAGTCGAGCCATTCTCCTCGTCTACGACGAACTCGATTCGCGTGAACGAGCGACCATCCTCCGGGGCTCCCCACGACCGCAGCGCCCCGAGTTCTGCCGTGGCCGCCGTCGGCTTGCAGAAGAGGGCCAGCTCCAGGCCTCGCTGGATGGTCGACTTGCCCGCCTCGTTCGGCCCTCGGATTATGGTGAAGCCCGGCGCCAGCTCGATGTCGAGATCGCGGTGCCGGCCCAGTTGGCGCAGTTGCACACGGGTGATCCTCATCGTCGCGTGCCTCCGCTCACAGCGTCACCTGGCGCCCTTCAAGGAGATGGCGTCCGAGGCGGAGCACCTCACGCAGATCGGCCAGCTCTTCGGCGGGGTCCACCTCCGGAGACGCGATTGCGGCGCTGGCGCCGGTGGAGCGCCCGGCGGCGACGGAGGCCTCAGTCTCGGAAGTCCCCGACGACTCGACAGCGGCGCCTGGCGCGGCACCGCTGGCCTGCTCGAGTTCCGCGATTCGAGCTTCGATCGCTCCGACAAAGGCTCCCAGGACGGTGTCCGGGGGCGCCTGCAACCCCTCGGGTGCGGCCGGTATCGAGGCGTCTCGTATCCGGAACTTCAGGAATGCGGGCGCGAGAGCCCTGTCGACCTCTTCCAGATCGAGATCCAGGTCGTCCGGGAAGAGGCCCGTGAGGCGCACGCTGAAGACGAGGTTCGCATCGGCATGGCGGGCGAGCACTTCGATCAGCTCCGGTTGGCTGTGCACGCCGCTCACGTCCAGGTCCAGCTTCTCGGCCCGCGTCTGACCCACGCGCTTTGGTTCGATGGTGACGACGTGCCGTCCGGCCCGGTCATCAAGGGTCACGAGCAGAACCTGGCCCGCCCCATCCTGATCCACGGCGACTGGCTCCGGCGCACCGGAGTACGCGTAGGAGACACTGCCGGCCCGGCCTTCGACTGCCGAGTGCCAGTGCCCCAGGGCCAGGTAGTCCAGGCCGGTCGCGGCGATTTCCTCCTCCGTGAAGACCACGGCATCCGCATCGGTTCGCCCCGGGATGGCCAGGGCGCCGTGGACCATGCCGATCTTCCAGGTGGCCCTCGTATCGGCCTTCACGTTCAAGCCTGCGAGAGGGCTGCGCGGCGAGCGCTTCGTGTCGAAGACGCGGCCGTAGACGATGGTGTCCAGCGACGGGAAGACAATCTCGGGCAGGTACGGCGTCAGCACGGCCACCCAGTCGCTGGCGGCGCGAGCCATGTTCGTCAGATCGTACGAGCGGTAGATTGACGCGCCGTCGTAGACATCGTGCGTGCCGGGGATGATCACCGTCCGGATGCTCGCCCTGGCCAGCCGCCCCAGCTCCGCGGCGACGCGTTCCACCGAGCGACGGGGCTGCGTGTTCGAGTCGAACAGGTCCCCGGCGATCAGGAAGAGGTCCACCTTCTCGACCATGGCCAGGTCCACCGTGGCACGGAAGGCGGCGAACTGGCGCTCGCGCAGGACCGCGGCGCGCTCGCCCAGGTCCGTGTGCCGGGCCCCCAGGTGTACGTCAGCGGTGTGTAATAGGCGAAGCATCGAGCCAGTGGTCCTCATAAGAGCCCGGGCACTCCGAGGTGCACGCCCGATCCGCGTATGCCCGCGCGGCTCGCGGCAAGATCACGACGCCTGGACCTGCCGGCCGCACCGTCGTGGCTCGGCCTTATCCTACGCGGCGATTGTGCCAGGTTCCACGACGCCCGACGCAACGAGGTTGAGGGCGGTCGCGTCCGTGTTTCGCCCTGTCCAACGATTTGGGCCGCCATTCTGGCACGACGGGCTTGCATGTTATCCTGCCGCCCTGCCGGTGCGTCCCAGACAGGCACACAAGAACCGCAGACTGTCGACCGGATCCGCCAAGCCTCCAGCTGCGTCGCTTGGCGGCCGGGCTCAGGTTCGGTTCGCCCTGATCGGGAACGGGCGGCTCGGAACCTGCGGCTCCGGAGGAGAAACGTGACCTACGTAGATCGAACCCTGACCTGTGTTGACTGCGGCGCCGAGTTCGTTCATTCGGCCGAGGACCAGGAGTTCTACACGCAGAAGGGGTTCGTCTCGGACCCCAAACGATGCCCGAGCTGTCGAGCCGCCAGACGTACGATGCGCGACGCCGGCGAGGGTCCGGACCGGGGCCGAGGCGGGAACGGGGGTCCGCGCGAGTACTTCGCCGTCGTGTGCTCGCGCTGCGGCAACCAGGCTCAGGTCCCGTTCAAGCCTCACATGGACCGACCGGTTTACTGCTCCGACTGCTTCCGCATCGTTCACGCCGAGCAAGACGCGCAAGCCGCTCCCACGGCCCCGAATCAATAAGCGGCGGCCACCTTTCGGCGGCCGCCGCTCTGAGTTCGAGAGGTTACACGACCTTGCTGGCGGTCCAGTCCATGTAGGCGGCGTAGGCGGCGAGCGCACCGCCGGCGACCACCAGGACGTCAGCGACGTACAAGAAGATCGGAGGATTGGGGCCGAAACCGCCCGCGCGGATGAGCTGTCCCAGAACGACAAGGACCGCGCAAACGAGGATCGCCCCGGCGACGCCCAGCAGGATCTGTGCGTACGGCATCGGCCAGGTGATGTTCATGTTGGGGGCAACATGGAGGTAGACCATCACCAGCGCCGCGACGGCGGCGATGAGGGCGAGCCACACGAAGATGCCCCCGCCGAAGGTATCCACGGTGAAGTAGTTGACGTTGCACAAACCGCCGAGGTTCCCAAGGCCCGAAATGCCGGCGCACGCATTCACCGAGGCGAAGATCATGCCGACGATCACGCCTACCGCGGCGAGTGCTGCCCCATAGACGACCAGCTTCTCCCGAGCGGATACCTTCGCCCACAGTTCATTCAGCACGAGTAAAGCCTCCTTCTCCTGCTTGTCCGGGACGCGCCCTTGGCGGGCCGCCGGCGACCTCGCTCCTATTCGGCCTCATGACGGGTCCCAAGGCCGATGAGAACGAGCGCAGCCTACACCCGGGTATAGGCCGTGACCAGATGGAATCGCAGGATGAAACGTCCGCCGGGGGTCACTCGGCATTCCCGCCGGAGGGTCGACGACCTGCCTCTGGTAGAATGGGGTCCGCTCCCCAATTGGCGTAGCCGTATCCGAGCGCCCACGGATCCGTCTGGCGGCGGTCGTAGAACCGGATGGTCCGTGCCGGCAACGTCAGGGTTGGGAGATGGAGGAGGAACCATGGCTCGGCCAGTCCGCACGGCGGTCGCTCCGAACCCTCTCCGGCCGGTGAAGTCGCACCTGATCGAGGAATACAACGCCCGGACGAACGTCGTCCGCTGCGATTGCGGCTGGTCGGGCAATGCCGACGACTTTGCCATCCACCGCCGGGCAGTCGGCGCCGCAAGCCCCTCCTGATCGGCCCGCCGAGCGGAGCGTTCGACCCCGAACCTGACGCGATCCCGGAGGATCCTGTCCGACCGATGGCCACGTACGAGGACCTCGGCTATCGGGATGTGTTCTGGGCCGGTCGCTCATACGAAGACGCCTGCGACCGGATCGCGCTGCGAGCCCTCCTGCCACCTGACGGCACGCGACTGATCGAGGTCGGAGCCGGTTTCGGTCGGCTCGCCGGCGAGTACGCGGCGTATCGAGAGGTCGTTCTTCTCGACTCTTCCGAGGTCCATGTCGCGGCGGCCCGCGAGACGCTGGGCCACGACCCACGCTTCGAAGTGACGCTCGGCGACGCCCTGGCCCTGCCCTATCCCGACGGCTACTTCGACGCCGCCGTCTGCGTTCGGATGCTCCACCACTTCGAAGACCCGGGGCCGGTGCTGGCCGAGCTGGCTCGAGTCGTGTGTCCGGGCGGGTCGCTCGTGCTGGAGTTCGCTAACAAGCGAAACCTGAAGGCGATCGCTCGCCACCTGCTGGGTTGCCAGGGCTGGTCGCCGTTCGACCTTGGAGCGGTGGCCTACAAGCCCTACCACTTCGACCACGCCCCGGTGAGCGTCCGCCGCTCCCTGCGGGCCGCCGGCTTCTCCGTCCGCCGAACCCGAGCCACCTCGCTCTTCAGGTTGCCCGGCCTCTGCCGCCGGCTGCCGGCCGGACTTCTGGCGCGGCTGGAGTCGGTGCTGCAGGAGCCGCTCGGCTCGATAACTCCGGGACCGTCCGTCTTTATGCTGGCGCGACGGGCCGGACTTCCGCCCCGAACACGAGCCTGACTCCCGTCGCTCTGGGACGCGGCCGCCGCGGATTCTCGCTTCTGAGCCGGCCGGGTACACTGCGCGGAGAAGGAGGCGGCGCCACAGAGACCCAGATCCACTCGATCACGTCCGAACAGGTCGCCACGAACATGCCCGCGACACCAGCTGATCAGGCCCCGGCGGGCCCCGTTCGGACGCGCGAGGAGCGCCTGCTTCTGCTCCGGCCGTTGCTATCGCAGCGGATCCTTGTGCTCGACGGCGCGACAGGAACTGTCGTCCAGCAGTACGGGCTCTCCGAGGCCGACTTCCGCGGCGAGCGCTTTCGCGACCATCCACGCGACGTTCGTGGCGACAACGACCTGCTTGTCCTCACCCGGCCCGAGATCGTCCTGAGCGTCCACGACGCCTATCTTGCGGCCGGCGCCGACATCATCACTACCGACACGTTCACCGCCACGCGCATCGCCCAGGCCGACTACGGTCTGGAGAGCGTCGCGTACGAGATGCACGTCGAGGCGGCCCGCATCGCACGCGCCGCCGCCGACGCCGCGGAGGCGCGAGAGCCCGGACGGCCGCGATTCGTGGCCGGGTCGCTTGGGCCAACCAACAAGACAGCCTCCATCTCGCCGGACGTGGCCGATCCGGCCGCGCGCTCGGTCACCTTCGAGCAGCTGGCCGAAGCGTATGCCGAAGCAGCCCGCGGCCTGATCCGTGGCGGCGCCGACATGCTCATGGTCGAGACGATCTTCGACGTGCTCAACGCCAAGGCCGCCATCTACGCCATCGAAGGGGTCTTCGACGAACTGGGAGTCCGGGTCCCGCTGTGGATCTCCGGCACGATCACGGACGCCAGCGGCCGCACTCTCTCCGGGCACACCGTCGAGGCGTTCTGGAACGCGATCCGCCACGCCGAGCCGCTGATCGTGGGGCTCAACTGCGCCCTGGGAGCGCGGCAGCTACGGGCTCATGTCGAGGAGCTGTCCGGACTGGCCGACACCTTCGTCGCCGCACATCCAAACGCGGGACTTCCCAACGAGTTCGGCGGCTACGACGAGTCGCCTGAGTCGATGGCCGCGACCCTCCACGAGTTCGCGGAGGCTGGCCTGGTCAACGTGATCGGCGGCTGCTGCGGGAGCGGACCGGCGCACGTGGCCGCCATCGCCGAGGCAGCCGTGGGACTCGCCCCGCGCCGGGTTCCGGAGCGCCCGGCCGCGCTTCGCCTGGCCGGCCTCGAGGCCCTGAACGTCGGCGAGGGCAGCCTCTTCCTGAACATCGGCGAGCGGACCAATGTCGCCGGCTCGCGCGCCTTCGCCCGCCGCATCGTGGACGGCGATTTCGACGGCGCGCTGCAGATCGCGAGCCGCCAGGTTGAGGTGGGCGCCCAGGCGATCGACGTCAACATGGACGAAGCCCTCCTCGACTCGGAGGCAGCCATGACCCACTTCCTCGATCTCGTGGCCTCCGAGCCCGCGATAGCCCGCGTCCCGATCGTCGTGGACTCCTCGAAATGGTCGGTCATCGAGGCCGGGCTGCGCTGCATCGGTGGCAAGCCGATCGTGAACTCGATCTCCCTCAAGGAAGGCGAGGAGCAGTTCCTGCGCCAGGCCCGACTCGCCCGCCGCTACGGCGCGGCCGTGATCGTCATGGCCTTCGACGAGCAGGGCCAGGCCGACACGGTCGAGCGAAAGGTCGAGATCTGCCGGCGCGCGTACCGGCTCCTTACCGAGCGGGTCGGCTTCCCCCCGGACGAGGTCGTCCTGGATCCGAACGTCTTCGCGATAGGCACCGGCATAGAGGAGCACGCCGGCTATGCCGTCGCATACCTGGAAGCGACTCGCCGCATCAAGGCCGAGCTGCCGGGAGTTCGTGTCAGCGGGGGCGTCAGCAACGTCTCGTTCGCCTTCCGCGGCAACGACCCCGTGCGTGAAGCGATCCACGCCGTCTTCCTGTATCACGCCGTCGCCGCGGGCATGGACATGGGCATCGTCAACCCGGGGCAACTGGCGGTCTACTCGGAGATCCCTCCCGAGTTGCTGGAGCGCGTCGAGGATCTGGTCCTGAACCGCCGGCCGGATGCCACGGAACGGCTCCTGGAAATCGCGGCCCGGTACGCGGGCGAGGGCACGGCCGCTCCCGAGGCAGACCCGCGGTGGCGGGAGCTGCCGGTCGAGGAGCGGTTGCGCCACGCCCTGGTCGAGGGGATCGACGCCTGGGTCGTCGAGGACACCGAAGAAGCCCGGCTTGCCGCGAGCCGCCCCATCGAGGTGATCGAAGGACCGCTCATGGCCGGCATGAACACGGTCGGTGACCTCTTCGCGGCCGGAAAGATGTTCCTTCCCCAGGTGGTCAAGAGCGCCCGCGTCATGAAGAAGGCAGTTGCGCACCTGGTGCCGTATCTGGAAGCCGAGAAGACCGCCCTGGGGGACTCTCGGCCGCGCGGCAAGGTCCTCATGGCCACCGTCAAGGGAGACGTCCACGATATCGGCAAGAACATCGTCGGCGTCGTGCTCGGGTGCAACAACTACGAGGTTCTGGACCTGGGCGTCATGGTCCCGGCGGCACGGATCCTGGAGACGGCGCGCCGCGAGAAGGTGGACGTGGTGGGGCTCTCCGGCCTGATCACGCCGTCCCTGGAGGAGATGGCCCACGTTGCCGGCGAGCTTGAACGCGAGGGCTTCCGGGTCCCGCTGCTCATCGGCGGAGCCACGACTTCACGTGCCCACACCGCGGTCAAGATCGCGCCGCGGTACTCGGCGCCTGTGGTTCACGTGGTCGATGCCTCGCGGGCGGTAGGCGTGGTCTCGGAGCTGCTCGGCGACGGTGCCGCTGCCTACGCCACCTCCGTGCTCGAGGACCAGGAGCGAACACGCGTGGAGCGGGCCGGCCGGCGCGAGCGTGTGACCCGGGTCTCGGTCGAGGCCGCGCGTGCTAATCGGTCTCGGGTGGACTTCGGCCCGGCGGCGCCGCGACCGACATTCCTGGGCCTTCGCGCCTTCGACGATTACCCGATCGGGGAATTGGCCGATCGGATCGACTGGACACCCTTCTTCCAGGCCTGGGAGCTCAAGGGGCAGTTCCCGGCCATCCTCGACGCACCGAGGGTCGGCGATTCGGCGCGGCCCTTGTACGACGACGCCCGCCGGCTGCTCGAGCGCATCGCCTCCGAGCGGTTGCTTCGGGCGCGAGCGGTGGTCGGATTCTGGCCGGCCAACTCCGTGGGCGACGACATCGAGATCTACACGGACGCCGGCCGAGAAGAGTCGATCGCAGTCGTCCACACCCTCCGACAGCAGATGGAGAAGCCGCCAGGGCGTCCCAACATCTCCCTGGCCGACTTCGTCGCTCCTCGCGCGGCCGGCGACGCGGACTATCTGGGCGGGTTTGCGGTCACCGCGGGCGTCGGTTCGGCGGAGTTGGTGGCCGGCTTCGAGGCCGCCCACGACGATTACTCGGCGATCATGGTCAAGGCCCTGGCGGATCGGCTGGCCGAGGCATTCGCGGAACGGCTGCACGAGATGGTCCGCCGTGAGTAGTGGGGCTACGCTCCTGACGAGGCCCTGGACAACGCCGCCCTCATCGCGGAGGCGTATCAGGGAATCAGACCGGCGCCCGGATACCCGGCCTGCCCGGACCATACCGAGAAGGCGACCCTGTTCGAGCTGCTCGACGCCGAGGCGCGGGCCGGGATCGTCCTGACCGAGTCGTTCGCGATGCTCCCGCCGGCTTCGGTCTCCGGCTACTACTTCTGGCGACCCGAAGCCCACTACTTCGGCATCGGCCGCATCGGGCGCGATCAGCTGGAGGACTACGCCCGCCGCAAGGGTTGGTCGCTCGACCAGGCCGCTCGCTGGCTCGCTCCCAACCTGGACGACTAGGGCGCCGCGAGCACGCGGACTGGGCCCTGCTTGCGGAACCGGATTTGCGTGCATGCCTGCACCTATTCCACGCGGGGTATTGACGTGAGTCGCTACTATTCCCGAACGACGCCAAGCGACTGGAGAGCCTGCCGATGCTGACCGCGCCGGTAATCGACGCCACCGAGCCCGCGACCGCCGCCGATCCGCCCGAGCTCCATATCGTGCGGTCGCCGGTTGACTCGGAAGCGCGGACCACGATCCCCGCTGAGCCAACCGCCCGGATCCACTGGGTCGGACGCTTCGTGGACTACCGCCATCCGGAGGATCTCTTCGCGGACATCGTCGCCGGCGTGTCCAACCTCGTGATCGTCGACGCGCGGTATCGCGAGACCTTCCATCTAGAGCATCTGCCCGGCGCCATCAACCTGCCCTGGCGGGAGATAGACGAGAGCACGACGGACCACCTGTCGCGCGACGCCGAGTACGTCGTGTACTGCTGGAACGCCAGCTGCCACGCATCCACCAAGACCGCCAACCGACTGGAGTCGTTGGGCTTCAAGGTGAAGGAGCTGCACGGCGGCCTGCAGGTCTGGAAGAGGCAGGGTTACCCGACCGTGCGCCCGTAGGAGCCGGCTACCGACCGGGGCCGGTAGACTTGACGCGGACATTCCACGGAGGTCGGCGTTGAGCGAGGGACGAGTGGCGGATCTGGCGAGTACCAGCGGCGAAGTGCCCGTCGGAGTGAACGCGGACTCGGTCATCGTGCTGGACTTTGGGAGCCAGTACAGCCAGCTCATCGCCCGGCGCGTGCGCGAGCTCCACGTCTACTCGGAGCTGCTCCCGTTCGACACTCCCTGGGCCGATATCGCGGCCCGCCACCCCCGAGCGGTGATCCTCTCCGGCGGGCCCAGCAGCGTCTACGAAGCCGGCTCGCCCCATCCCGACCCGGCGCTTTGGACCGGGGGCATCCCGATCCTGGGCATCTGCTATGGCATGCATCTGATGGCCGAAGCGCTCGGTGGCCAGGTCCAGTCGTTCGCCCGCAAGGAGTACGGCCCCGCGGTGGTCTCGGTAATCGAGGGAGAGGGCCTCTTCGCCGGCATCGAGCCCGAGCAGCCCGTCTGGATGAGTCACGGCGATTCGATCTCCCGACTGCCCGACGGCTTCCGCCCCACGGCCCGAACCGACTCGACCCCTTACGCCGCCGTGGCCGATCCCGGCCGACGCCTGCACGGCATCCAGTTCCACCCCGAAGTCGCTCACACCAAGCGCGGCCGCGAGATCCTGCGCAACTTCGTCCTCGGCATCGCCGGCGCGAGACCGAATTGGACGCCCGCCAACTTCATCGCCTCCAGCGTGGACGAGATCCGGCGCCGGGTCGACGAACACAGCCGCGCGACCGGTACCGACGGCCGGGTCCTGTGCGCCCTCTCCGGGGGAGTGGATTCGGCCGTGGCCGCGACCCTCGTCCACCGCGCCGTCGGCGAGAGCCTGACCTGCGTCCACGTGGACCACGGGATGATGCGCAAGAACGAGACCGAGCTGCTCCAGACGGCTTTCGAACAGCTGGGCGTCAAGTTCACCGTCGTCAAGGCGCGCGACCGGTTCCTGCAGAAGCTCGCCGGCGTCACCGAGCCCGAGCAGAAGCGCCGGATCATCGGAGCCGAGTTCATCCGGGTCTTCGAAGAAGAGGCCGCCAAGCTCGGCCGGATCGACTTCCTGACCCAGGGCACCCTTTACCCCGATGTGATCGAATCGGCCACTTCCGCCAAGGAGAAGTCCGCGGCCAAGATCAAGACCCATCACAACGTGGGCGGCTTGCCGGACGACCTCAAGTTCGAGCTGATCGAACCGCTGCGTTACCTCTTCAAGGACGAAGTCCGGGCCGTTGGGACGGAGCTCGGTTTGCCGGACTCGATGGTCCAGCGTCAGCCTTTCCCGGGACCGGGGCTGGCCATCCGAATCATCGGCGAGGTCACGGCCGAGCGGCTCGATACGCTGCGCGAAGCCGACTGGATCGTCATCGACGAGATCAAGGCCGCCGGACTCTACCGCAGCGTCTGGCAATCCTTCGCGATCCTGACACCGCTTCTCTCCGTCGGCGTCATGGGCGACGGACGAACCTACGCCAACGTGGTCGCGATTCGCGCCGTCACATCCGAGGACGCGATGACGGCCGACTGGGCCAAGCTTCCATACGAGCTGCTGGGCAAGATCAGCTCTCGGATCGTCAACGAGGTGCCCGGCGTCAACCGGGTCGTCTACGACATCAGCTCCAAGCCGCCGGCGACAATCGAGTGGGAGTGACCCTGCCCGAGTCGCGTCGGGGAACCGCGCGACGGTTGGGCCAATCCGACCAGGATCGCGGGTAGCATCCCGCAGGGAGAAGCGCCGTGGGCAAGATGCGCGGACCGCTCACCATCCTCGGTGGATGGTTGTGCATCTGCCTGAGTATCTTTGGCGGACTGATCAGGTCCGGGTTCCTCGGCCTGGCCAACGCGGACGGCCCCCTCCCGCCGCAGACCGTGTACGTGTTCCCCGCCGCCGTCGTGATGTGGGTCTTCGTGGCCGCGGCCCTGGTGGCGACGTTGCCATTTGGAATAGCCATGTTGACGCCGGATCCGCGCCGTGGGACGTACGCCGCGGCGGCGATCATGGCCGGTGTGGGACTCGTACTGCTGCCCGACGAGCTGGGCCGCGCTTTCGGGCTGCCGCTTCTGCCGGGAGCGGCGCTGGTGGCCTTCGGCGGCTGGCTGACCCACCTGGACGCGTCCGGCGAGATCGAACCCGACACGGCTGCCGGCGCCGGAGTCCGGGCTGCTGACGGCGCGACTGAACCGGAGAGCCAGGCTGCGCTGCCGGTTCAACGCCCCGGACGCCGCGTCGCGCCGCCCGGACGGTCCACCTCGGATCGCGACTGCCCGTGGTGCTCGGCCCGAGTCCCGGCCGGCGCCACGACCTGCCCGGCCTGCCACGCAACCGTCGATCCTGCCGAGACGACGGACACCATCCCCCTTCCCGGACTGACCGAGATCTCACCCGAGCTGCGCGCCTACGCCGAGCAGGTTCGGGCGGGCAAGAAGAAGCGCAGCTCGCTCTCCATTCTTCTCAACAGCTCGAGCACCCCTCAGGCCGCCGACCTCCCGGACTCGAGCGAGCCGGAAGCGCTCCGTCCGCCGAGCGCCGCCGTTCGCGCGGAGATGCTCCGCCTCGATGCGGAGATTGCCGCCAGGGCAGAGCTGGCTACGGGGGTCGTTCTGCCGGAGGCCAGTCCTTCCACGGCCGTCGCGGCGGCGACGGACTCGGCCGCGGCCCTGCCGCAACCGCCCGCTTCTTCCCCCGGCGACGAAGCCGCGCCGGATGCCGCGCGCCCGCCGGCGCCACGACGGCGCCGCACGCCGCCGGCGTGACCGACCCCATCAGGCCACTCGCGGTCCCTGGACCCTCCTACCTGCGCGAACTGGACCTTCGCCCCGGCGATCCCCACCGCGTGGGCATGTCGCAGCCCCAGATTCTCGCCGACGGGTGGTGGATCGCGCTCCTTTGGTGCGGGCGCGAAGGAGCCCTGGCCACGTTCAGCGACCTCGCTCCTGGGTACGGCATTCCGCCCGGGTCGCCGCTCATGCGGCTCGGCCCCGGACTGTCGGGAACCATGTCCGGCCTGATCCTCGAGGAGGACGGCCGGCAACAGCTCCGGCTGCGTCTGGGGCAACCACCGCCGGACGACGAGGCGCCGTGGGAGGCCCCGCTCGTGGTGCTCGCGGGGTTCCGATTCGAGCCCGCGCGGGTCCTGGCGATGCGCGACAACGAGCTGGCCCAGACCGTCCTCCGCGCCTTCCGCGACGCCCTGCTCCGGCTCTCCTACTGAGGCTGGGGCGGGCCCGCTTGCCGGCCCCGGGATTGCGGCACGCTCGCCGCATGTAGTGCCGTACCTCGAATCGGCATCGTCGCTAGACTCGCCGCATGCGAAACATGTTCGATGACTTCGCGAAGGAGCTGCGTCGTCGCCAGGCCGCACAGCAGGCCGCGGGCCGCAAGCAAGTGGCCGATCAGGGCGAGGAAGCCGGCAGCGCTTCGTCCACCGAGGGACCGCGGGAGGATGACCAGGTGAGTTCACAAGAATCCGATCCGGGCGATACGGATCGCGACGACGACGGCCCACATCCGATCTTCGAGCGCGGCGGCTGGGGCGGCGGTCCCAGACGCGCGAGATTCCGAGGCCCGTCGAGCGACATGCCCGAGTTCCACGTTGGCCGCGGCTGGATCGTCGTCGGCGTCGTCGTCGTCGTGCTGCTGGTGCTGCTGTCGCTCTTCGCCCTGACGGTCGGCCTCGCGACAGACGCGATCTGGTTCGCCAGCGTGGGCTTCGGCAACGTCTTCTGGACCCGGCTCGGCACCCAGGTCCTCTGTTTCGTCGGCGGATTCGGGGTCGCCTTCCTCTTCCTGTGGGTCAACGTCTGGCTCGCCGGTCGCTTCATCCCCAAGGGAGAGCTTCGTCGCTTCTCGCTGGACGACCTGCTCGATCGCTTCAACGTCGACCGCTACATGGGTGGCGGGACGCTCGGCGGCGGGCCCTTCGGTAACCCTCCCGCGCGCACCGCTCGCAGGTCCGACGATTCGGTGCAGGTCCCGGACATCAGCCGGCCTGTCTTCTGGGGCCTTCTCGTGATCGGACTCCTCGTCGCCCTCACGCTGGGCGGGCTGGTGACGAGCGGCTGGACGACCATCCAACTCTTCTTGCATCGGGTCCCATTCGGTCAGGTCGACCCGACCTTCGGCAAGGACATCGGCTTCTACATCTTCGAGCTGCCGCTCTACCGGCTGGCACAGTCGTACGCCAACGCGCTGCTTCTCGTGTCCATTGCCCTGGTGGGTATCCGGTACCTGGTGGCAGTGGTATCCGGTGCTTCGATGCCGACTCCAGCGCGCGTGCATCTCGGACTGCTGGTCATGCTCTACCTGTGGTCGATCGCGCTCGGATTCCAGCTGGACCGCTACGAGCTCGTCTACAGCGGCACCAGCGGCATCTTCCAGGGGGCCGGCTACACCGACACGGTCGCCAGGGTCCTGTCGATCACCGTCATGACCGTCCTGGCAGCCTTCGCCGGCGCCTTCGTCCTGGGCTTCGCGTACACGCGAATGCGGGTCCCGCTCATTCTGACCCTGGTGATCTGGGTCGGCGCGTACGGGGTCCTCAACGTCGGCTACCCGGTGGCAGTTCAGCGCCTGCAGGTAGAGCCCAACCAGCAGGGACTGGAGACGCCCTACATCAAGAACAACATCGACATGACGCGCCAGGCCTTCGGTCTGAGCAACTGGTCGTCCGTGTCATACACGCCGGGACTGGCGGTCACGCAGGCATCGCTGAGCGGCGAGCAGGCGACAATCCAGAACCTGCGACTATGGGACTACAGGCCGCTCCAGCCCAACCTCACCAACTCGCAGCTGATTCGCCCGTACTACAGCTTCGCCGACGTCGACACGGACCGATACACGTTCACCGACGCCGCAACCTGCGCCCCTAACCCAGCCCCATGCGTCCGGCAGGTGATGCTTTCCGGCCGAGAGCTCGATCCCGCCAAGATCCTGGAGCAGAACAACGGCAACTCTAGCTGGGTGAACCAGCACCTGATCTTCACGCACGGCATAGGCCTGGTCATGCTGCCGGTGAACGAGGTCGTGATAAGCCAGCAGAACCAGAGTGCCAGTCCAAAGCTCGTCGTCCAGGACCTGCCGCCCGTGTCGGCGGCAGGCGCCCCGGTAATCGCGGAGCCCAGGATCTACTTCGGCACGCAGGCCAGTGACTACGTGATCGTCGGCGGCGATACCAAGGAGTTCGACTACCAGTCGTCAGGCACGACGGGCGTCGAGGCGAAGAACACCTGGACCGGCACGACCGGGATCAAGCTGGACACTCCCCTGGCCAAGCTCCTGTTCGCCGCGCAGTTGGGCGACCTCAACCTGCTCATCAGCAACCAGGTGAGCGGCAACAGTCAGCTGCTCTACAGGCGGTCGATCCAGGAGCGAGTCCAGGAGATCGCGCCGTTCCTGCGCTATGACAAGGACCCATACCTGGTCGTCACCTCAACCGGGCGACTTGACTACGTCCTCGACGCGTTCACGACGAGCGCCGCTTACCCCGACGCCAATCTCTACGACCCATCGACCGACAGCGGCTCGAATCGACTCGACGGGGATCCGTTCAACTACATCCGCAACAGCGTCAAGGTTGTCATGGACGCCTATGACGGCACGACCACGTTCTACGTCGCGGACCCGACCGACCCGATCATCCAGGCCTGGGAAGGCGTCTTCCCTGGTGTCTTCCATCCGCTATCGGATATGTCGCCCGATTTGCAGGCACATCTGCGCTACCCCGAGAGCATGTACAACGCCCAGACCTCCGTCTTCGGGACGTACCACGTCACCGACCCGTCGATCTTCTACAGCGCGACCGACGTCTGGAACGTCGTACGCAACTCTGGCTCTACCAACAAGGGGATCGATCAGCTCCCCCTCGAGGCGTACTACGTGGAAATGCAGATCCCCGGGCAATCCAAGCCGGGCCTTCCCGAGTTCCTGCTGCTCCAGCCCATGGTTCCGAGCAATCAACAGAAGACGGCCGATCGTCCGAACATGATCGCCTGGGTCGCCGCCCACAACGACCCGGGGTCATATGGCAAGGTGGAGGTTTTCAACTTCCCGGGCAGCTCAACCATCCTCGGGCCGAAGCAGATTCAGGCCTATATCGCCGCGAACCAGCAGGCCAGCAAGGACCTGAGCCTGTGGAGCACGCAGGGCAGCACGGTCACGATGGGCAACCTCCTCGTGGTTCCTCTCCAGGACTCGATCCTGTACGTGGAGCCCGTGTACGTCCAATCGGCAAACAACCCCATACCGGTACTCCAGAAGGTCGCCCTCGCCGGGGGTAACGGCCAGATAGTCTGGGCCGACCCCGTTCTCGAGACCGCGTTGCAACAGCTGGCCTCGGGCGGAGGCACCCCGAGTGCTTCGCCATCACCGGGTACTTCGCCGGGGACGTCGCCAACGCCCAACCCGAGCCCCACGGCCACGGCGGCCGGCTCGCCAACCCCCCTGCCCAGCGTGTCGCTCAGCGGCACCGCGCAGCAGCTGGCTGACGAGGCGATCGTGCACTACAAGCTGGCCCAGCAGGCCTACGACAACCACGATCTCGGCACGTACCAGTCGGAGATGGAGAAGGTCGGGCAGCTGGTGAACCAGCTTGGGAAGGTGCTCGGCACTCCGGCTCCTTCGGCGCCATAGCCTGTGGTCGAGCCGGCGCAGGGGCTCGCCGATCCGGGCGCCGATGCCTGGAGAGGGCGAAGCTGGCCCATGCGCATGGGCATGGCCCTTGCGTTCGGCGTGGGCGGGATGGACGCCGTCGTCGTCGCGCTCGCCGGATTCCTGCTCAGGGGCGGCGTCGTGCTGCTGGCGCTGCCGAGCGTAGTCCTGCCGTCCGTGATCGGCATAGCCGGCGTCACCGGCATCGACGCGGTCGGAATCGACGGCCGCCCCACGCCGTGGCTGTTCGAGGTCGTGGCGATCTTCATCGCGGCGGTGATTCTGTGGCTGGCGCTGGCCAGCCTCGTCGGCTCACTCGTGGACATATGGCTGATCGAAGCCACGGTCGACGCCGCCGGCAGGCCGGTCCGGCGAGGGCGACCACTGCCGGAGCTCGGGCTCCTGCTCGACATGGTCGCCGTGCGTGGAATCTGCCTTTTGCCTGTCGCCGCTGCCCTGGCGTGGGCCAGCGCACGCGTCTACACGGTCGCGTACAACGAGCTGACCACCCCCAGCAACCTGGCAACGCCGCTTCCCGTCCGGGTCGTGGAGAACGCCATGGACGCCGTGGTCGTGGTTTCGCTCGCGTGGCTGGTAACGGAGACCATCGCCGCCCTCGCCGTTCGGAGGCTGATCCTCGCCGATGGCGGAGTGTTGCGATCCATTCTCGGAGCACTGACCCAGATCGTCCGGAGACCGTTCTCGACCGTTTCTACGGCGGTAGCGTCCACCACTGCGAGCGTGCTCGTGATGGCCATCACCCTCGCCGCCACGGCGACGGCCTTCGACTGGTGCCGCGTCGCCGCCAGGAACCAGCAGCCGATCGCGATCTCCCTCGGCCTTGGCCCGCTCAGCACGACACGCGACTTCCGACCGGTGGTGTTCGTGCTGGCTGCCCTCGTTCTCTCCGCCGCTTGGGTGGCGGCGGCCGGCCTGTCCGGGATAGCCTCTGCCTGTAGAAGCGCGGCCTGGACGGGCGAGGTCGTGGCGTACATGCCCGGCCGTCAGGTCGCCTCGACCGAGGCGGAGTTGGGACTATCGGGCCGATCCGCGGAGAGATCGGGGGATTGACTCGATGCCGCGTGACGGGAAACCTCGGCATGCGCGGCCGGCCGTTCCGGCCGTCTTGAGCGGAGGACCCGCGTGATCGACCCACGGTTCTGCCCGAAATGCTCGTCGCCCATTCTCCCGGGCGAGACGACCTGCTCCGGCTGCGGCGCGCCTCTGCCAGGCAAGAGCGAAGGCGAAGCCGGGCCCGAGGCCTCTGCCGCGACCGAGACTGCGGCCCCGGAGGCGAAGCGGAAGAGGTGGAGAGCTCGCAAGGCCGCCCCCAGCGAAGCGGCGCCCGCCCAGTCCTCGACCGAGGCTGTGGCTGAGCAGGCCGCCGCCCCGGCCTTCCCGCCCGTTGCGCCAGCCTTCCCGCCCGTTGCGCCAGCCTTCCCGCCCGTTGCGCCAGCCTTCCCGCCCGCCGCCGCGCCCACGGACCTTCGCGTGGCCGCCGGCCTTCGCCCGGCCCCTGCCGACGAGCCCCGAGTCCGCAACCCGATCGCTCCGCCGGTCCACATGCCCGCCAACTGGCATCTCGACCTGCAGTCGATGAGCGAGCGGCCGGCGGCCCCCGAGCCGCCTGAACCGGAGCCCATCGACGATGCCACGGGCCACATCCCGGGCGGCTACCTCGCACCGTCGGCAACCTATCGTGGCTCGGGATGGGCACCGCTGGGACGGGACGAAGAACGTTCGGACGGCCGACCCATGGGCTCGAGCATGGGCGCCTCAATCGGTGCGGTCCCGATCAGCCCGGCCAACACAGGCTCGCCCCTGCCGACGACACCCCAGGAGCCCGGGCCGCTGCCGCCACCGGCGCCATCCGCCCCGGCGATGTTTGCGCCATCCGCCCCGGCGATCGCGGCGCCTCCGATCCCACAACCGGGCGTGGCGCCCTCTCCTCCAGCGCCCAAGGCGATTCCGAGAGCGGCACAACCCGCTCGCAAGGAGTCCGCCACCGAGCTGGTGGCGTTCGGATTCGTGGCCGCCGGCGGAGTTGTCGGCTTCGTCAGTCTCTTCTTGCCCTGGGCCGGCTCATCGGGAGTCGGTATCGGGACGGTCGCCAGCGCGGGCTCGCTGCCACAACCCAATCAGTGGGCCTGGGGGATGCCGGCCGCGATCCCACTTGTTCTGCTGACCGGGCTCACCCTCGGCGCAGCGGTCGGCAGCGATCGGGCCCAGCAGCGATTTCCGAGCCTGGCCTTCGTGATGGGCCGCGTCACCGACGTGATCCTGCCGATGCTCCTGGGCGGTCTCTACCTCGGCGTCGGCCTGCTCTACGCGACTCTGCCGCCGCAGTTCGGGTTCGGGACGGGCATCCTCGTTCTGATCGTTGCGGCGTTCCTGCTGCTGGCCGGTTCGATCGTGTCTCTCTTCTTCCCTCCCGGGAACGACGCGACCGCGGGCTGAGTCGAGAGACCTCGTGCGTCCAGGCGCGTCACCCTTGGCGGTTCCGCGGCGTCACAGGCCGTGAGTCGGAGCCGGAGCCAATTCGGGCCCTGGTAGACTTGCCAAGTGCCTTACCAAGCGTGCGGACGCCACGCGAGGATAGAGCCGAGAGAGAACGAGCCCGATGTCAACCGATCTGACCGGCCTGGCGGGAAACGCCTTCGGCACGTTCTTTTCGAGCGCGATAGTCCAGCTGTTCGTGACGGCGGCCATCCTCTACCTCTTCGTCGTCTGGCTCGCGGCCGCCTTCTGGGCCTTTCGGGACATGCACGAGCGGAGCGAGAACCCCGTCCTCCCATACGTCGCCGCCGGCCTGATCATCCTGTGCACGCCTTTCCTGTTTGCGCTGGGCGTGGTCGTCTACCGGGTCATTCGGCCGCCGGAGAGACTCGGCGAGATCTACGAGCGCAACCTCGCCGAGGAGGCGCTGCTGGCCGAGGTCGAGGCGATCAAGACCTGCCGCAACTGCGATCGGCGCGTCAACGCCGAATGGATCATCTGCCCCTGGTGCCGCACCCGACTGAACCGGGTCTGCCCGAACTGCAGCAAGCTCGTGGGCCTGGACTGGACCATCTGCGCCTGGTGCGGCAAGGACTTCGAGCGCGCCGTCGTGGCCGAACGGGCCGCAGTCCAGACAGGCTACGTTCCCGCCCCCGTCGTGGGTGCCGCGCCCGCGCAGCCGGCGGGCGGTAGGATCACCGACAGAAAGCCCGCCGTTGGCGGCTGAGGGAACGATCCTCGGAGGCCCTGTCTCGCCTCATGGCCGACGATCCTCGGCAGCAAGACCGGCACAGCGCGGGACCTGACGCCGAGACGATCGGCGACGGCGGGCGCACCGAGCGCCCGGCAACCGAAGGGATCCGATCGGTCGAGTCTTCGCCCGGTGGGACCGCCCGCGCCAGCCAACCGCAGCAGGGGGGGCAAGCTCCGCCCGGGGTCAACGGACCGCCGCCGCGGGGCTGGCAGGTGCCTCCAGCCGGACCACCGCAGGCAGTGCCGGGCCGGCCGCCATATGCCCCCTGGCAGCCTGGATCGTGGGACGTCTGGCAGGCGGCACCGGCGCCGTTCGCCTGGCCGGCCCCATACCCCGCCTCGTGGGCTCCTTCGTCGGGAACCGTGCCCGGCTATGTCCCCTGGGGATACTCCAACCCTCCTGCCGTGCCGCCCGTGCTCGAGCCGCCGGGTCGGTTCCACTCGCCGGCGCCGCGACGAAGCATCCTATCTTCCGACGGACGCGCCTCTCCAACGCTCTACTCGGTAGGCCTGGCCTTGGGCTTGCCGGGCTTGCTGGCTCTCCTCTCTCTGGAGTTGGCGCCTCGGATGGGCTGGAAGCTGGGGCTCGCCTCACTCCCGGCCTGGATACTCGTGGAGACGATCTGCGCCGTCGCGGCCGTCGGGCTGATCCTCCTGGCGATTGCGCAGTCACGCCAGCGGCGCGCGGACGGATGGCATGACTATGCCGGTCCCTCGCCGTTCCTGGTGATGGCGGCCCTTCTGGCCGTCGTTACAGGGCTGGGCGAGCCTCTCGCAGGCTTCCTCAAGACGGCCGGTGTGGACACGGATTCAGCCACTGGAATCTTGCTGCTGCTCCTCGTCTACCTGGGGTCCTACATCGGACTGGTCCACTTCCTGGCGGTCAGGCCGGGAGCCCTCACCTGGCGGGACGTGATACGGCCCAGCCGATTGGCTCCCGATCCGGACGACTGGGCATCGACATCCCCGCAGCCCGCGTTCGGCGACCCGGTCGCTCCGCCGACCTCGGACCGGCAGTCACGCGCTCGCGGTCGAATCGGCGACATCCTTCTGGCACTGGCGATGCTGCTGCCGATCGTGTTCGTGTCGGGCATCGTCAACCAGGCGCTGATGCTGGTTCTGGGCCTCAAGGCGAGGGACCTCTCTTCGCCGGTGCCAACCTCATCTGGTGGCCTGGACCCGCTGATCGCCATCTTCGCCGTCGCGGTGATCGTGCCCATCGGAGAGGAGATCTTCTTCCGCGGCTTCGCCACGAATGCCTGGGGCCGATCGCTCGGTCGGAACTCGGCCATTCTTCGAGCCGCCCTCTTCTTCGCCTTTATCCACATCCTCAACGTGACCAGCACCGAACCGGGGCTGGCTCTGCGAGCGGCCCTCTTCAACTTCGGGGCGCGCGTCCCGGTCTCGATCGCGCTCACCTGGCTCTACTTCAGGCGTCGCTCGATTCTCGCGTCGGGGACTCTGCACGCCTCGTTCAACGGGTTGATCCAGGCCCTGTCGCTCCTTAACTCCTGACGGCGGAACCAGGCCGCCGGACGCCGCGACCGGGCAGCGGGTCATTGCGAGCTTCCCGGATACCGGTCGCGTCTGGGCTCTCCACCGAACCGTCCACTCGCCGCGGAACGGCAGTGTCGCGGCCCGGTCGACTTTGGCTATTCGGGCCTCAGACCCGTGATGAGCGCCACGACGAACTGGTGCAGTTGCTCGGGCTCGTCTGGCCCGCCCCGCGGCGACCCCATGTGACTCGCCAATCCGAGCATCGCCGTCGGGCCGAGGAGCAGCCAGGAGACCGCATGCAGGTCGATCTCCGCCGACACCCGACCCAGGCGCTGCTCCGCCTCGAGATACTTGACGAGCGGCTCGCTCAGCTGCTGCGGCCCGAACGGCTCGCGATGCATCGCCTCGAACAGCCGGTGGAGCAAGGGCGGGTCGGACACCAGCCCGGCGATCATCGGGACCACATCCGCAGCCAGCTCGAAAAGTCCGCCTGCCAGCGCGGTCAGGTTCTCCTCGATGGTCGCGCTACCAGGCTCGGGGAGCTGGGCGTAGAAACGCTCGGTCAGGCTGACGTACCGGCGCATGAGAGCCGCCAGCAGGAGCTCGTTCTTGTCGGCGAAGTAGTTGTAGAGGACGCCGTCGGAGACGCCGGCCGTTCGAGCTATCTCCCGCGTTGTGATCGCGGAGATCGGAGCCTGCCCAAGCAGGCGCCCCGCGGCATCGATCAGATGCTCACGGAGCGCCGTGGCCGGGTCGTCGCCGACCCGGCCACTCACCGCCCTGGCACGTCTAGGTGACATCGCGACGTACTGTAGCGGCAACGGCAAACGCGGCGAACCCGAATGCGTAGGCGGCCAGGACTAGCCCGCCGGCCCACGGCGCCAGGAGACCGGGCGCGGCCACGTTCTCGAGCGCGCGACCCGCGGCGACCGGAAGCCAGCGCGCCAGGTCGTTCCCGACCAGGTTCGCCACGATCCCTTCGACGATCGCGATCCAGACCAGGCCAGCGGAAATCGCCCCGGCCAGGTTGGGGAGCCACGCACCGAGGCCGACGCCAATGGCCGTGAAGGACGCGTTCCAAAGCACCGCCCCGAGCAGCGTCTGCCAGACGATGGCGCTCGACGTGTCGAGCGACGAGCCGCGCACCGAGAGCCATGCCGCCGTAACAGCGAGCGCGACCGCCGCCGTCAGGACGGCGAACAAGAACCCGAGCGCCGTGAAGGTCACCGCCTTGGCGACAATCACTCGCGAGCGCCGGGGAGTGGCCAGGAACGTGTCCGTGATCGTGTGATCGCGGTACTCGCCGGCGACGGCCATTATCCCCAGGACCAGGCCGAGCATCGAGGTCAAGCCGACGTGCTGGAGGGCCAGTCGGACGTCCATCGGTTTGCTTCCGCTGGCTATCGCGAACCCGCTGACGCCCGCGGCCACCAGGACCAGCTGAACCGCAAGCAGAACCCACGGCCAGCGGACCGTACGCAGTTTCAGGATCTCCGCATTGATGAGCGTGAACATCTTGTCTTCTCCTCAGTTGGTTGCGACCGGACGTCGACCGGACTCGTCGGCGCCGGTAAGCCTCAGGAAGGACGCTTCGAGCGATGCGCCGGCCTCGGCTAGGCCCGACAGCGCGATCTGCTGGCTTGCGGCCAGTCGCCCGATCTCCTCTGCCGTCGCGCCGCGCACGTCCAGGCTCGTCGCGCCGGTCACGCTCACTGAGTAGCCCTGGCGGCCCAGTAGCCCGCGCAGCTGCTCGAGCTCTCCCGTCCGGACGCTGACAACGCCGTCGCCGAGCTCGGTGAGAGGACCGGCGAAGCGCAGCTCGCCGCGACTGATGATGACCACGCGATCGACCGTTTGGGCGATCTCGCTCAGAACGTGGCTCGAGATGAGGATCGTCCGGCCGTCGGCGGCGCAGCGTCGCAGCAGGTTCCTCAGCCAGGCGATCCCTTCGGGGTCCAGGCCGTTCGCCGGCTCGTCGAGGATCAACACGTCCGGATCGCCGAGCAACGCGGCCGCCAACCCCAGGCGCTGCCGCATCCCCGTCGAGTAGCCACTCACGCGCCGGTTCATCGCGTCGCCGAGATCCACCTGGGCGATCACCTCGTCCACGCGCTTCGTCGGCGCGCCCGTCACGGCCGCGAGCACGCGCAGCTGGTCCCGGCCCGTCCGGCCCGGGTTCGACGCGCTGTACTCGAGCACCGCGCCTACGACCCGTGTCGGATCGCGCAGTCGGTCGTACCGGATGCCCCCGATCAGGGCTTCGCCGGCGGTAGGCCGAACGAGACCGAGCAGCATTCTGAGGGTCGTGGTCTTGCCCGCCCCGTTGGGGCCCAGAAAGCCGGTCACCTTCCCCGCCGGCGCGTTGAAGCTGAGCCCTTCCACCGCGCGAACGCTCCCAAAGCGTTTGCTCACTTGCCGCACCGCAATATCGGTCATGTCTACCTCCATGAGCCGCCCTTGACGACTCGTCGCGACGGCCCTTGCTGATATATGAGCGTATGTTCATGAACGCGCGCTCATATTACCTGCCGAGACGGCGGGTGTCAACGGATCGGAGCGTCATGACCGGCCGGACGGCAGCCCGAGCCGGAAACCTCATGACCCGCCCGGGACGCCCACCCGAGGTCGGGTTCCGGCGGCCCGAGTAGCGGCTGGTAAGCGGCGGTTGGTCGGGGGCTAAGCGGCGCCATGTAGGCTCGCTGCGTTCCCGGAGCCGGACGGCGGGAGGAATCGGCGGGCTTCCGTTGTTCGGCTCCGGGAGCGGTGTCCATCGATTCCCCCGCCCGGTCTGGAGGTGTGCGCGTGGGCAGGCGGGGCCGCTCTGTCGCATCGGGCCCTGCCGGCGAGACGGACACGACCAGTCGAACAGCAGAGCGCCTGGACGGAGCGATCCAATTCCTGACGCCGTGCGAACGTCCTCGCGAGCGGCTGGCCGTGCACGGGGCCGCCGCCCTGAGCGCCGCCGAACTCATCGGGCTTCTGTGGGGCACCGGAACGCAGGGCCTCAGCGCCGTGGGCGCGGCCGCGGACGCTCTGCGGCGCCACGAAGGTCTGATCGGGCTGGCCAGGGCGAGGGACGTGGAGCTGGAGGCAGTGCCGGGCGTCGGTCCTGTTCGGGCCGCTCAGCTCACGGCCGCGTTCGAACTCGGCCGGCGAGTCGTCACGGACTGGCCTCAGGGCCGATGGACGGTCCGAGCCCCCCGAGACGTGGGCGAGAGGCTGGTTCCGCAGATGGGCTACCTGGAGAGAGAGGAGTTGCGCGTCGTCCTGCTGAACGCTCGCAATGCCGTGCTGCGGCTCGTGACGGTCTACCAGGGCAACGTCTCGTCGAGCCTGGTCCGTATCGGCGAGTTGTTCCGGGACGCGGTCCGCCTCAACGCCGCCGGATTGATCCTCGTCCACAACCACCCGTCCGGGGATCCCACGCCCAGCCCGGACGACCTGCGTCTCACAGCCGAGACCCTGGCGGCGGGCCGGCTGCTGGACATCCAGCTCCTGGACCACCTCATCGTCGCGGGCGACGGATTCGTGTCACTCAGAGACCGGGGCGTTGCCTTCGATCGTCCGGCCTAGAGTCGAGCGGGCGGGCCGGATGCCTCCTGGCGCTCCCGGCAGCTCGCGTGAGCGTCGCCGCCGGAGAGAGGACGGCGTCCGACGTGCCACGCCGGCCCTTGCGCCGGAGCGGTAGACTGCCGCAGCCCGGTGCGCTTGGACCGACCCCGCGGGAGCGCCGGGACAGTTGACGGGTATACTGCTCAGGCTTTCCAGGATCGGAGCGGGCCGACGCAGTGTCCCGCGGCACAGATCGGGGCAGATCGATCCGATCCCTGGCTCACCAAGCCACACGATCGCACGGAACACCCAGGTTGGCGACCCATCATCCCGTCGTGAGGGCGCCAGCGCCACTCTAAAAGGACCAGCCTCGCATCATGTTCGGCCTGCACGCTCTGCTCGGCCTCTTCTCGCGTGACATCGGGATAGACCTGGGCACGGCCAACACCCTCGTCTGGGTCCGCGACCGCGGCATCGTGATCAGCGAGCCGAGCGTGGTCGCTCTCGAGGCCAAGACCCGGAGGGTCCTGGCCGTCGGGGCCGAAGCCAAGCGCATGGTCGGTCGGACTCCCGCGAGCATCGTCGCCATCCGTCCACTGCGGGACGGCGTCATCAGCGACTTCGACGTCACCCAGCAGATGATCTCCTACTTCGTCCGCAAGGTTCACGACCGGATCGGCATGGTGCCGCGGCCACGCATCCTGCTCGGCATCCCATCCGGCGTCACAGAAGTCGAGAAGCGCGCCGTCCGCGACGCGGCCATGAACGCAGGCGCACGCTGGGCCGGGCTCATCGAGGAGCCGATGGCGGCCGCCATCGGAGCGGGCCTGCCGATCAACGAGCCGACCGGCAGCCTGGTCATCGACATCGGCGGAGGCACCACGGAGGTGGCCGTGATCAGCCTCGGGGGCATCGTCGTGAGCCGCAGCATCCGGATCGGCGGCGACGAGATGGACGCCGACATCGTTGCCTACGCCCGCCGCGAGTACAACCTCTTTTTGGGCGAGCGGAGCGCCGAGGACATCAAGATCGCCATAGGATCGGCCAGCCCGGGCGAGTGGGACGCCCAGCGCGTGACGCTACGGGGCCGCGACCTGCTGACCGGCCTGCCCCGCGCCGTCGAGGTCGGCGGCGAGCAGATCCGAGAAGCGATCGATGCCTCTCTGGCGCTCATCGTAGATACGATCAAGGACACGATCGAAGAGACGCCGCCGGAACTCGTGGCCGACATCATGGACCAGGGCATCGTCCTGGCCGGTGGCGGGGCGCTGCTGGCCGGCCTCGATCGCCGCATCGCCGAGGCGACTCAGATGCCGGTGCACGTGGCCAACGATCCGCTGACCTGCGTGGTACGCGGCACGGGCGTGGTCCTCGAGGAGCTCGACCTGATGGAAGAAGTCCTCGTCGCGGACACCTACGCCCGCACGCCGCGCTGACGTAGAGCCGTAAGGCCATGGTGGCCCGATGAGCACGATCACCGTTGCCCGCCGCACGATCCGGCGAGAATGGACCATTTTCGGCACCCTGCTTGTGCTCAGCGTCGGCCTCATGGGCGTCTCGGGCACGAGCACCGCGCAGGACGTCCAGTCCGGGATCAACACCGCTCTGAGCCCCATCGAGACGGTCATCAACAACGCGGCCGACACGGCCGGGTCTTACTTCACCGCGATCACCCAGATCGATAGCCTGCGCACGCAGAACGAGAAGCTCCGCACGGAGAACCAGACCCTCAGGGAGCAGCTGGACCGGATGCCGGCCATCTCCAAGCTCAGCGACGACTGGACCAAGATCACCGAGGCCCAGCAGTCGGTGCCGTACACGATGACGCAGGCCCGCGTCATCGTTCGAGACATCTCGGACGTCAATCCCCGCACCGTGATCCTCGACAAGGGGAGCAGCAACGGCCTGGCGCAGGGCGATGTCGTCATCGATGCCGGCGGCGCTCTGGTCGGCCGCATCCAGTCCCTCGACGCGAACGTCTCGACCGTTCTGCTGGTCAGCGACCCGTCTGCCGTCGTCGTCGGCAAGGAGGCCAAGACCGGAGCCACCGGGACGATCCGCGGCCAGATAAGCGGCCGCCTCCAGATGCAATACGTGGACGCGTCGGCCAAGCTCCAGACGGGCGACGCGGTGGTCACCGCCGGAGAGACCCTCCCGGGCACAAACGACCGCTCGCCCTACCCGCCGGGGCTTCTCATCGGCGACATCCTTCAGGTCAACAAGGACCCGAACGCCGTGGTCCAGACTGCCGACATACAGCCCGCCGCGCACCTCTCCGACGCGACGTTCGTGCTCGTCATCCTGGATTACCAGGGTGGGTTCGGGCCGCCACTGCCGAGCGCCGGCCCGAGCGGGTCGATCTCGCCCTCCGGCTCGCCGAATGCCTCCGGCAAGCCCACGGCCACGCCGACGGTCAAGCCGACCCCCACGCCCGCGCCACAGCCTGTGCCCTCGTACTGACGATCGGCGAGTGGGCGGCCTCCCCGTCGAACCTGATACGCTCTCGCCGCAATCGCCGACGGAGCTACCGTGAAGGGTCTCGTGCTTGCGGGCGGCACAGCCACCCGCCTGTTCCCGCTCACGATCGTCACCAACAAGCATCTCCTGCCGATCTACGACCGGCCGATGATCTACTACCCCGTAGCCACGCTTGCCGGCATGGGCATACGTGAGGTCATGGTGATCGTCGGCGGCAAGAGCGTCGGTGATGTGGTCGAGCTGCTTGCCGATGGGGAGCACTTCGGGCTCAACCTGACGTACCGCTACCAGCGTGGCGCCCTCGGCATCGCGCACGCCATCGGCCTGGCGCGCGATTTCGTCGGCGACGATGCCTTCTGCTGCGTGCTCGGCGACAACGTCCTTCTGGGGCCGCCGCTGGCCGACGTCGCGCGCGAGTTCGACGAGGGACCGTGGGGCGCCGGCACGCTGCTGTACGAGGTCGCGGATCCAGAGCGATTCGGCGTCGCCGAGCTCGACGCCGCCGGCAACGTCGTGGGATTCGAGGAAAAGCCGGCCGTGCCGAAGAGCAACCTCATCCCGATCGGCGTGTACTTCCTGCGACCCGACGCCTTCGCGGTCGTGGACCACCTCGTCCCATCGCGCCGGGGTGAGCTGGAGATCACCGATCTCTTGAACCACTACCTTCCGGGCAGCCTCTTCGCTCGACGCTTCGACGGCATGTGGACCGACGCCGGGACCGTCACGTCGCTGATTCGAGCCGCGGAGCTGGCCGAACAGGAATCTCGCTCCGGGCGCCTGGCCGCTCCTCCCGCGAGGCCGACGTCGTGACGGACGCGCTCCAGCCGCGGTTCAGGCGCCTGCTGGTTACCGGAGGAGCGGGCTTCATCGGGTCGTGCTTCGTTCGCGACCTGCTGGCCCGCCGTGACGGCAGCCGCGTCAGTGTCCTCGACAAGCTGACCTACGCCGGCAATCGGGCCAACCTGGCGCCGGTCGAAGCCGATCCCGAGCAGGCGTCCCGGTTCCGGTTCGTCGTAGGCGACATTGCCGATCCGGCCGTGGTCGCGCCCCTCGTCGCCGAGTCGGACGCGGTCGTCAATTTCGCGGCCGAGTCGCACGTCGACCGCTCGATCCTGGACCCCGAGGCCTTCCTCCGGACCGACGTCCTGGGGGTCCACGTCCTGCTGGAGGCGTGCCGCGCGGAGCGCGAGCGCGTCCGAGCCGGTGATCGAGCCGCGGCCCCACGCTTCCTCCAGGTTTCGACCGACGAGGTCTACGGCTCGGTGGCGACCGGGGCGAGCAGGGAGGACGATCGACTCGAGCCTCGTTCCCCATACTCCTCGGCCAAGGCCGCCGGCGAGCTGCTGGTCCACTCCTACTTCGTCACCTATGGCCTCGATGCGGTCGTCACGCGCGGCTCGAACACCTACGGCCCGTACCACCACCCCGAGAAGCTGATCCCACTCTTCATCACCAATGCCATGGACGACCAGCCCCTGCCGCTCTACGGCGACGGCCTCCAGCGGCGCGACTGGCTGTACGTGGCAGATCATGCCGGCGCCATCGGTCATGTCCTGGAGCACGGCGTCGCCGGAGAGACGTACAACGTGTCCGGCGGCAACGAGCGCACCAACCGGGAAGTGGTCACGGCACTCCTGGCGAGGCTGGGCAAGCCATGGTCGCTGGTGAGGACGGTGGAGGATCGACCAGGCCACGACCGGCGCTATGCCATGGACGGCTCCAAGCTGTCCGCGCTCGGCTGGACCAACACGATGACTTTCGAAGAAGGCCTGGCCGCGACCGTCGACTGGTTCCGCGACAACCAGAACTGGTGGCGGGCGATCAAGTCCGGCGAATGGGACGACTACTACCGACGCCAGTACGGCGCGAGGCTGGCCGGCTCTCGTGAGGCCACGTGATGGGAGCGGCTCGCTGATGCGCGTCGCCGTAACCGGGGCGGGCGGACGACTGGGCAGCGCCCTCGTGAAGACTCTTCCGAGCGCCCCGTTCGTCCGCGAAGTGCTGGCCTGGGATCTGCCCGAGCACGACCTGGACGACCCAACCTCCGCCGAGCGGCTCATCGGCACGTTCCGGCCCGACGCCGTGGTGCACTGTGCCGCCTGGACCGACGTCGACGGCTGCGCCAGAGACCCGGATCTGGCAATGCGCCGCAACGGGACCGCGGTAGGCGAGATCGCCCGGACCTGCGTGAGCGTGGGAGCTGGTCTGGTCGTGGTTTCAACCAACGAGGTCTTCGACGGGAGCCGGACCGACGGCCTGCCATACGCCCCGACAGAGCCGCCCAACCCGGCCAATCCCTACGGCGCTTCCAAGCTTCAAGGCGAGGCGGCCGCTCGAGCAGCCTTCCAGGCAACCGGCCGTGATTTCGATGCGGCCGCACTGGCGGAAGCTGGCGAGCAGGTAGCCCCTCTCGCGATCGTCCGAACGGCCTGGCTCTTCGGCAGGCCGGGCATGGATTTCCCGCAGAAGATCCTCGCCGCCGCCGAGCGGTCGCGAGACCAGCACCAGAGTCTCGCCCTGGTCTCCGACGAGATCGGTACACCCACCTACGCCCCGGACCTCGCATGGGCGATAGTTCGCCTGCTGGCCGAGGCGGCGCGACCGAACGGCCGTGGCTTCGGCGGAATCCACCACGTCGTAAACGGCGGTCAGGCGTCCCGGGCCGCCTGGGCTCGCGAGGTGCTGCGCTTGGCCGGCGTAGATGTCGTCACGAGCGACGTGCCCTCGACCACGTGGCCCCGTCCCTCGACGCCACCGGCCTGGGGAGTGCTCCAGACGACGCCACTCCCCGGAGGACCGCTGCGCGACTGGCGGGTAGCGCTCGCGGAGCACATGTCACTTCCGAATTCGCATGAGGAGGCCGGAGGATGAGCGGAGTCGGGTCCGAATCGCGGCTGCCCGGGGTGCGCTACGGCCGGCTCAACCGGCTGGCCGATTCCCGCGGATCGTTCATGGAGATATGGCGTGCCTCGGCCTTCGGGGACCTGGACCGCGAAGCCGCGGGCCTCCCGGACGCGCGCTTCGTCCAGGCCAACCTGTCGACCTCGGCGCCGGGCGTGCTGCGCGGCCTCCACTACCACCGCCGCCAGCTCGACTACTGGACGGTGGTCGGCGGCCGGGCGCTGGTGGCTCTGGTGGACGTGCGGCCCGTCATCGCAGACCTCACCGCCCATGCCCTCGTCGAGACCCGCGAGCTGACCGCAGGCCAGACCGTGACGATCCCGACCGGAGTGGCCCACGGGTTCCTTGCCCTCGAATCGCTTCAGCTCCTGTACCTGGTCACCAACGAGTACGACGGCAGCGACGAGCTGGGCTTCGCCTGGGACGATCCGGCCGTGGGGGTTCCCTGGCCGGCTGTTCCCGGCACCGGCGACGGGTTGCCGATCCTCTCCGACCGCGACCGTGCCAATCCCACCCTGGCCGAGCTGGTTCGAGGCCTCCGCGACGCCGACGGTGGCAAGCAGACCGGCTGACAGTGGTCTGCGACCCGCAAATTGCGGGGTCTCGCGGGAAGAGCCCGCTCGCTGTAGGCTGGCGAGCACAGCCGCCTCGTACCGGCCAGAGTCGCGCACCTGAGGCGGAGGAGAAGACCGACATGAGCGAAGAGTCGGGCGGCAGCCCAATCGAGAAACCGGACCGCGGGTCGCAAACCCGCTCGGTGCGCAAGACCGCGAGGCCGGCATCCGAGGGTCCGGCGCCCAGAACCCGCCGGCGAGTCGCTGCGTCGCCGTCGACGTCGGTGGTCGCACCGGCAGGACGGGCCAAATCGGCGGCCGCCCCGCAACCGCCCGCGGCCTCCGCCGCCGTCTCGACGAAGCTTGCCCCAGCCGCGCCCTCGACGCCCGCCGCCGCGCCGCCGCCTCACACCGAGTCGCCGCAAAGACCTCCCGTCGCGCCGGAATTCAATCTTGCGCAAGGCGCAATCGGCGAAGTGGAGGCCGTCACCGTTCGCGTCACCCAGGGCGGAATCGGGGCCGCCTCAGCCGAGGACATCACCGTCTCCATGGGCGGCATCGGCCGGGCCCAGGCGGACGACATCGCCGTTCGGATGGGCGCCATCGGCGTGGCCCGAGCGGAGCGCGTCTCCGTAGAGCTGGGCTCCGTAGGTCTGGCGATCGGGGGCGATGTCTCGGTAACCCAGGGCTTCGCCCGCACGGTCCTGGCTCGTGACGTTCGGATCAGCAAGGGCGGGGCCCAGACTGTGCTGGCCGGCCACGTGACAATGGAACCTCAGAGCGGCGCGCTCTTGATCGTGGCTCGGAAGGTCGAGGGTGACGTTCGCCCCCTCCTGGATTGGCGCGGGGCGCTGGCCCTGGGAGCCGCACTGGCCGTCGGCATCGGGTTGCTGGCCAGACGGAAGCACGGCTAGACCGGAAGCTCGAGCCGGGCGACTTCAAGGCTCATCCGGGGCGGCCGGCTCAGCCGGTTCATCCGCAAGGAACCTCGCGCCGGGCCGGCCGGTGGGACGTTCGGTATACTCAGGAGCCGGCTGAGCGGGGTCTCCGGGATCCCTTCGCTAACTCCGATCCGCCACAGGAGTATCTCGTGATCGACCCCACGGCGCGGGTTCACGCGTCGGCAGACCTCGAGTCCGACGTCTCTGTCGGACCGCGGACCAGCATCTGGAACAGGGCTGTCCTGCGCAACGGGGCGAGCGTCGGGGCCGAGTGCATCATCGGCAGAGATGCCTTCATCGACGAAGGCGTCCGCCTGGGCGACCGCGTCAAGGTACAGAACGGAGCCCTCGTCTACCACGGCGTGACGGTCGGAAACGGAGTCTTCATCGGCCCCGGCGCGATCCTCACGAACGACCGATATCCGCGAGCCGTCACGGCCACGGGTGAGCTGGCTCGAGGCGACGATTGGACCGTCAGTCCGATCGAGCTGCGTGACGGTTGCTCGATCGGCGCCGGTGCTGTCGTCGTGGCCGGCACGACGATAGGCCGATTCGCCACGGTAGGAGCCGGTGCCATCGTCACTCGCGACGTCCCCGACTTTGCCCTTGTGGCCGGCAACCCGGCTCAGCGGCTCGGCTGGGTATGTGCCTGCGGGTCGCGATTGACCGACGGGACCGGAGCCAACGCCGCCCCCAATCCATCGACGAACGTCTCCCTCACCTGCTCGCAGTGCGGGCGGGGCTACGATTTCATTTCCCAGAGCGGGTCGCTGACAGAGCGACCGGCGTAGAGCACAGGAGTCGAGCATGATCCCTCCCGCACGCCCGGATCTCGGTCCCGAGGAGGTTGCCGCCGTCACCGAAGTTCTGAACAGCGGCATGATCGCCCAGGGCCGGAAGGTGGCCGAGCTCGAGGAGCGCTGGGCCGCGTTCTGCGGAGTCAAGCACGCGATTGCGGTCTCGAACGGGACCGTCGCCCTCATGTCGATCTTCGCCGGCCTGGGGCTTGGCCCGGGCGACGACGTGATCACGGTTTCGCATACCTTCAACGCAACCGTCAGCTCGATCCTCTTCACAGGTGCGACGCCCGTCTTCGTGGATATCGAGGCGGACACGTACCTGATGGACGCGGGCCGGCTGGAGGCCGCCATCACGCCGCGAACGCGGGCCATCTGCCCGGTCAGCCTGTTCGGCATCGTCGCGGACATGGACGCCATCCAGGCCATCGCCGATCGCCACGGCCTGACCGTCGTCGAGGACGCGTGCCAGGCCCACGGCGCCCTGTATCGAGGTCGACGCGCAGGCAGCTTCGGCTACGCGGCCTTCAGCCTCTACGCCACCAAGAACATGACCACCGCCGAGGGCGGCTTCGTCACGACCAACGACGACCGGCTCGCCGACTGGATCAGGCTGTATCGCAACCAGGGGATGCGGGAGCGTTACCACCACGAGATCCTCGGTTACAACTTCCGAATGACGGACCTCGCCGCGGCCATCGGTCTGGTCCAGCTCGACAAGCTCGAGCGCAGCACCGCCCTTCGCCAGGCGATCGCGCGCCGATACGACGATGCCTTTGCCGACCTGCCCATCCAGCTGCCGACGTGGCCGGAGGGTCGGACTCACGTCTTCCACCAGTACACGCTGGGGGTCGGCCCTGCCCGAGATGAGATCGTGGCCGAGATGAAGGAGGCCGGCGTCATCTGCGGCATCTACTACCCGATCCCCTGCCACCGTCAGGCCTACGTCATGGAGCTCGGGATCGAAGCCGACCTGCCGAACACCGACGCGGCCGCCGCGAGCAGCATGTCCCTGCCGATGTACCCCGGCCTCACCGAGGCCGAGCAGAGCCAGGTGATCGACGCTCTTCGCGCCTCGGTTCTGCGCCACGCCGTCGGCGCCACCGGCACAAGGGCATGACCTCACCCCTCCGGCTCGGCCTGGTCGGCCTGGGCTCCATGGGCCGGAACCACCTCCGCGTCATCTCGAATCATCCCGAGACGATCCTGGCCGCCGTCGCCGACCCGGATCCCGCTGCGCTCGAGACCGCGGCCGGCGCCCCGGGGACAAGGCGATTCGCGGATCCCCTCGAGATGATCCGGCAGGCCGACCTGGACGGTGTGGTCATCGCCGCCCCCACGACCGCGCACATGCCTCTGGCCCTGGCCGCGATCGACCGCGGAGTCGCCGTCCTGGTGGAGAAGCCCCTCGCCGCCACCGTCGACGACGGACTGGCGATCGTCGCCGCCGCCCGAAAGCGGAACGTTCGAGTCCAGATCGGCCACGTCGAGCGATACAACCCGGCCGTCCTGGAGATGGGCCGCCTTCTGCGCGCGGGCTGGCTCTCGACGATCTACGCCATCACGAGCCGTCGAGCCGGCCCGTTCCCGGCGCGAATTCGCGACGTCGGTGTCACCGTGGACCTCGGCACCCATGACGTGGACATCCTGTGCTGGATCGCCGGCGAGCGGCCGGTCCGCGTCTACGCCGAGACGGCCCAGCGGTTGCACGCCACGCACGAGGACCTGACGTTCGGCTTGATGCACTTTCCATCGGGCGCAACGGGCTTCCTCGACGTGGACTGGCTCACTCCCGCCAAGCGGCGCAGCCTGGTCGCCGTCGGCGAGGAGGGGATGTTCGAGCTGGACTACCTCACCCAGAGGCTGACTTTTACCCGCTCCAACATCGAGCGGCCCCAGATGATCGCGGGCTACGCCACGACCTTTGCCGGCGACGTGGCTGAGATTCCGATCGACAACATCGAGCCGTTGCGCGCCCAGCTCGACGAGTTCGTGCGCGTTCTGCGAACCGGCGAGCGGCCGTACGTCGACGCCGAGGACGGCCTGTGGGCGGTGGCGATCGCCAATGGCCTTCTTGCCGCCGCGTCAGAGCGGCGACCCATCGACCTCTCCGACCTTCCCTCGAGGCTTACTGCCGAATGACCATCGTCACCCGCCCTTCGCGCGTCGTCAGCCTCCTCGGCGGCGCCATCACTCCACCAGTCAACCCTTGCTCACATGGGACGCCACGCGCAGTGACGCCCTGGACGGGGGAGCCTGGCACGGTCGGCCGTGCGGCCGTCGTTGGCGCGGGCAAGATGGGCCTGCCGCTGGCCGTCCAGTTCGCCCGACACGGCTGGCACGTGACTGCGGTGGACGTGAACGCCGAGGTCGTTGCGGCCATCAACGAGGGCCGTTCCCACGTCACGGGGGAGCCGGGGCTGGCCGAGGGAGTGGCCCAGGTCCACGCCGCGGGACTCCTCGCGGCCACCGTCGACGCCGCGGCCGCCGCCCGCGACGCGGATGTCGCGATCTTGATCGTGCCGGTCATGCTGGACGACACCCAGCAACCGGACTACCGCTACATGGACTCGGCGGTGGATTCGATCGCGGCCGGGGTTCACGGCGGCATGACGGTCATCTTCGAGACGACTCTCCCCGTCGGCGACACGCGCGGGCGGTTCGCGCCCCGTCTGGAGGCGGCAACCGGGCTCCGTGCCGAGACCGACTTCTTCGTCGCCTTCTCGCCGGAGCGGCTCTACTCGGGCGCCGTCTTCGCGAACCTGGCGACATACCCCAAGCTCGTCGGCGGGATCGGCCCCGAATCGGGGCGGCGAGCCGCCGCGTTCTACGACTCGGTCCTGGATGCCGAGATCGTGGAGATGAGCGGCGCGGAGGCGGCGGAGTTCAGCAAGATCGCCGAGACGACCTACCGCGACGTCAACATCGCCCTGGCCAACGACTTCGCCCGCTACGCCGACCGCGTCGGCGTGGATATCCAGGAGGTCGTCGAGGGCGCCAACAGCCAGCCCTACTCGCACATCCACCAACCGGGTCTCGGCGTGGGCGGCCACTGCATCCCCGTCTACCCTCATCTCCTCTTGAGTCGGGCCCCCGATCTCGAGATGGTTGCCGCCGCGCGTCGCACGAACGACGCCCAGGTCGGCCTGGCGATCAAGACGCTCGAGGGGCTGCTGGGCGGACTCGACGACGTCCCGATCCTGGTCCTTGGGCTCACCTACCGCGCCAACGTCAAGGAGCTGGCCTATTCGCGGGCGCTGCCGCTGATCGAGCGGCTGTCGTTCCACGGCGCCGAGGTATCGGCCTACGATCCCCTCCTTCCGATCGAGGAGATCGGTCGCTGCTGTGCAGTGGCCTATTCATGGGGCCAGCCGGCACCATTCCGCGCGATCGTCACCCAGACCGCGGACAAGCTGTGGCAGAGCCTCGACTTCCGGCTCTTCCCGCAACTCGAGATAATCCTCGACGGCCGCAACAGCCTGCGCGAGGTCGAGTTGCCGGCGAGCGTTCAGTACGTCGGCATCGGCGTCCAGGCCGCCACGCGGCGCCGCAGGGGAGCAGCGACGCCCAGCGGCGTCGCCTCTTCGTAGGAGGAGGGCCGGCGATGCGAATCCTCAGCGTCGTCGGCACGCGCCCACAGCTGATCAAGGCCGCCGCGCTGCAGCCCGTCCTGCGTCGCGACCACGTCGAGATCTTCGTCGACACCGGCCAGCACTACGACGACACGATGGCCGGCAACTTCTTCGGCGAGCTGGGCCTGGCACGGCCGGATCACTCGCTGGGGATCGGGGGCGGCGGCCACGGCGACCAGACCGGCCGAATGCTGATCGCCCTGGAGCCTCTGCTCAGGGAGGCGGCGCCGGACGCGGTGCTGGTCTACGGGGACACCAACTCCACTCTCGCCGGGGCCCTGGCCGCGGCCAAGCTCGGCATTCCGGTCGCCCACGTCGAGGCGGGTCTGCGTTCCTTCGACCGGCGCATGCCCGAGGAGCGCAACCGTGTCGTGGCCGACCACATGTCGCGTTGGCTCTTAGCCCCTACCGCCGCCGCGGTCGCCAACCTGGCAGCCGAGGGGATCACGGCGGGCGTCGTCCAGGTCGGCGATCTGATGCTCGACCTGGCCGCCCGCGTCTCGTCCCGGGTGCGAGATCCCGCGGCGCTGGTCGAGATCGGGGCGAGACTGGGGCTGGCGCTTCGTCCGGGAGGCTTCCTTCTGGCGACCGTTCATCGGGCTGAGAACCGCGCCCCCGAGGCAATGGCCGCCTGGACCGGCCTGCTCGACTCGGTTGCCACGGCCGATCGACCGGTGATCCTGCCGCTCCACCCCGGCACGCGGGCGGCGCTGACCGCGGCCGGAGTCGCCCTGCCCGGGAACGTGATCCCGATCGAACCGCAGGGCTACGCCACGGCGCTGGCGCTGCAACTCCATGCTGCCGCCGTCCTGACGGACTCGGGTGGGGTCCAGCGCGAGTCGGCCTGGCTTGGCGTCCCTTGCCTGGTCCTGCGAACCACGACCGAATGGGTCGAGACGATCGGCGGAGCAGGCAGTTCGGCGGTGCTCGTGGGCCTGGACCGCGTCGCGGCCGTTCGCGAGCTCGCCCTTCGGGCACCGGCGGATCGATCCGCCGAGCTGGCGACCGAACGCGCCCGGACTCTTAGTCTGAGGGGGGCCGGAGCGGCGGAGCGGATCTCGGCCGTGCTTGCTGCCGACCCCGCCGGCGGAGATCGAGCGTGAACGCCCCGATGCGCCATCGCCCGGTCTGCATGATCGTCCACGCCTACTACGAGGAGGACCCACGCGTTCGGCGCGAGGCGGAGGCCCTCGTCGCGGCCGGCTGGGAAGTGGACGTCTTCGGCCTGCGGCGCCCGGGCGAGACGGCCTCGGCGGTGGTCGAAGGTGTGAACCTGAGGCGGCTGCCGGTCCAGCGTCACCAGGGCGCCGGGCTGTCCGTGTATCTCGCCGAGTACGGCGCCTTTCTCATGCGCGCCCTTTGGGCCGCCACTCGAGCCCATCGGCGCCGTCGGTACGGTCTGGTCGAGGTGCACTCGCTGCCGGACTACCTGGTCTTCTCGGCTCTACCGATGAAACTGGCCGGAGTGCCCGTCCTGCTCGACCTCCACGAGGCGATGCCCGAGTTCTTCCGGAGCCGCTTTCCCAGAGCGGCGAATCCGCTCAGCTACCGGCTCCTGCTGTTGCAGGAGAAGCTGTCCATCGCCCTGGCCAACGAGGTGCTGACGGTGAACCAGCCGCTGGCAGAACGCCTCATCCGGCTGGGCGCCCGACCGGAACGTCTGACCGTCATCCTCAACAGCCCGGATCTGCGACTCTTCGACCCGGCTGCGCACCCTGGTCGCAGGTTCATGGCGGACGGGAAGCTGCGGATCGTCTACACCGGCGCGCTCACCCCGACCTACGAGCTCGACGTCGTCCTGCGGGCCGTAGCCTCCATCGCGAGGACGCGGCCGGGCCTGCACGTCGAAGCCGCCTTCTACGGCCGCGGCGACGCCCAGGAGCCACTCGAGGCGCTGGCCGCAGAGCTAGGACTCGCCGACAGGGTCGCCTTCCCCGGCCGCATCCCGATCGAGAAAGTCCCGGAGGCCGTCGCCGCGGCGGACATCGGCGTGGCACCGACGCGGCTGGATCCGTTCACGCAGATGAGCCTGTCCACCAAGGTGCTCGAGTACGCGGCCATGGCCAAGCCCGTGGTGGCATCGCGCCTGCCCACCGTGGAGCGCTACTTCGATGCCGATACTCTCGCGGTGTACGAGCCGGGCGACCACGAATCGCTCGCGGCCACGATCCTGGGTCTGGTCGACCGCCCAGCGGAGCGCCGAGCCCGCGTTCAGCGAACTCGCCAGCGCGTGGAGGACCTGAGCTGGACGCACCAGGCGGATACCTACCTCGGTGTCGTTGGGCGCATGGAGACAGGTCCCCGCGGCCGGAAATCCGGCCGCAGCGGTCGGCCATAGTCGTGCCGACCGCGCCGCCATCGCGCATCGCCAGACGGTCACCCCCGTTTCAGGATACGGAATGCGGTAGCATACGGCTCCGTTACCCTGGCGTTTCTGGCCGGGGCTTTTATCGCACCAGGACGCCCAGATGACCGTTCGCACCCGATACACCCCCAAGACCACGCGACGACGCACTCGCCGCGACGACTCCAGGCGAGCCGTCCTCCTCACGGTCATGTTCGTGGCGGGCATCGCCGTCGCGCTCTCTCTGGTGGCCGGCCTGTTCGTAGCGAACTACTACCAGGACCACGTCGCCCCCGTCGCATCTGTCAACGGCGAGGCGATCAGCAAAGACGCGGTCAGGGATCGCGTTGCCGTCAACACCTCCCTCAACAAGCGCCTGGTGCAGGACTACGGCTTCCTTCGGAATCAGGGCAAGATCACGCCGGACGAGTACTCAACGATCTCGGGGACGCCCCTCACCAACGAGTACGCAACCATCTCATCGGCGGCGCAGAGCATCAGCGGGAGTACGGGCACGGCCGCCGACCTGGCCCTGCAACAGCTGGCCCTCGACGCCACCCTGAGACAGTACGCCTCGCAACACGGCATCACCGTCGGCGATCAACAAGTCAAGGATCAGATCCAGGCGGACAGCACCCTCCCGGATATGCGCCACGTCATGGTCATCGGGGTCGCGCCCGAAGCCACGCCGCCGGCCAACGCCCCCACCGCTCAGGACCAGCAGGCGGCCCTTACGAAAGCGCAGGGCTATCTGGATGAAGTCAAGGCCGGCACCAAGAAGTGGGCCGACGTTGCCACCGAAGCCGGTGGCGGGGAAACCAAGGATTACGGTCTCACCAGCAAGGACCACCTGACCCTGGACCCGGATCTGGTCGACGCCATCTTCAGTCTGGCCAAGCCCAACGACGTGACCGCGGTCATGAAAGGCCAGAACGGCTCCTACCGATTCGCGACGGTTACGAGCATCGTCGCCCCGTACGTCGACACGAGCTGGGAGAAGTCGTTGAGCGGCGACTATCAGGCCTACGCTCGAGCGGAGGCGGTCCAGAAGGCCGTCAAGGCTGCGATCAACAAGCAGTACATCGACACTGCGACCGTCCAGCGCCACCTTCAGGAGATCGTCGTCTTCCCCGGCTACAGCCAGGCGGGCGGCGGTGACGAGGTCAAGATCAGCGTCATGGACTTCGCGCCGAACCACGACACATCCAACGTGCAGAACGTCCCGACCACGGACGCTAGCTGGAACGATGCCAAGAGCCGCGCCGACGCGGCGGTGGCGACTCTCCGTGCGGACCCGTCCAAGTTCGCCACCATGGCCCAGGACAAGACGGTAAACGACGACACTTCCTTCAGGACCAGCGGCGGCTCCCTGCCCTGGATCCCGTCCGACATCTTCGGCGCCACGACCGCATCCGGCCAGTCGGGCCTGGGACTGACGAGCGTGCAGTTGGCGGTCTTCGCTTCCGGGCTCACTCCCAACACCATCCTCGATCCGATCCAGGAGCCGTCCTTCGGCTACGTGGTGGTGAAGTTCGAGGGGCGCCGCCCGGCTCCGGACCAGCGCATCGCCGACGTGCAGCTCTCCCTCGCCACCGGCGCCGACTTCGCGACTGTCGCCAAGCAGGCGTCGGAATTGGCGGACGAGGCGTCCAAGGGCGGAGACGCGGGTTGGTTCGGCCGCTACGCCCTCGAGAAGGACCAGGAGGACGCCGTCTTCTCGACGCCCGTGGGCGGCGTGACCCAGGCGATATCGAGCGGCGGGGTCTGGTACATCTACAAGGTCATCGACGAGCAGACCAGGCTGCCCGATGCGACCACCGCGGCCTCGCTCAGAACCAGCCTGTTCCAGGTTTGGCTGGCCCAACTGCAGTCGAACACGGGCGTCTGGACCGACCAGGCCGGCCTGACCGCCCTCACCCCGGCCTCTCCGTCTCCGTAGCAACGCGGAACCGGTGCTCGATGCGCTAGTTGCCGAGGCTCGGATCCGCTGGGGACTGGACCCAGCGGCGGGACTCCAGATCGCCTCGCCCGAACGGCTCGCCGGAACGCCCCTCGAGCCGTCGAGGCCGCTGCTGCTGGTACCGCTCGGCATTCTGCGGCCCGGCCCAACCCCGGAGGAGACCGCGGATCCGCTGCCGGGGCGGCACTCGTCATCCGGCTCCGACGCACTGACTCTCCTGCGGCGCCTCTATCCCTCCGACCACCATGTCGGTCGCATCGGCCTGGCTGAGGCGACCACCGTCGGCGAGTTGGATGCCGGGGCGCTTGCCGGCCCGCTGTACCTGGGCCCCGTTGCGCCCGAGCGAGCTCTTGCCAGCCCCTGGGCGCTGCCCTGGATAGCTCATCGGTTGCGCCAGCCGGACGGCTGTCCGTGGGATCGCGAGCAAACCCATGGCTCGCTCAAGAAGCACCTGCTGGAAGAGGCCTACGAGGTTTACGACGCGCTCGACGGTGGCGCCACGCCGGAGCTGGCAGGAGAGCTGGGCGACCTGTACCTCCAGATAGTGCTCCACGCCCAGCTCGCCGCGGAGGCGGGCGTCTTCGACCTGACAGACGTGCAGGAAGGTATCGGCCGCAAGATCGTGCGCCGCCATCCGCATGTCTTCGGCGATGCGCGGGTCGCCACCGCCGGCGACGTCAATCGCCAGTGGGAGCAGATCAAGCGAGCGGAACGCGAGGCCGCCGCGGCCGAGTTCGAGAGCGAAGCGGCGCCGGAGATCGCCAGCGCGCTGGATGGCATCTCCTCGTCCATGCCCGCCCTGGCCGCATCCCAGGAGATGCAGGACCGGGCCGCTTACCTGGGCTACGACTGGCCGGAGATCGTCGGCATCCTCGACAAGATCCACGAAGAGCTGGCCGAGCTCGAGGCGGCCGCCACGGACGCGGAACGGCGCGAGGAGGTCGGCGATCTGCTGCTCGTCGTCGTGAACCTGGCCCGGCGTCACGGCGTCGAGGCCGAGGCCGCTCTGAGGGCCGCCGCGGACAAGTTCCGCCGGCGATTTCGACGCGTCGAGCGTATGGCCAGGGAGCGCGGCGTCCAGCTGCGCGACATGAGCTTCGCGGAACTGGACGAGTTGTGGGATGCTGCCAAGGCCGAGGAACGTTCTGCGTCTCAGCCGACCACGGCGGAACAGGAGACCGCGCCATGACGATCGGAGCCGAATCGTTTCAGCGAGCCGATGGGCGGCTGCCCGTCGATCTTCGACCCGTCTCCCTCAAGCTGGGCGTCCAGAAGTGGGCCGAGGGCTCGTGCGTCATCAAGCTCGGCGGGACCGAGGTCCTGTGCGCGGCAACCATCGAGGACAAGATCCCGCCCCACCTGCGCGGCAAGGGCACGGGCTGGGTCACGGCCGAGTACAGCATGCTCCCGCGAGCCACGAGCGAGCGGAACATCCGCGAGGCCGCCAAGGGGAAGCTGGGCGGACGAACGTACGAGATCCAGCGTCTGGTCGGCCGGTCACTGCGCGGCGTGGTCGACATGGCCAAGCTCGGCGAGCGAACGATCACCATCGATTGCGATGTGATCAACGCCGACGGCGGTACGCGTACCGCGTCGATCACGGGAGGATGGGTGGCGCTGGCGGCCGCGCTGCGGACGTACGGGATGGAGCGCTGCCTGCTGGGCCGCGTGGCCGCCGTCAGCGTCGGCATCGTCGACGGGGTTGCCTGCCTGGATCTGGACTACTCCGAGGATTCGCGAGCGCAGGTCGACTTCAACGTCGTTTCCACCGACGCGGGCAAGTACGTTGAGCTGCAGGCCACGGCCGAAGGCAAGCCCTTCGCCCGGCCGGACGTCGATAGACTGCTCGACCTTGCGGCCGTCGGACTGGAACGCCTCTTCACGGCCCAGGCCGAGGCCCTGGCCTCAGTCCCCCGATAGTGTTCGTGAACTCGGGCACACCGAGATCCGGCGGCCATCGAGGAGCAGAGGGCGCCGGCGGCTACCGGGGCGAGGGCCGCCAACCCGAACCGGGCGGCTACCGGGGCGAGGGCGGCCAATCTGAACCGGGCGGCCGGCGGGGAACAGAAGGCGCCGGCAGATACCTGGGCGAGGGCCGCCAACCCGGACTCGGGGCTCGGCGCAGGCTCCTGGTCGCGACTCGATCGGCCCACAAGCTGCGCGAACTCCGTGAGCTGCTTGGGCCTCTCCATTCGGAACTCGTGGACCTCGACGATCTCGGTATCGCCGACGAGGCTGTTGAAGACGGCGAGACTTTCGAGGCCAACGCGTCGAAGAAGGCCCGTTTCTTCGCCGACCTCTCCGGGCTGCCCACCCTGGCCGACGATTCCGGCCTTGAAGTCGACGCTCTCGACGGCGGGCCGGGCGTGCGCACACGACGATATGCCGGTGAGACGGCCACGGACGAGCAGAACAACGCGAAGCTTCTGCGGGCGATGGCCGGTCTGAAGCCGGCGTCGCGCGGCGCACGATACCGCTGCGTACTCGCCCTGGCCCTGCCGGAGACACGCGGGCCGCGCGGCGGGATGCGTGTCAGGCTGGCCCGCGGAACGTGCGCCGGCCGGATCGCCACCGCCCCCCGTGGCGACGGAGGTTTTGGCTACGATCCGATCTTCGAGCCGGCCGTGGAGCCGCCAGGAGGCCGGACCCTGGGCGAGTGGACGGCGGAGGCCAAGAACCGCATCTCGCATCGCGGCCGAGCCGCTCGACGAATGCACGCCATCCTGGCCGAGTTCGAACTCTGAGGCCAAGCCGCGACGGCATCGGCACGCTGGGCGGGCGGGGCGCCGGCCGCGGCACGGCACGGTCCCCTCAGAGGCACGGCACCTGTAGCGCGGGCGGCCGGCCCACACGGGATCCACGGGCGGTTGCTGGACCCCCGCACGACCCTCTCCCTAGTCAGAACCACGCTATACCAGTGGGTGTGGTACTAAGCGGAGCCACCTCAGTCAGCCAGCTCACGCAATCACTTCTCGGCCGCCAAGATGTCCCGATCTGTGCTCGAGCCGGGACAATCTGGGGTCGGGACCTCGTTCGTCCCCTCCAATGCGCGCGTTCGAGCCTGCCTCCAGGGCTCCGCGGTCCGCATTGCACTACGTCCACTGGTATTGCGAACTTTCGGAGCGGGCGCGGCGGCCTCGCGATGCCTGGCGCCGCGCACACAACCCCGACGGCGTGGACATCAGCGAACCGCCAGGCGATGCTGTCCGGTCGCTACACCGGGACAGCGGGTACGACTGACGGCATCTGGCAGGTCACGCTCGTGCCGCAGACGAACCTCTCCTCAAAGCCGTTTGGGGTCTGGATGACCAGCCGCCATAGACTCGGGTACTCGCGGCGACACATCTGGCATACCTTGCCGCCGCGCTTCCCAGACAGAGGCGAGCCCATCGGAACGTCGGTTGGGGTCGGCCAGGCCGCGATCATCGACGGGGCCGTCGGGGCGGTCGTAGCGGGGACGAGGAGCGGAAGCTCGTGCGCCGCCGGCGGAGCGGGTGCCGCGGGCAGC
>PMIP01000056.1 GCA_003158295.1 Chloroflexota bacterium | reverse complement strand
CGAGATCCGCCAGGGCCAGCGCCATACAGTGCAGAAGAAGGTCTATCCCGGCTACGTACTGGTCGAGATGATCCTGGACCCGGACTCGTGGTACGTGGTCCGAAATACGCCTGGCGTCACGAGCTTCGTCGGGGGCGGCAACATCCCGGGTGTCCGGAGCGAGCCGATCCCCCTCGACGAGACCGAGGTCAAGCAGATCCTGCGGCAGATGGGTGTGGAGACCCCCCGCTACCGTGTCGCCTTCACGAAGGGCCAGAACGTCCGCGTCACCGACGGACCCTTCGCCGAGTTCATCGGGACGGTGGACGAGGTCAACCCAGAGCGCAACAAAGTCAAGGTGCTGGTCAGCATCTTCGGCCGCGAGACACCGGTCGAGCTCGACTTCCTCCAGGTCGAGAAGCTGTAACCGAAAGGAAGCCCGAGTTCCGTGGCCAAGAAGATCCGCATTGTCCTCACGCTCCAGCTGAACGCCGGCAAAGCGACCCCGGCGCCGCCAGTGGGTACGGCACTGGGCCCCCACGGCATCAACATCGTCGAGTTCACCAAGTCCTACAACGAGAAGACCGCCGACAAGGTCGGGCAGGTGATTCCGGCGCAAATTACGATCTTCGAGGATCGTTCGTTCGTCTTCGTCCTCAAGACCCCGCCCGCTCCGTATCTCCTCCGCAAGGCGGCGGGGATCGAGAAAGGGGCGGCCACCGCCGGACGCGAGAACGTCGGCAAGGTGACTCGCGACCAGATTCGCGAGATCGCCACGATCAAGCTCGCGGACCTCAACGCCAACGACATCGACGCCGCGATGGCTCAAATCCAGGGCACGGCCCGGAGCATGGGCATCGAGGTCGAGGGATAGGTCCACTCGTGGGCCGGCCGATAGGCTGACCCGGCTGCCGATCGCGAGGTCGGCGGCCAACGCGCTCCGGTCGCGCGACGCCGGACGTTCACCCCGCGTCAGGGGGAGGTCGAGGCCCGGCTCGCCGGGCGGGACCGATGGAAGGAGATCGAAGTGGCCGACCGCGGCAAGAAGTATCAGGACGCAGCCAAGCTCGTTGACAGGGCCAAGCTCTACGGCCCGGCCGAGGCCGCCGAGCTTGCCCGCAAGACCAGCTACGTCGGCTTCGACGCCAGCGTCGAGGCGCACCTGCGCCTGGGCGTGGACCCCCGCCATGCCGACCAGATGGTCCGTGGCACGGTCGTGCTGCCGCACGGCACCGGCAAAGTGGTCCGAGTAGTCGTCTTCGCCCAGGGCGAGAAGGCCCTGGAAGCGCTTCGCGCCGGCGCAGATGAGGTGGGAGCCGAGGATCTCGTCAAGAAGATCGAGGCCGGCTGGACCGAGTTCGACGTCGCCCTGGCCGCCCCGGACGTGATGGGAATGGTCGGCCGCCTCGGCCGTATCCTCGGCCGCAAGGGCCTCATGCCGAACCCGAAGTCGGGGACGATCACATTCGACCTCGAGCGAGCCATCAAGGAAGTCAAGGAAGGTCGCGTCGAGTTCAAAGTGGACAAGGGCGGCATCATTCACGTCGCCTTCGGCAAGGCGAGCTTCGAGCCCCAGCAGCTCGTCGACAACCTGGCCACGCTGATGGACGCCATAAACCGAGCCCGACCGACCGGCGCCAAGGGCCAGTACCTGCGGACGCTGACGATCGTCCCGACCATGGGACCCGGGATCAGAGTTGACATCCCGGCCGTTCTCGCGGTCGCCGCGGCGTCGTAGCGCCGCAACGGCGCCGCCCACGCGCCGCCCAACATATGAGGCCGGGCCGCGGCGACGCGGACCCAGCCGGGCGACGAAGCGCCGTACAGGCGCCCGGCGCCACCTAACTGAATACGACGGACCGCCGCAGACAGCATGGGCCCGACGGGGCTCAATTCGCCGGCGCCGAGCGTTGACCGGGAGTGGCAACACTCCGCGATTGCGTGGCAATCGCCAAAGTCAACGCCGCAGGCGTCGGCTCCATGCCGAGGCAGGGACCAAGCCTCCACCCGCGTGGGTGGGAGCGCCCCTGTGGCGACAAGCCGTCAGGGGCGTCGTCGTCTCTGGGCCGGGATCGTTCCAGAGACGCGACGAGAGACCCGCCGGGGTTTCTCACAGAGCGAACGGGCGTTGCCCGTCCGCTCCCCACCGCCGCGTGCCGGCTGCGCGCAGTAGTCCAGGGAGGTATCCATGCCTACCGAGGCCAAGCGCGAGACGGTCGCCCAGCTAACCGAGGAAGCTCGGTCGGCGACGGCGATGATCGTCTCCGAATACCGCGGCCTCAAGGTCTCCGAACTCGGCGAGATCCGTCGAAACCTGTCCAAGCAGAACGTCACGTACCACATCGTCAAGAACCGGCTGATGAAGATCGCGGCGCGAGAGGCCGGGGCCGAAGCCCTCGCCATCTTGCTCGAAGGTCCTACCGCAGTCGCGTTTCTGAAGGGCGACGAGGGAGCTTCCGCCAAGGCGGTCCTCGACGCGTTTCGGCCGTACCGCGTGATCAAGGTCACCGGGGCGGTGCTCGGCGATCGAGTGGTCAACGCCGATGGCGTCACTCGCCTCGCCCAGCTCCCAAAGCGCGACGTTCTGCTGGCCCAGGTCGCCGGCACTATCGCAGCTCCGATGGCGTCCGTGGCAGGTCTCTTCGATGCCCCGCTCCGGGACGTCGCGGGCCTGATCGGGGCCCTCGCCGAAAGTCAGAGCGCCTGAGCGCGCCGCAAACCAGACATACCCGCTCGGGCGGGCACGCCTCGAGCACGAAGGAGCAACCGAACAAATGGCAAAGCTGACCCAGGAACAACTGCTCGACGCCTTTGCGTCGATGTCCGTCCTCGAGCTCGCCGACTTCAAGAAGGCGTTCGAGGACAAGTTCGGCGTCACTGCCGCTGCCCCGGTAGCCGTCGCGGCCGCGGCCGCGGCTGCCGCCCCGGCCGCGGCCGCCGCCGTCGAGGAAGAGCAGACCGAGTTCACGGCCGTCCTCACCGAGATTGGCCCGAACAAGATTCCGGTCATCAAGGTCGTCCGAGAGCTTACCGGCCTCGGCCTCAAGGAGGCCAAGGATCTCGTCGACGGCACGCCGAACCCGGTCAAGGAAGGCGTGAACAAGGACGAGGCCGCGAAGATCAAGGCCGCCCTCGAAGAAGTGGGCGCGAAGGTCGAGATCAAGTAGACTCGCTTCCGAATGCGGTGGGGCGGGGGAACGCCCGCCCCACGCGGTCGCCGTCTCGATCGCGATCGTGTCCGCTGCTTGGGGTTGTATAGGCGTGCCCGCTTGACACCGGCCGAAAGCGCGGTATCCTACTCCTTCTGTGAGCGCGGCCTTCCCCCATCTCCTCCGTCAAGGAGCGGTTCATGCTGTCTGTCGCTGAATCCTCTCGCGCTTCCGCGATCGCGCCCCGCCGGCGGTACGCGCGAATCCCCGAAGTCCTCGAGATCCCCAACCTGATCGAGCTGCAGCTCAGCTCGTTCAACTGGTTTGTCGAGAAGGGGCTGCGGGAGCTGTTCGATGAGATCAGCCCGATCAAAGACTTCACCGGGAAGGTGATGGAGCTTCACTTCCTGGACTACGAGTTCGGTGCGCCCAAGTACGCCGAGCTCGAGTGCCGGACCAAGGACCTGACCTTCAGCCGTCCGCTCTACGTGAACGTCGAGCTCCTCATCAAGGAGACCGGCGAGATCCAGCGCCAGCGGGTCTACATGGGCGACTTCCCGTTCATGACGGACCAGGGGACATTCATCATCAACGGCGCCGAACGCGTCGTCGTCAGCCAGCTCGTCCGCTCACCGGGCGTCTACTACAGCGCCCTCGAGGATCCGACAAGCGGCCGGACTCTCTTCTCGGCCAAGGTGATCCCGAACCGCGGCGCCTGGCTGGAGTTCGAGACGAGCAACAAGGATCTCCTGTCGGTCAAGGTCGACCGCAAGCGCAAGATCGCCGCGACGACGCTGCTGCGAGCCGTGGGCTACGAGAGCAACGACGAGATCAGCGGCATCTTCGCCACCGTCGACAGCGACCCGGAGCATCAGTACATCGCCTCGACGCTGGACAAGGACCTGACCAAGACCCAGCAAGACGCCTTGATCGAGGTCTACAAGAAGCTNNCTTCTTCAACTTCCGCCGCTACGATCTCGGCCGCGTCGGCCGGTACAAGTTCAACAAGAAGCTGGCTCCGGTGGCCGAGAGGATGGGGACCGAGCTGAACCGCGAGGAGCGGATCATCACCCGTGAGGACATCGCGGCGATCGTCGGTCACCTGATCGAGCTGAACCGCGGCCTCGGCACGCCGGACGACATCGATCACCTGGGCAACCGCCGCATTCGCGCCAACGGCGAGCTGATCCAAAACGCCTTCCGCGTCGGCCTTCTCCGAATGGAGCGGGTGGTCCGCGAGCGCATGACGATCCAGGAGATCGACAAGGCAACCCCGAACGCCCTCATCAACATCCGGCCCGTCGTGGCCGCGATGAAGGAGTTCTTCGGCGGCAGCCAGCTCAGCCAGTTCATGGACCAGACCAACCCTCTGGCCGAACTGACCAGCAAGCGACGTCTCTCCGCCCTGGGCCCCGGCGGACTCTCCCGCGAGCGCGCCGGCTTCGACGTGCGCGACGTGCACCACAGCCACTACGGCCGTATCTGCCCGATCGAGACGCCGGAA
>PMIP01000059.1 GCA_003158295.1 Chloroflexota bacterium | reverse complement strand
ACGCCCTGGCCCGCAATGAGCTTGCGAACCTGCTCCTGGCTCTTGCCGCAGAAGCTGCAGCGATATGGAACCTTGGGGCCGCTCTTGGTCGTCGTCACGCGCCTAGATCCGTCCTTTGCGCCGGAACCCTATCCCAGCTTCTCGATGGCGGGCGCAGGGCTGCTGCCCGCCCCTTCTGCCATGTCTCCGTTGCCGGCGCTTGCTCCGTCACGATCCTTTACCGCGAGCGGATTGCCGGACGCCGAGTAGACCGCATCGATGATGCCATAGTCTTTGGCTTCCGTTGGGGACATAAAGTAATCCCTGGAGGTATCCGCAACGATCCTTTCGACCGACTTCCCCGTGTGGCGGCTAAGGATCTCGTGATTAGTGTTGACTAGAGTCTCCATCTCTTTGACCTGGATCATCACGTCCGGGGTGTTGCCCCGGAAACCGCCCGAACCCTGATGAATCATGATTCGGCTGTGCGGCAAGGCGAACCGCTTGCCCGGAGCGCCTGCCGCAAGGAGGACGGCGGCCATGCTGGCCGCCATGCCGATGCAGATCGTGCTGACCGGCGCCCGCACGTACTGCATGGTGTCGTAGATCGCCAGGCCGCTGGTGATGATCCCGCCGGGCGAGTTGATGTAGAGGCTGATGTCTCGCTCCGGATCCTCGGCGTCGAGGAAGAGCAGCTGGGCGATNNCGGAGCAGCCGCGAGTAGATGTCGTAGGCACGCTCGCCTCGGCTCGAGGACTCGATCACCATCGGCACGAGCATCGTTGTTTCCTCTCTACTGGCCTGCTCTACGCGCCGGCCTGAGCAGGTGCTTCCTGCGGCGTGACGCCCTCCGGATCGGCGGCCCCGACCGAAGCTGCCGCCTCGGCCGATGGGGTCCCTACCGACGAGCCTTCCTTGACTTCCTCGATGTGGGCTATCCGCGGCGAATCGGGGTGGTCCGCGAGCCACTCGTCGATCAGCTGCTCCACCGTCCGAGATCGCCGGATCGTGCTCCGGATGTAGCTGCGGCCGCGTTCAGACTCGAAGTAGCGGATCAGGTTCTGGTCGCTGGCGTAGCGAGAACGAGCTTGATCGATCTCGGCCTGGACCAGGGCTTCGGGCGCCTCGACCCCCTTGGCCTTGGCGATCTCGGAGACGACCAGCAGCGTCTTGACGCGCTTCTCGGCCGCCGGGCGTGATTCCTGCCGGACCTCCTCCGCGGTCTTGTTGGTGACCTTGAGATACGCCTCCTCGCTGATCCCCTGGCGTGCGAGCGCGGATCTCATCTCATCCTGCATGACGTCGACTTCCTGCTCGACCAGGATGTCGGGGACTTCCAGCGTCGCGTTGCCGGTCGCGTACTCGATGATCTTGTCGGCGAATTCGTGGCGGGCCCGATCGAGAGCGTTCGCCTCGAGCTGCTTGCGCAGCTCGGCCGTGAGGGCGGCCATGTCGGCGAACTTTCCCACCGACCGCGCGAATTCGTCGTTGGCCTCTGGCAGGACCTTGGCGCGAAGCTCCAGGAGTTCCACGGAGAAGTGGGCGGTCTGGCCCCGGAGCGACTCTTCCTGGTAGTTTTCCGGGAAGACGATGTCGAACTCGCGCTTCTCGCCCTTTGCCTGCCCGAGGAGCTTCTCCTCGAAGCCTGGGATCAGCCGAGACTCGCCGATGATCAGCGGCATTCGCTCCGACGACCCGCCCGGGAAAGGGACTCCGTCGCGGGTGCCGACGAAAGAGACGACGGCGTAGTCGCCGGCCTCGGCGCCTCGCCCGTCCACGTGCTCCAGGCTGCTCTGGCTGTCGCGCAGCTCCTCGATCACTTTCTCGACCATCGTCTCATCGACGGGCTGGACTTCCGGCTTGAAAGCGAAATGCTCGTAGTCGCCGAGCTGCACGTCCGGCCGAACCTGCACCGTGGCCTTGAAGATGAGCGGCTTGCCCTCTTCGCGCTGGGAGATCTCGATCTCTGGCGTTGTCAGCGGGGATAGGTCCTGCTCGACGACGGCCTCTCGGAAGGCATCCTCGACGAGTTGGTCGACGGCCTCGTCCATGATGGCTGTGCTGCCCAGGAACCTGTCGAGCATCACTCGGGGCGCCTTGCCCGGCCGGAAGCCGGGAACGCGGGTCTGACGAGAGAGGCGGGTCACGGCCTGGTCTATGGCGCGACTGAGGCGTTCCGGCGGTAGTTCGAACTCGAGTGCGAGCCGGGAGTTGGGAAGAGGCGTGTTGGTGGTCTGCATCGTCGGCCGATTATAGGTGCCGGGGCGTCTGGCAGCCGGAGGACGGCGTGCGGGTCCCAACATGCCGCCGAGCGCGGTCCCCACTTGCTGTCGTCCAGCCGATAGACAGCCGAAGCCCGGCTGGGCTACGTTTGCGGCATCGTGCCGGCCGCCCGAAACAGCCGATCGAAGACCGCCCAGCGGGATGAGCCGCCGGGTGGTCCGGGAGCGCCCGGTTCCGCGTCGCAGGCCCCCGCGGTCCAGCCGACCGCACCTCCCCGGCCGGCCGATCCGAATCGAACCGGCGTGGTCTTCGTGCACGGCATCGGCGATCAGGCGGCGTGCGGGACGTTTCTCGACTGGTCGCGACCGATCGTCGATCTGCTGATCGACTGGCGCCGCGATCACGAAGTGCCCGGCGATCCCGTCGTCAGCTGCACGTACGACCAGACGGGCGCCCAGCTGCCGTATCTCGACCTCGAGATAAGCGACTACGCCGGGCATCCGGCCGGGAGCTGGGTGATCACCGAGGCGTGGTGGGCGCAGTCGACTCGACCGCCGACTCTCCCGGCCATGACCCACTACGTCCGGAGCGCGATGCTGCCGATCATGCGCGGCATCTGCAGGGGCTACAAGCAGCGCGAACGCAACTGGACGAGGCGGGTCGGGGTGGCTCGGGGATACGCGAGGCGAGAGAGGACCTACGACAACGGGCCGCTGGTGCTCAAGGCCATGCCGGTTCGCCGGCGAGACTGGATCTACTGGTTGGACTGGCTCCAGATGAAGCTGACCGTCCTCGCCTTCGTCCCGATCTACTGCCTGATCTGGCTAGCCCTGCTCGTGTATGACCCGTTCAGGCGCATTCCAATCAAAGCGCTCCAGGACTCGTCGACCCTCAAGTCGGTCGACACGTTCCTCACCCGCTGGTTCGGAGGACTGCCCAACGTCGCCGACGACAACATCCAGTCGGCCAACGTCCGCAGTCGTCTGGCCAATGCGATCAGCGGCCTCCGAGCCCAGGGCTGCGGCCCGATCGTCGTGGTGGCTCACTCCGGCGGGGCGATCGTCAGCTTTGAGACGCTGTGCGACCCCGCCTACCACGCCGAACCGGTGGACAAGCTCATCACCCTGGGCGAGGGCCTGGGTCTGGCCTGGCGCATCGACAACGCCTACAAGGGCCTGCCCGCGGCCTCCCGACTGCGGGGCGATCTCCGCGCCATGCGCCCCAAGTTGCGCTGGGCCGACTTCTGGTCGACATACGATCCGGCACCCGCCGGCCCGATCCATCCACCGGCCAGCGCCAAGCTCGTCCGGCGCCACAGCCACGAGATCGTCAACCTGATGAGCATCCTCGAAGACCACGGCGCGTACTGGGACAACGACGAAGAGTTCCTGATCCCGTTGCTCCAGGAGATCGACACGCCCACGGGCCACGCAAGTGACTCGCGGTTCTTCCGGGACTCGAGCCTGGCGATGGTGCGCGCGGCCTGGCGGCGCGTGCGCGTCGGCGTGCTGGCGGCGTGGAGGTGGGAGACCGCTCTGCTGGCCGCCATCCCTCTCGGCATCGCGACCCTGACCGCCGCGCTTGGGATTCCGGGGCTGCACGGGCCCGGCCGCCTGGGCGGCGCCTTCGCGGAATGGTGGCGCACCGTGCCGGGCCACGAAACCATCGCCGGCCCGCTCGACTGGATCTCGGGACTCGCGAGCTGGCCGCCCTTCCTGCGGACCATCGGCCAGTGGGGCCTCGGCGTGGCCGTCGTCGGACTCGCGTTCCTGGTGCTGGCCAGGGTGGGCACCGGGTTCTGGGGCAGCTGGGATCGCCGCGAGCGTCAGGCCGCCCACCAGAAGACGCCGGAGCGGCCCAGCCGGATCGTTCCCGCGATCGAATTCGGGCTCCTGACCGTCATCGGCGTGGAGATGGCCGCCATCACGCTCGCCTGGTTGTGGCGGTAGTCGACCCGACGGAACCCCCGGGGCCGTGCCGAGGGAGCACGGCCCACTGCGGATGGACCATCGCTCGACCGCCCGTCGGCAAGAGGTGGTGGGCGAGGTCGGGGTCGAACCGACACGCCGCATACGCGGCACCAGCTCCTAAGGCTGGCGCGTCTGCCATTCCGCCACTCGCCCGTGGCCACAGAGTCTAGCGGGGTCTAGTACGGGTTGGGGCAACGGCGCGACCCGAGCCGCGCGGAGATCAGCGCGGGCGTAGCACGTTGCGACCGCGGCCGCGGCGTGGCTCCGGTACGAAGCCCGAGCCGGTCTCGCCGCCGGCCGGTGCCGGGGCGGCATCCTGAGCTGCTTGATGGGCGTCGCGGCGTGCCTGCATCCGAGTCATGGCCTCGGCGAAGCCGCCTCCTTCGGGCGAGAAGAGTTCCTTTGCGAGCCGCTTGCCCGCCTGGGCGGTCACCGGCCGCAGGATGTTCCCGCCCAGCTCGGAGACAGTGCCTCGCAGGTCGCGGGCTTCGCGGACGGGCTTGTTCTTTTCCAGGTAGCCGACGAACTCGCGCTCGACCAGCCCGCGCACCCGGTCGCCGTCGTCGCCGAGCGAGCGCAGGGCCTTGTCGATCTGTTCGGGAAGCATCGACTTGGGGAGGTCCGCCTTCGGGCCGAGCACGGCATGCCGAATCGCTCGGTACGCCCTCTTGGGCCCGCCGAGCGCCATGAACGCGGTCCCTGCCACAAGCACGGCCGTCCTGGCCGGCGCACGCCGTATCTTCGCCGGGATGTCGATCGCCGCCCGGGCCGCAGCTTCGAGCCTGACGACCTCGTCCAGCAGAACCTGGCGTTGGGCTACGACTTCCGCCCGAGCGGCATCTGTTCGCGAACCCACTCGATCGTCTCCTTGGTAGTGGCGATTGTCTGATCGGGCATGAACCGATCCTTGAGCTTGTCGAAGTCGAAGCCGTGCCGGAAGACGAGGACCGCCGCGCAAATCGGCCAGAACAGCAGCAGTGCGGCCAATCCGAGCGCCACCGAGACCCGCAGGCCGAGATGTGCCGACGCGAGCGCGCCGAGCAGCGCCCCAAACACCACGCCCGCCACCAGACCGGCCGCGGCCGCGCCTCTCCCAAAGCTGGCGCCGAGAACCGCGCCCAGCAGCCCGAACACCACGACGCCGGTCAGGACCGCGAGCACGAACCCGCCGGGCAGGCCTGAGTTGTTGCGGCTGACCGCGGCCCAGTCGACGGCGAATACCCCCGTCACCGCCAGACCGATACCGAGTGCCACGACGAAGCTCGAGAAGGCTCTGGCCCAGCCGAGATCGATGATGGCCAACACCAGGAGGGCCGCCCCACCGATGAAGAGCTCGCTGCCGAGCAGGACTCCCCAACCTACCGAGTGGAAGAAGACCTCGCCGAAGAAGAGCGCAGTCCCGACCACGACAAGCATGCCAGCCAGGAACAGCAGCAAGAGTGCGATTCCGGCGAACGCGGCCGCTCGCTTGAGCTGGCCGGCGATCTCGCCGAACTCGGCCTTGGCCAGGTTGACGTGGGCCGATATGAGCCCGACCAACGCGTTTCGCGTTCGGCCGAACTGCTCGCCCAGACCGGGTATCTCGGACTGGGGGTCCTGAGCGGGCGAGGGATCTGGAGATTCGGACGGCGAGGGCCGGTCGGCCAAGGGGATTCCTTCAGCTTGGGAGTGACAGCAGGCGGATCATAGCAGCGGCCGGCAAGGCGGCGGTTGGCACGGACCGGCAGCCCGGTCCCGGCGGAGGTAACCGCCGGCGGCGGCGGCTATAGCCGCCTGACCGTACACTCCGGCGGTGACCGGCACAACGAGCACTCCCCGACCGCTTCGCACCACCGTGCTCCTGGCGGTGGGAAGTGAACTGACCACCGGCGAGACCCGGGACACGAACAGCGGCGACCTGGCCAGGTCCCTATCCGACGCCGGCGTCGAAGTGTTGTGGATCTCGGCACTTCCCGACCGATTGGCCACGGTCGCGGCCGCCATCGGCGAGGCCCTGGCCGCCGCCGATCTGGTCGTGACGACCGGCGGCCTGGGCCCCACGCCGGACGACCTTACCCGTGAGGCGATCGCCGAGGTTCTCGAGGAGTGCCCGGCCGTGGATCCCGAGCTGGCGGGCTGGCTGCGCCACCTCTTCGAGCGACGACGCCTCCCGTTCGCCAAGACGAATCTCAAGCAGGCGTGGCTGATTCCGTCGGCGACGGCGATCCCCAACGAACGCGGCACCGCTCCGGGGTGGTGGGTGGATCGGCCCGACGGCCGCGTGGTGGTTGCGCTGCCGGGTCCGCCTCCCGAGATCAGCCCGATGTGGCGAGATTGGGTGCTCCCCCGCCTCCACGAGCGTGGACTGGGCCAGGAGAGGATCACCCGGACCTATCGCCTGGCCGGGATCGGCGAGTCGATCGTGGCCGCGCGGCTGGGAGAAGGGCTGCTCCGGGCCGAGAATCCGACCGTGGCCACGTATGCGCGCGCGGACGCGGTCGACGTCCGGATCTCGGCGGTGGCACAGGCGGGGCGAGGACCCGCGGAGCTTGTCGAGGAGGCGGAGGCGGCCGTCCTCGCCGCCGTCGGGGACCACGTCTGGGGCCGCGACGATGAAACGTGGCAGGCGGTCCTTGGTCGCCAGTTCGCCGAACGCGGCTGGACCGCCGCGCTCGTCGAAGTAGGCACGGGCGGCTCCACGACCCGCCTCCTGGGCGAGGCTGCGTGGCTGCTGAGCGCTCGCACCCTCGCCGCCGACGACCCAACTCGGCCACTCCCCCCTCTGGCGGAGCGGGTCAGGGAGGAGGCGGGTGCGTCGATCGGGGTCGCGGTCCGGGCGGTGGAAACCGGTGAGGATACGCGCGTGGATCTGGCCGTTGTCGGTCCATGGGGTATTTCGGAAGCTAGCCAGACTGCCTTCCTGGGCGGCGAAGAAGGCAGACGCCGCGCCGCGCTTGCGGCGGCGGCACTCCTCCACCGCCTCGCCAAGGAGCACTGAACGCGCCCCGCCGACCCGTTCGGACGTCCAGCGCGCAGGTGAGCATCGGATGGACAATAGCGACTCGATGATTCCGGACGATCTGGGGAGTGGGAGCGAGAGATGAGCACGGCGGAGAGTGTCAGCGCAGCCGAGCTTACGAGGCTGCCGCTGTTCGAAGGATTGAGCCCGGCCGACCTCGAGGGCCTTGCCGGGCTCTCGGTCCGGCGCGTGCTGGCCGACGGTGAGACTCTCGTGGAGATGGGGGCGCCCATTTCGGAGATCCACTGGCTCGAGAAGGGCCAGCTGGCCCTGCGCGTCCGACACGAACACCGCTGGATCCTGGTGTCGACGCTTCACGCGGGCGATCTGCTCGGCTGGTCGGCCCTGCGAGAGGAACCCAAGGCGCTCTCGACCGCACGAGCGATAGGTCCGGCCGTCCTGGTCTCCATGCCCACATCCGAGCTGTTGGCCCTGCTGAGCGGCGGATCCGCTCAGTCGGCGTTGCTTCTGAAGCGGCTGTTCGGGATCGCCACTCATCACCTCGACGAGAGCCGAGCGCAGCTTCTCCAGCTGGGCCGCGAAGGGGTCATCTCGGCGGGTTGACGATCCGACGGCCGTAGGGATCGGCGGTCCCGGCCGCACCGAGCACCGGCCGCACCCAGCCCCGCCACGCCACGTTACGGGCCGCACCGAGCCCCCGCAGGGGTCTACCGGCGCGCCGCCCTGGCCAATGCCGGCACGTCCGCCACGACGATGCTGTCGCGTTCGAGCCGCAGCAAGCCCTCTTCCTCGAACTCGCCGAGGAGCTTGTTCACACTCTGACGAGTCGCCCCGATCATGGCCGCCAGATCGCTCTGGGTGAGCGGCGCGTCAAGCCGGACCGAGCCGTCCGGCAACCGCTCGCCGTGATCCTCGGCGAGCCGCACCAGCCTTGCGGCAAGCCTGCCGGTCAGGTCGAGGAAGTGCAGCTCGGCGACATGCTTCGTGAGGCGGCGCAGCTCTCGTGCCATCGCCTCCAGGAGAGCCCCTCGAATCGCCGGTTCTGCGTCCGCCAGGGCGCGGAATTGATCGCGCGGCAGGGTCAGCGCATCCGTGGCCTCGAGAGCGATCGCACTGGCGGAGCGAGGGGCTCCGTCCAGCAATGCCAGCTCGCCCAGGAAATCCCCGCGCTTCAGGGTCGCGAGGATCGCCTCTTCGCCCTCCTCCGAAGGAACGACCACCTTGACCGCGCCCGAGGCGACGATGAACAGCGCATCGCCGGGATCGCCTTCGTGGAACAGGACCTCGCCGCGGCGGAAGTGGCGAATCCGGAGACTTCGGGCTATTGCCTCCAGGGCTTCGGGATCGAGACCGGCGAAGAGACGGCAACGCCCGAGTGCTTCGACGGCGAAATCGGTTTCCAGCATGCCGACATCTTAGGCGGCGGCACCTCCGAGCGAAGGCGGGTTCGGCCAGGATCGTGATCGGACGCCTCCGCTCCGGCGGGCCGGTCGGGTCGCGGTCCTCCGGGCGGGCCGCCCAGGGTCGCGGTCGTCCGCCGCCTCCGTTCCGGCGGGCCGGTCCGAGGCGTGCCGCCGATCCACCTGGGCCGTAGGATTGGCGCATGGGTGGACTGAAGTCGTGGCTCGCGGACAGACCGCAACGTGCCTCCGCGCTGGCGCTTCTCGCGCTGGCCGCCGTGCTTACCGTCGTGGTCGGTCTCGAGACCGGCCTCGTCGGCGCACACCCCGGCGTCACCGCCGATGCCTCGCCCGATGCGCCTCCATCCATCACGGCCGCCGCATCCAGTCCCGGCGGACCATTGGCCACGCCTGCACCGTCGGACACGCCAACGCCCACTGCATCTCCCACTCCGGCTTCCACCCCGACGCCGGCTCCGACGACGCCCCCGCTCCCGGCACTACTGGGGGCCATCGGCGACTCGTACAGCCAGGCCTACAGCGTCACGCCCGCGTACCTGCGCGACCACACACAGTTCTCGTGGGTGATCGGTACCGCGAAGAACGACGGCGTTTTCAGTCTCGCCGAACGATTTGCGGCGCTGGGAGGCTCTCCCAAGCTCGTGGATGCCGCCACGTCCGGCAGGAAGATGAACGACGCCCCACGGCAGGCCACGGCGGTCGTAGCGGCCGCACGCAAGCTCTCGCCGGGTCAGACCGCGTACGTCACCTTCGAGCTGGGCACGAACGACCTGTGCGACGACCCCAAGACCGATCCGGCCTCATTCGAGTCAGATCTTCGCTCGGCGATCTCGATCCTGCGGGACGGGCTGCCGGCCGGCAGCCGAATCCTGATGCTGTCGGTCCCCGACTTCGGCCACTTGCGAGACATCACTCAGGCCGACGCCAAGGCCAAGGCGTTCCTGGCACTCCCTCGAAACTCGACCGCATGCGCGCCCTTCCTGGGAGACAACAGCCCTTCGACGCTGGCCGAGGCCGAAACGTATCTGCGCCAGTACGACGATAGCCTGGCCCAGGCTTGCGAAGACATCTCGGCCGCCGGCGCGACGAGCGGCAAGCTGTACTGCACCACCAACGAGTCGCTCCTCTCGATGCGCGACTTCACGATCGCCGACCTGAGCACGGTCGACTACCTCCATCCCTCGTTGACCGGCCAGCACAGGCTCGCGGACGCGGCCTGGTCGGCCGACGTCTGGGGTACCGTGCCACTACCTCCGGGAGCGGCGGCTGTGGCACCGGCCGGAGGAGCAATCGCTGTCGCGCCGCCCGTGACCGCAAGCGCCATGGCCTTCGTCTTGATCGGATCTCGGAAGCCTCACCGGCGACGGGCCGGCCGGCCTCGCCGGCTGCTCTCGTGATGGCCGGCCGGCGCGGCTAGGGGACGATAGGACCCGTCTCTCCCCTCAGTTCGGCGGCCGTGCGCATGAACGCCTCGGCCTCCGCCACCGCTCCGACAGCGGCGGCCTCCCGCGCGGCCTGTTCCAGCAGCGGCAGCGCACGTTCGGGGTCTCCGGCGGCGACCCGGTGGCGAGCCAGCTCCGCGGCGTCCACCCTGGGTTCCATGGTCTCGAGCTCGTCTGCCAGGTTCGCGTGGAGCTGCCGTCGCCGGCCGGCCAGCAAGCGGCCGTAGGCCGCGTCAAGGAAGAGCTGGTGGCGGAAGCGCCATCCATCCGGCCCGGCGCCGGCTTCGTCGGCCGGAGCGATGATCCCGGCCTCGGACAGCTGGCGGAGATTGTCCTCCTGGGCGCCGCCGCACAGAGCTGAGAGAAGCGGCTCCGAGAATGTCATGCCAACGACGGCGGCGACTTCCAGCACGCCTCGAGGTGCCGGCGGCAGGGCGTCTATTCGGGCGCCGAGCAGCGCCCTCAGGCTCAGCGGCACGCCCCGGCGAGCCGCGCCGCGATCGATCCGGAACCGCTTGCCAACCTGCTCGAGCCAACCCGTCTCCTGCAGCGTCCGCATGATCTCGCCCACGAAGAGCGCGTTGCCGGCCGTCCTCTGGTACAGCCAGCGGGCGGACTCCGATTCCAGGGCGGCACCGGCCACGGCCCCGCCCAGCTCCTCGGTTGCGCCCTCGTCGAGACCCGCAAGATCGATCGATTCGACGTGGGGCAAGTCGATCCAGGCGGGCGTGACCGGCGGCCTCGAACCCGCCAGGACCACCAGAGGCAGGTCGGCTGCCGCGCAGACCACGTGGTCCATAAGCTCCCGGCTCGAAGGGTCCATCCAATGGAAATCGTCGAACACGATGCAGCGCGGCTGCTCGGCGACCATCGTGCTGACCCACATCTCGGTCGCCAGCTTGAACCCGGCCTTCAGTTCGGCAGGATCGGCCAGATCAGCCGTCGCCGGCTCCCAACCCTCCTCGGCAAGCAATCGGACGTCCGAATCACGCGCCAGGACGGCGACGGCCCCGAGCATCAGGCGCGCGGACTCCGGGTCACTGCCGGGTGCGGCGTTCGCGCCGAATAGCAGCTGGCGAGCGACCACGCCGGCAGCCATCCCCTGCTCCTCCGCCAGCCAGTCGACCATGTTGCGGACGGCACGGTAGGGGGTGTCCATGCCGTGGGGCGTGTTGTCGAGCCACATCCAGGCGAATCCGGCAGCTCGAGCCTCGTCTTCCATCTCGCACAGCAGCCGCGATTTGCCGATCCCCGGCTCGCCGCGCAGGAGCACCGCTCCACCGCGGCGCGTCTGGGCAGTCCGGCGCAGCAGGCCGGTGAGGCGCGCCTTCTCGTCGTCGCGACCAATCAGCGGGGCCACGCGCCGGAACGGATGGCTGACGATGCGGCGCTCGCTCCCGAGGCGCAGGACTGTGACCACTCGACTCTGCCCTCTCAGCAAGCGTTCGCCGAGATGCTCCACGCCGATGTGCGGTCCGGCGGCCGAGGCCGTCGCGTCGTCCATCAGGATCTCGTTCGGTTCGGCCATTTGCTGCAGCCGCGCGGCGGTCGTCATGGGATCCCCCGTCAGAGCCAGGGAGCGCGTCCCCGCCATCTCCCGAGGAGCGGCCACAACCTCGCCGGTGGCGATGCCGACCCGAAGCTGGAGCGGCCGGTCGTGCCCGACCTGGCTTCGTGCCAGTGCGGCTTGCATTTCCAGGGCGCACAAGCAAGACCGAAGGGCATCGTCGTCGTGGCTCAGAGGTGCCCCAAACACCGCCAGAACGGCATCCCCCGCGAACTTCTCGACCGAGCCGCCGAAGCGGACGACAGCCTGGCTGAGGAGGCTGAGGGCCTTGTCCACACGCGCCCTGACCTCCTCCAGGTCCAGCTCGGCGACGAGGCGGGTGTATCCGACCAGGTCGGCGAACAGGGCGCTCACGACGCGCCGGTCACCGGCCGTCAGCCCATCGGTGAACGCCTCCAGCCTCCTGCCGCACAGGTGGCAGAAATGCGCACCCGGCGCGGACGGCGTACCGCAATCTGGACAGGGCATCGGAACCTCGTGGAGACACGCCAATACTACCCGGCCACGAGACCCTTCAGAGCCCGGGAGTCGCAACCCATTTGATCGCCGGTCCAGAATGCGGCAATTGCCCGCCGGCCTTGGGGCGCCGCGCGGGCCCGTCGCCCGTCAGGAGACGGTAAGCACGGGCTGCTCGCGCGCGGCTTGGACGCTGACCTTCCCGGCGATGGCGCGGGCGATGTGCTCGAGCGCCTTGGCGGCAGGCCCCGCCTGGCCCTGAGCAACGGCCGGCACGCCGACGTCCGCTCCCTGGCGAACGGTCACGTCCAGCGGGATTCCGCCCAGGAAGTCGATGCCGTTCTCGGCGGCGTAGCGCTCGCCGCCACCGCGGCCGAAGATGTCGGTGACCTCCCCGCAGTGAGCGCACACGAAGCCGGACATGTTCTCGACGAGGCCCAGGATCGGAACGCTGACACGCTTGAACATAGCCAGGGCCTTGGCCACGTCGGCGAGAGCCACCTGCTGCGGCGTTGTCACCAGCACGGCGCCCGTGAGCGGGACGGACTGCGCCAGCGTCAGCTGCGCATCCGAGGTTCCGGGCGGCAGGTCCACGACCAGGTAGTCGAGATCACCCCATTCCACGTCCCGCAGGAACTGCTGTATGGCGCCGCCCACCAGCGGCCCCCTCCACACCACCGGCTGGCCCTCGGGCAGGAAGAACTGGATCGAGATCACCTTGACGCCGTAGGCCTCGATCGGGGTGATCTTCCCGTTTGCGCTGGCCACCGGTTGACCCTCGGCCCCGATCATCATCGGAATGTTGGGCCCGGTGATGTCGGCGTCGAGCAGCCCGACCGAGGCGCCGGCCTGAGCCAGAGCCACGGCCAGGTTCACGCTCACCGTCGTCTTGCCGACCCCACCCTTGCCGGACGCCACCGCGACGATGTTCTTCACGCCCGGCAGCATCTGCGGCGTCGTCGGAGTGGACCGTCGGACCGTCGCGCCCCAGCCGACCTCGATCGCCTGAGCCCCGATAGGCTTCAGAGCGGCCTCCACCCTGGCCTGGATCTCATCCTTGAGCGGGCATGCCGGAGTCGTCAGCTCGATCGTGAACGCCACCCTGGATCCGTCGACTACCAGGTCCTTGATCATGTTTCGAGCGACCAGGTTGCCCCCGAGCTCGGGCTCCTGAACAGTGGCCAGAGCTTTCAGGACGGCGTCTTGGGTCAGAGTTGGCATGTTGGGTGAGTTCCTCGCAGCGCGGCATCGGCGCGCCTAACGGCCGGCGCGACCCCGACCTATATCCTACTGCTTTGGTCAGGTTTCGTCCCCGACGGTCCCCAGCTCACTGGACGCAGAACTCGTTCCCCTCGGGATCGTTCATGCGGACCCAGAACTCGCCGTCCTGCTCGATCGCACCCCGACGATCGTCGGCGCCGAGCGCCTTGAGGCGCTCCACCTCGGCGGCCACGAGAACCTTCCGATCCTCGAGAGATGCGCCCTGCCGGCCTTCGACGGTCAGGTCGAGGTGCATCCTGTTCTTGGCTACCTTGCCCTCGGGCACACGCTGGAAGTAGAAGCGCGGTCCGGCTCGGTCCGGGTCTTCAATCGCCGCCCAATCGGCGTCGCTGGAGGGATCCGGCGGGCCGTAGTGCAGAGCCTTGGACCAGAACTCCGCCAGTCGCCCGGGAGCCGCGCAATCGAACGTGACCTGGATGCGCGTGGCCATGGTGGACTCCTCGCTACTGGACGGTATGAGGGTACGAAGCATTCCTGCCGGTTGCTGTCAGGATGGCCCGCCGTCGATTCGCGCGGCCGGCCCCCGGTCGGCACGAAGTCGAGCGGCCACCTCGAAGCGGTTGTCCCAGTAGGGCCGCCGGCCGCGGCAGAGCGCCACGGCGGACGAGCCGAAGTAGAGCGGCAGGTACAACGGCCCCAGCCGCTCCCACTGGCGGATGTGCTCGATCTCATGCTCGAGCGTGTGATCGGGAATCGGACCGCGTGAGAAGACGTACCGGCCGAGCGTCTGAGCCTGGACCGGGATGAGCTGCAGCCCGAAGTAGCGCCCCACGTTGGGATGCTCGACCAGTACCGCCGACACGGTGCCGGCATCGACGATCCGGCTCGGCGCCGGTATGCCGCATCCACGCATGATCATCCGCCCCATCAGGTCGCCGGGAAGTGCTCGCCAGGCGCCTCTGAGAGATCGCAGTGCTCGTCTGGGACTGGTAAGGGCGCGGATCGCCGCCAGCCAGGCGTCCAGGATGGTCGCCGCATAGTAGAAGACCACGGTTCAGGCCCCGCGGCGATCCGCCACGACTCGGCCGCCCTGCACGACGAAGACGATCCGCGCCGGATCGCGCCACAGCTCGGGCTCCGCGAGTGGGTCGCCCGAGACCGCGATCAGGTCGGCCTGCTTGCCCACCTCGAGACTCCCTATCTGGTCTGCCAGCCCCAGCAGCCTGGCCCCTTCGATCGTGGCCGCCTGAATCGCCCGGTGGGGCCCCAACCCGAACTCGGCCATGTAGGCAAGCTCGGCCGGCGGATACATCCCGTTGAAGCTATCCGTACCCATCACGACCCGCACGCCACGCTCGACGGCATGACGGAAGCTGCCCTGCTGGTGCTCGAAGAGGTATTTCATCTTCTCGACGGCCCAGGGAGGAACCTCGCCCCGGGCCACGCGACCGGCATCCATGAGCGTGAAGTTGATGCTGAAGGTCGGCACCAGGGGCACGTCCCGCTCGAGCATCAGATCGATCCCCTCGTCGTCGATCAGGTCGCCGTGCTCGATGCTGCTGATGCCGGCACGCAGCGCGTTCTTGATGCCGGCGGTGCCCTCGGCATGGGCGAGCGTGCCCTTTATGCCGGCAGCGCGCGCCTCCTCCACGATGGCGCGGATCTCATCGATCGTGAACTGGCTGGCGTCCGGCGTGTCCGCCGCAGATAGAACGCCGCCCGTCGCCATGACCTTGATCCAATCGGCGCCGGCCCGGATCTGCAGCCGGGCGGCTCGGCGTACGGCGTCCACGCCGTCGGCAATCCCACTCGGGAGGTCGCTCATCTCCGTCATCACGACCATTCCGGAGGGCGTCCAGTCGTCGCCGTGTCCGCCCGTCTGGGAGAGCGGCTGGCAGCTGACCTGGGTACGCGGCCCAGGGAAGGCGCCCGAGGCGAAGGCACGCTTGATGCCGGCCGGAGTGTATCCAGCGTCGCGGACCGTGGTCACGCCCGCTTCCAGGAATTCGCGGCCGGTCTGGAGCGCTCGCACGACGAGGTCGGTCGCGGAGCGCTGGGCCTGGTCGTGCACGGGCTCGAGGCGCATCGCCAGGTGGACGTGGCAGTCGACGATCCCGGGCAGAACTGTCAAACCCGTAAGGTCGATCCGGTCCACGTCACCGGGAGCGGCCGTCCTTGCGGCAGGACCGGCCGCGGCGATCCGTCCCTGATCGTCCGTGACAAGGATTCCGTCGGCTATCGCGTCGGGCGATAGGCCGTCGAGCAGCCGCGCGCCGACGAAGACGCCGGGTCGAACCGGCGCGGGCATCGCTTCCTCCGAACTCGAATGGATGGGCTGGACCGCCCGAACCCGCTGGCCTCGGGCGGCCTTCTTGTTGCCTGCCGGCGCTCCTACGAGCCCTTGGCCGGCGGCTGCGCCTTGGGCTTCGGCTTCTTCACCTTGGGCGGTCGCTTGGGAGTCTTGTCGCCCATCTCTTCAACCTCCGTACTGGTGGGCCGCCGGTCGGTCCACCCGACCTCTGCCACGAATAGCGGTCTTCTCGCCGCGAACGACCCCGAGTCTAGCCGGGTCGGCCCGTTGCCCACAAGCCGGAGCACTCGACCCTCACTCCGTCCTTCCCGTTTCGCAGAGTTCCTTCAGCCTGGCGAACTCCTGCTCCGACTCTTCCGTGATCCTCGCCCTCATCGACCGACCGAAGAGGAGGCTCGTCAGGTTCGCGGGGAATCTCCATTGAATGGCCGAGACGACGCTGAGGCGAACCAGATCGCCTACCTCGTCGACTTGATAGTCCACGTCCAGCGCGTTGATCCTGCTCTCCAGGTGGAAGGAGATCCGATGGTCTGGCTCGAACGCTGTCACGATCCCGTGGATCTCGATGCCGCTCCCGCCTTCTTCGAGCCTCTCTCGGAAGGTTGTTCCGACCATGCCCGGCTTCCGGTCGATGATCTCGGTTTCCACCACGCCGGTCATCCAGACCTTCGCCTTCTCGGGCGTGGCGATCCAGGAGAAGACGGTTTCGAGATCGCTGTCGATGTCGACCTCGAGGTAGAGATCCATGGTCATGACCCGGCTACCTCATCTCCTGCAAGCGGCCCAGCAATTCGCCGTGGACCAGACCGTTCGTCGCGACCGCCGACGCCCCGTCGATGCGCCGCTCCCCGGAGGCGGTCGTGAGGCGGCCCCCGGCTTCCTCCACGATCACCAGCGGCGCGGCCCAATCCCACGGATGGGCGCCGGTCTCGATCATGGCCTCGGCCGCCCCTTCGGCGACGAGCATATAGCCCCAGTAGTCCCCGAAGCCACGCTCTCGCCACGCTTCGGCGAGGGTCGCGTCCAGGCCGGGCATCAAACCGGACCTCATGTCCGCCGTTCGGCTGCCGTAGAGGAGCGTGCCGTCGGCGATGGTCGCGATCCGGCTCACGGCGATGCGATCGCTACCACGCCACGCGCCGCCGCCCCGCCACGCGACCCACCGCTCTCGCAGGGCCGGTGCGCTCACGACGCCGAGCTGCACCTCGCCGTCCACGGCAACCGCCAGCAGCGTGGCGAAGATCGGGATTCCCCGCATGTAGTTGTGAGTACCGTCGATCGGATCGAGGTACCAGCAGACCGACGCGCCTGCGTCGTCGCTCCCCTCCTCCTCGCCGATCAGGCCGCAGCCCGGATATGCCGCCCGAATGCGATCGCGCAGCAAGTGCTCGATCGATCGATCGACCTCGGTGACGAAGGATCCGTCCGGCTTGGTCTCGAGCGCGATGTCGCGCCGGAAGCCGGCCATCGAGAGCCTGTCAGCCTCGTCGCAGAGAGCCAGCGCCGTGTCGCGCCAGCGGAGAAGGTCGGTCGGCGCGGCAGTGCTCTCGGTCATGAGCGGATCCTAGCGGGACGGAAGCCGCCTGACCAACCGCATGGGTGATTCGGCTCTTCCGGCGCCGAGGCGTTCCGCCGCCGAACCAGGCCAACCCGGCCCGGCGAATTGGCTGTCAAGGCACGGCCGACTATCGCGCGGCAGGGCGCGGCTGTGAGGCCGAGCCGTGCCGCTTGGCGACTTGACGCGAAGCCCGCACACTCTATCCTGGGCCTCGATGAATGATGAGCACGTGGCAGCCCGCCCCGACACATCAGGGGAGTTCGGAAGCGGCCCGACCCTCACGCCGGTCCGCCGGCGAGGTGAGTCGCACCTGCTGGCGCTCCTGTTAGTGGTCGCCGTCATCTTCGTCGCGACCGCGATCGCCAAACCCTGGGGCGAGGGCGCGCAGCCCGGGGCGTCCGCGGCAACTACATCCCTGGTGGCCGAGATAACCACGCCTTCGAGCGAAAGCGCGCCGCTGCCCGAGACGTCCGCGATGACTGAGCCCGTGGGGGTCGAGATAACCACGTTTTCGACCGAGAGCGCGCCGCCGCCTGGGGCGTCCGCGGCGACTGAGTCCATGCCAACCGAGGCAGATCAACCGGTCTTCATCTTCGTCGACGCGGGGGACTCCTCAGTCACCTACACCGTGGTGTGCGTCCAGGACCCGGAAGTGTCTCCGTCGGTGGTAGGGAGCGGCGAGAGCGCCATGGGCTCCCGAATCGTGGCCCTCGCGTGCACGAGTGCGAACCTGCAGCAGCTTGAATCGGTCTTGCCCAGCCCCACCGCACCGTGATCCAAACGCGCTCCGAATCGAACTCCCACTCGAGCGAGCCCTAGGTCGGTTCCGCTCGTTCGCTCAAGACAGCTTGGACACCGCGTTGCTGCCGCATCAGGTGAGTGCCAAATCGGCCCCTGCCGAGGTATCTGGGTCAGCCGCCGTGGCCGTCCTGTCGCCGGACTTCCTCGAACGTGCTCCGAAGACGTAGAGGGCCCAACCGAGCGTGTCCCGACCCCAGTTGAGGTACTCGCGACGGCTGTGCTCGACGCGGGAGATCAGCTCGGCTACATCGGGATCGTCGGGGTGCGCGTCGGCGTATCGGGCGGCCGCGCGCCATTGGAGAGTCTCGTAGCGGTCCCACTCATCGCCCGAGCTCACAAGGGCCAGCAACGGGACGAGCTCCTCTGCCTCGCCGGCCTCGACGTTCTCGAGGTGGCTGCCGAACTGGTCGCTCTTCAAGCCCGACCAGGCGAGAAACTCGGCCCCAGGCTCCTTCCTCCAGAACGGCTGCCCGGCCACGACGGCACCGCCCGGCTTCACGGCCCGGGCCAGGAAGTGAAGCGTCTCACGATGTCCGCCGAACACCCAGCTGCCGCCCATGCAGGACGCCAGGTCGAATGATCCCGCGGCCGGATGGTATTCGGCGCCGTCCATCTCGAGGACCTCGAGCGCAGCCGACGGAACCCTGCTCGCCGCCCTGGCTCGAAGGTCGGCCGTGCAGTAGGGCGAGATATCGGCCGCGACGCCTCGGAAGCCCGCACCCGAGGGCCCGCCGAAGCGCTCCGCGACCCGAACGATGAACTCACCCTTGCCCGAGGCTATGTCGAGGGCGCGAGGTTCGGGCCCGAGATCGAGCAAGCCGATGAGCTCGTCCAGCTTGGCGACGCTCGTGGGGTTACAAATCAGGTGATCGCGATGCGTGATGTCGTAGAACTTCCAGCGGTCCATCGGGTTGTCCCCTGGCTGCATGTCTGGCGGTCGGTCGACGGCTAAGGTACCAAGGCGGCATTCGACCGCCCGCCGTCTTCGGTCGTCCATTCGGTTTGGTTGTGGACGCTGTTTTCGAAAGTGCGTGTCACCGCGTGAAGAGTGAGCCTGGGGCCGGCAGGCCGCTGGTCGGGCTGGCCCTTGCGCCGTGGCGGCGATGGATCTGCCCGCGAAGCAGAAGGGCGCCCTTGCGGACGCCCTTCAATCTGGCTGGTAGAACGGATCGTTACCGAGCGGCCTTGAGGGCCTCCGGCATCGACTTGTGGAACTCGACCGGCTTGACGTACTTCTCGACGAGCGCTCGGCTCCCGGGGGTGCCGAGCTGCTTGAAGAGGAAGTCCACCTTCTCGGCCTGGGCCGCCAGGATCACGTCTTTCGTGGGCAGGTCCCAGAGCTGGCGCTTGAACGGGCCGATCGCCTTCTTGCGTCCGGTGTAGACGAACTGCGAGTCGGTCTGATCCGGCTTGCGCTCGTCCTGGCAGTTGGCGAAGACCCACTCCTCGATCGCCTTGTGGAGCTCGGCCGGGAAGGCCGGATGCTCGTACAGGGCGTTCTGGAAGCCCGTGGCCAGGTGGATCTCGGCGCAGCCGGTGGCCGGGAACTTGTGAAACATGTCGTCCGGCAGTGTGCTGGCGCCGTGCTGTACCGCGCCGGAGAGGCCGTACTCGCGGGCCACCTTCGACAGTTCCGTCAGAACGTTGAAATCGAGGGCGACCTCGGCGACGCCGCCGTCCGCCAACGGAGTGCCGCCGTGGCTGGTGCCGGTCTGGACGGAGACCTTCGAGAGGCCGATCGCTCCCTTCGCCCGTGAGTCGAGCTGGCGACGATAGCCGTCCAGGTAGGCCTTGAGCTCGTCCGTGGTGGAGTTCTTCTTGCCCACCTCGCCGATCTCGCCGCCCACGCTGACGGTCACGCCGTCGGTCTCGAGCGAGCGGATGAGAGCGGTCAGTTCGGCCGCCCGCATGTAGTTCTCATGCTGCTGGGTTTCCAGCGTCGGATGCGACAGGTCGACCAGCGTTGAGCTGTCGATGTCGATGTTCCGGTAGCCGGCGGCGATTGCGTCGCGGCAGCCCTTGCGGATCTCCTCGGTCATCTTCTCGGGATCGGCCGCGTATTTCTTGGCGTTGAACTGGTAGTGGTCGCCCTGGATGAAGACGGGGCCCTTCCAGCCGGCTGCGATGGCGCCCGCCAGGACGCTGGTCGCGTACTCGAAAACGCGCTGGAACGTGTAGGTCTGCTCCGACCGAGCCAGCTCGAAGATGACCGCGGCGGAGTCGTTCTTCTTGGCCGTCTCGAGGATGACTCGAGCCATGTCGAAGGTCTGGGCCCGCAGGTTGATGGCCGGAACGGTCATCCCCTGGTACTCGTCGCGCGAGCGGGCCTTGTAAAGGTCCTGGATGCTCGCCGAGCGAGCGCCGACAGCCTGGCTGGCTTCCCAGATGATCCAGCGAGCGGCTTCGACGGTGGCCTCGTCCTCGCTGAAGGTGGCGCTCCAGGCCAGGTCGTAGATGCCGCGCGTCCGGAGGCCTGCCTCGTCGGTGACGACGAGTCGCTCTCCCTCGATCCGCGCGATGCCGTCGAGGGCGGCGAGGAGCTCTTTGACGGAGCCGGCAACCTTTGGCATGCGTTCGTTCTCCTGAAGATGGCCGGCCAGGCGCACTCGGGGCGCACCGAAGCCGGGAATGTTACGGGCTGATGCTCGTAAATGGTACAGCGCCCGGCCCGCTCGCTACCCTGCCGCATGGACCGTCGGCCGGCGCCGAGCGGCCGCCTCGGCTCGTGACCGGAGGCCTGCCGAAGGCGCCTGCGAGTCACGCCGGGTCGGTCGGACCGCGCGGGCGAGAGCCAGGCCGTTGCAGGCCGGTTCCGTCCCACACGGTACCGTCCCCGCCCACTCCCCAGTTACTCTTCGCCTGTTCGCGTCGCCGCGAGCCTCAGCTCAGCGCCTTCACCGCCTCGCGCTCAACGGCGAGCCCTTTCTTGTGGCGCGCGAAGAACTCGGCGAAGCCCCTGACGTCGCGGGGGTCGGGCTTGACCGGCTTGCCGATGCTCCTGGCGATGCGCTCGTCCAGGTAGTCGGGCAGCGACTGCTTGGCGTCGGCGCGGAGCATGTACGCGGCCAGCACGGCCATGCCCCAGGCCCCACCCTCGCCGGCGGTGGCGGGGATGCTGACGGGAACGTTGAGGGCGGCGGCCATCATGCGCTGGCCGGTGTCGCCGACCTTGAAGAAGCCGCCGTGGCCCCGGATCTCCTCGATGACCACCCCCTCCTCCACGGTGAGAATGTCCATGCCGGTTCGGATGGAGCAGAGTGAGGCGAAGTACATCGCCCGCATGAAGTTCTCCAGGGTGAACCTGCTGTTCTCGTTCCGGGCGAACAGAGGCCGGCCCTCGGTGAAGCCGGTCATGTGTTCGCCCGACAGGTAGTTGATCGACAGGAGGCCGCCCGCATCCGGATCGCCCTCGATAGCCAGCGGCAGGAGCTTGCCGTACAGGTCGTCGAGCGTGGCCTCGTTGCCGAGCGCCCTGGCTACCTGGCCGAAGAGCGCGATCCAGTCGTCGAGGTCGGAGGAACCGTTGTTGGAGTGGGCCATGGCCACGGGCTTGCCGTCGGGCGTGAGCACGATGTCGATCTGCTCGTGGACGCGAGCGAGGCTCTTCTCCAGCACGATCATCGCGAAGACCGAGGTGCCCGCGGAAACGTTCCCAGAGCGCGGGCGGACCGCGTTGGTGGCGACCATGCCCGTGTCCGCGTCGCCCTCGGGAGGACACAGCGGGATGCCGGCCGGAAGCCTGCCCGAAGGGTCGAGCAGCTTCGCGCCCTCGGCGGTGAGCTTCCCGGCCGGGCGGCCCGCGGGCAGGACGGCAGGGAGGATCTCCCGGAGCCTCCAGCCCAGCTTGCGCGGCGCGATGAGAGCGTCGAATCTGGCCATTCGCGCGGCGTCCCAGTCACCGCTGAGTGGGTCGATGGGGAATATGCCCGAGGCCTCACCCACGCCCATCGTGTGCTCGCCGGTGAGCTTCCAATGGACGTACCCGGCCAGCGTGGTCAAGTGGGCGATCCTCGGCACGTGCGGCTGCCCTTCCAGGATCGACTGGTACAGGTGGGCGATGCTCCAGCGCTGTGGGACCGCGAAGTCGAGGAGCGGGGTCAGCTCGGCGCAGGCCTGGCCAGTGATGTTGTTCCGCCACGTACGAAATGGCACCAGCAGCTTCCCCTCGGCATCCAGCGCCACGTACCCGTGCATCATCCCGCTGAAGCCCATGGCCGCGACCGCGGTCAGCTCCAGCGAGTAGTGGGCTCGCACGTCCTGGACAAGCGAGGCGTAGCAGTCGGCCAGGCCCTTCCAGACGTCCTCCGTGTCGTAGGTCCAGACGCCTTCCTTGAGCTGGTTCTCCCACGCATGCGAGCCCGACGCCAGCGGTGTCGTATCGGGACCGATGAGGGACGCCTTGATGCGCGTCGAGCCGAACTCGATCCCGAAGAAGGCGCCACCCGACCGGATCAGCTCCGCCGCCCTGCCCTGTTGCTGGTTCATCGGAATCCTCCTCGGCACGTGCCGGCCGTGCCTGTCGCTGGCGCTCCCGTGGCGATCCTGACTTCTGGCCGTTCCGAAGTCCCCACCGACGGTGTAGCAGGCCCGGCCGTCACTCCTTCTCCCTGTCCTATCTGTCACTCCGCGTCGGGTTGGACGATCACCTTCAACCCGCGCCGGTCCGCCAGCGCAGCGAACGCCTCCGGCGCCCGAACGAGGGGGAAACGGTCGGTGATCAGCGAGGCCAGATCGATGGACCCGGCCGCCACCAGCGCGATGGCGCGCGGTAGATCGGAGGCCGTCATGCGCCGGCACTCCAGGAGCGGCAGCTCCTTGCGTCGCGCTACGGCTGCCTCGAAGCTGGTCCGATCGCCGGCCGGGATGCCCACGAGCACAACCCGGCCACCGGGGCGAACGGCCCATATGGCGTCCGACAGGGCCGCGTCAGAGCCCGAGACTTCGAAAGCGACGTCGACTGGTACCTGGCGTGCCATCAGGCGTTGCGGCGAGAACGACGATCCTGCCTCGGCGTCCACGAGAAACGCGTCCGTGGCGCCCATCGACTTCGCGGCGGCCACACGGTGGGAGAGCCTGTCCGTCGCCACGATCGTAGAGACGCCCTGCGCGCGGAGGAGCTGGACCAGCAGCAGGCCGATGGGTCCGGCGCCGTAGACTCCGGCCCGCCCGCCGGGTGGCACCGGACCGAGATCCAGGGCGTGAAGCGCGACTCCCAGCGGCTCCAGCAGCGGAGCCTCGTCGTCGCCTATCGCGTCGGGCAGCTCCGACAGCAGGCGCTCCGGCCAGGTCATCAGTGTGCGCAACGCCCCATCCGTGGTGCCGTGCCCGGCGAAACGCATGGCCAGGCACAGGTTCGCCCGGCCTTCGACGCACGGCTCGCAGCGGCCGCAGTTGTTCGCCGGGTCGACCGCCACGCGCTGGCCGGCCCGAGGTCCATCGGCAATCGTGGCCCCGAACTCGTGACCCAGGATGAGGGGCCGCGAAAGCAACGCGTCGCCGATGCTGGCCTCCTCGAACCAGTGCAGATCCGAGCCGCAGAGGCCCACACCGGTCACCCGCAGCAGGACTTCGCCGGGCCCGGGAGTGGCCACCGGCTCGCGGCCGACGCGGACGTCGTGACGACCGTGAATCCGCGCCGCGGCCACGGCCGCCGGCGTCGTCATCTCAGCTCCGGCCCCCCGCGCCCGACCCCGGTCTCGGCGCCTGCCCGTAATAGGCGCCGGGCCCGTGCTTTCGCCGGAAGTGGCGCTCGGCCAGGTAGCCGGCGATCGGCTGCACCTCCGGGTTGAGGGCGAACGTCTGGCTGGCCATCGCGGCCACGACCTCCAGCGCCGTGGCATTGTCGGCAGCGTCCTGGGCGTCGCGGCCCCAGGTGAACGGTCCGTGGGAAGCAACCAGGGCCGCAGGCATCTCGGCTGCGCTGAGCCCGAGGCGCTCGAGGGTTTCGATGATCACCGCACCGGTCTCTCGCTCGTACTCGCCCGAGACCTCGCTCTCGATCAGCTGCCGCGTGACCGGGACGGCGCCGTGGAAGTGATCGGCGTGCGTCGTCCCGAGCGGCGGAATCGACCTGCCGGACTGCGCCCAGGCGGTGGCCGCCGTGGAGTGGGTGTGTACGACTCCGCCGATCTCCGGGTAGCGCTGGTACAGGAGCAGGTGAGTCGGAGTGTCGGACGAAGGCCGCAGCTCCCCCTCCACAACCAGCCCGTCCACCAGCGACACCGCCACGAGCTGTTCGGGACGGAGCTGATCGTATGGCACACCGCTGGGCTTGATGAGCAGCACGCCCGCCGCGCGGTCGACGCCGCTGGCGTTGCCGAAGGAGAGGGTCACCAGGCCGGATCGCACCAGCGCCTGGTTGGCCCGCCAGACCTGCTCCCGAAGCTCGGGCAGCATCAGCACTGGCATCGATGTTCCTCCGTCTTGCCGGCCGGGAGCCGCCTACAACCCGTCAGCGAGATGGTAGTAGACCTGGTTCCAGCGGAGTTCCTTCTTGAAGCCCGGAATGGTCGTCTCGGCGTCGATGAGGAGGAACTCCAGGCCGCCCATCTCGGCGAAGTCTGCCAGTGGCTCCGGTCCGATGGCGCGGCTCAGAACGGTGTGGTGGGAACCTCCCGCCATCAGCCACGCTTCGGTTGCGGTTGCCAGATTCGGGCGCGGCTTCCAGACGGCTCGACCGACCGGCAAACGCGGCATCGGCTTGTCCGGCGGAACCACGTCGATCTCGTTGGCCAGGAGCCGGAACCGGTTTCCCATGTCCATGAGGGCAATGACGACGGCCGGTCCGGAACCGGCGGTGAAGACGAGACGCACCGGGTCGCTGCGTCCGCCGATGGACAGGGGATGGATCTCACACGACACTCTCCCGTCGGAGATCGTCGGGCAGACCTCGAGCATGTGCGCGCCCAGGACCTTCTCTCCCTCCGGGCCGAGGTGATAGGTGTAGTCCTCCATGAACGAGGTCCCGCCCGGGAGTCCCCTGGCCATGACCTTGAGGAGGTGGACCATGACGGCGGTCTTCCAGTCGCCCTCCGCGCCGAATCCGAAACCGTCGGCCATAAGCCGCTGACATGCAATTCCGGGTAGCTGGCGAAGCCCATCGAGGTTCTCGAAGGTGTCCGTGAAGGCGCCAAAGCCACCCTCGGTCAGGAAGGCTCGAAGGGCGGCTTCGATTCGAGCGGCCTCGCGCAGCGCTTCCCTGTCGGCGCCATTCGCACGCAGGCTCGCCGCGAGATCGTAGCTCGACTCATAGGCTTCGATCAGATCGTCGACCGCGGCTTCCGACACCGCGCGGGCGGCGTCGCCGAGATCGCTGACGCCATACCCGTTTACGGCGACGCCGAGGCGGATCTGGGCCTCCACCTTGTCGCCTTCTGTCACGGCCACATTGCGCATGTTGTCGCCGAACCTGGCTACCTTGAGGTGATGGGCCTCGTGCCAGGCGCAAGCCGCCCGCGCCCACCACCCGATCCGATCGGCAACCGCGGGGTCCTGCCAGTGGCCGGCGACCGTCTTGCGGGCGAGCCCCAGCCTGGTCTCGATGTGCCCGAACTCGCGATCGCCGTGAGCGGCCTGGTTCAAGTTCATGAAGTCCATGTCGATCTCGCCCCACGGGAGATCGCGATTGAACTGGGTGTGGAGGTGCAGAAGCGGCTTCTGCAGAGCCTGCAGGCCCGCGATCCACATCCGAGCCGGGGAGAACGTGTGCATCCAGGCGATTACGCCCACGCACGTGGGAGACGCCGTTGCTTCCAGGCATGCGGCGGCGATGCTCTCCGGGGACTTCACCACCGGTTTGTATACGACATTGACAGGGATCGCCGCGGATTCGTTCAGGCCCGCCGCGATGCGCTCCGAGTGCGCGGCCACCTGACGAAGAGTCTCGTCACCGTAGAGGTCCTGGCTCCCGGTCAGAAACCAGACTTCGAACTCGCCCAGCGCCTTCAATTCAGCCACTCCCCAGCTACCTCCCGAGGCACGGCGCGTTCAGGTCGCGCCACACGTGATACGAGCGAACGCACTTTGCCCAATCGACCGGGACGCAAGGTCACTTGTCGGTAATGTCGACGACGTGGTCCACGAAGTACTTCTGCTGTTTCGTCTCCACTGGGAGAAGGATGTAGAAGCCGCTCACATCCGTCGGGACCGAGGCCGTTGTTGTCCAGGTGGCCTTGCCTCCGTTCGGCGTGATGGGGGCATTAGACAGATGCGGGCTCACATACGCCCCGTACAAGACCCCATCAGCGCCGAGGACCGGAGGCTGGCCGATGTGGACGTACGCTGGGTCCTTGCCGGGATTCGTGCTCTCCCAGCTGAACTCGAATCCTGTATCCGTCCTCTTGACGCCCGTCAGCTGCACGGTGCAGTCGTTGATAGCAGGTATGACCGAGCTGGAGGTCTCGATCTTGAGGCCCGCAACCTTGTCACCCACCGGGTACTTGGCATCGGAGACGACCTTGTCGAGATCCAACTCCAACGTCTTGTGAGAGACCTGTGAGGCCGTGTAGTAGTTGAACGCGCCCGTGATGTACGCGTAGTCCACAGCCAGCTTCTCGCCAGCGGCCTTCGCGACGCCAGCGCACTCCACGTAGAGCATCTGTTTCGTTGGTTTGGCGACGCTTCCTCCGGTATACCCCTTCATCTGGAAGCCGGGCGCCAGGAACCAGCCACCATTGTTGACGAAGGTGGACGTCCCGACGAAAACCGTGGCGCAGCTACTCGTCTTGCCGGCCGCGTCCGTCACCTTGGCGACGCTGGAGCCTACGTCCATCGCGCTCCAATCGTTCGTGTCGTTCTTGATGGAAAGGTCGACGTGTAGGGCGCCGTTCGCGTCGGCAACGTTCGTCACGAACCCCGACCAGCCCTGACTCGACAGGACCGGGGTGGCCGTGCTGAAGTCGATCGGCGGCACGATATAGTCGCAGCCGGTCACGGCAAGACCGAGCGCGATGACTGCGGCCAGCGTCTTTCGAGCACTCATCCCGGAATTGCCTTTCATTACTTGCCACCGCCGTACAAGATGGGTGCCAGGAGCCCTGTCATTGGCCAGTATGCGGATGGCGCGTCCGTTCCTCCGTCAACGGCATCGACAGTCTTTGTTTGACCCTGGTATGTGATCGTCGTCGAGTACTGGTAGCAAGCGCCGCACGGCGTGTGATGAGTAGTGTAGAAGTCTGGCGTGAAGAAGCCGAGATCGTTGATCTCCGACACAAGCGAGTTCACCTGTGTTGTTGTGATCTGCTTCTGCTTGACGCTGCTGTCGCCCAGATCGATCGTGATATGGCCGTCCCCGTAAATGGCATAGAGTTCATCGACACAGGACGTGCCGCCGTTCCGCTCGTAGACGATCACAGCGCCTGCCTGAGCCAAGGTCTTGTCCTGGTCCGGCCTCATGGGCTTGAGGGTGCAGGTCACGACTGCCTGCTTGGGGAACACGAACGGAACCACGACGTTGACGCTCACGGCCAACACTACGACCACGGCGACCGCAACCATTCCGCCACGGAAGAGCCTTCGCTTGTACCAGACGACAGGGGGCTTGCGGACGACGTGGCCGCCTACGCGGGCGCGCGCGAGCGCCTCGGCATTCCAGGCGGCCACGATTCCCTGAACGCCGATGAAGATGAGCATCAGAGCCCCGATGAAGATGTAGACCCAATAGCTGCTGAGCTCTCCGTTGTACTGGATGATGCTCTGGATCAGCGAGGTGATCAGGACACCTACGAGGGCGCCTATCAGATAGCCCTCGCCGCCTGTGAGCGCGATTCCGCCGATGACGACGGCCGCGATAGCCGTCAGTTCGAATCCTGTCCCGGCGTTGCCGCGTCCCGACATGACGTAGATGCTGTACAGGATCCCGGCCAGGGCCGAGCAGAAGCCGCTGAGGACGTAGACGAGGACCTTGGTCCGGTTCACTGGCAGACCCATGAGCCGGGCGGACTGCTCGTTGGCACCGTTGCCGCCGCCCATCGCGTAGACCGTTCGGCCGAACCGCGTGAAGTGGGCGAGGAAGAGCCCGATTGCGAGCACGATCAGGGCCACGGCTACCAGGTAGGTGATGTAGTCGCCATGCTTGGTGGCAGGATCGGCCAGCCCTGGGATCAGGATCTTCGTCTGGCCCAGCGTGGTGTACGTTGCGTCATGAATGCGAACTTCGGCGTCGCTGATGACGTAGGACAGGCCACGAGCCAGCCACATGCCCGCCAGTGTTGCGATGAAGGGCTGAACCTTCAGGTAGGTGATGAACAAACCCATCACCAACCCGAAGAGCATCCCCATCAGCAGGACGACTGGGAAGATCATCCACGCGCTCCAGCCCATTTGGAGCAGCGACGCCGCGACCACGGTAGTCAGGGCGAGGATGCCACTGACCGAGAGGTCGATGCCGCCGGAGATGATCACGAAGGACTCACCCACGACCGTGACGATCAAGAACGGGGCCGCATCCATCAGGTTGAAGAATGCCTGCCCGTCGCGCATCGCCGGGTAAGCCAGGAAGCCGAGCAAGTAGACAACCAAGAAGAGCCCGACTGTGGAGCCCAGCGGCAGAAACTTCCGGTTTCGCGCCAAGGCTGCGGCCAAACGCGTCTTCATTGGGCTGTCTCCCTCCGCAAGGACGAGCTGCCCAGCCTACGAACGAAGCCCTTGACCTGCTCGGCATAGAGGAGGACCACGGCAATCACGACCAAAGCCTTGACTGCGATGACCGCACTCGCCGGAACGCCGAACGACAGCATCGACGTGATCGTCGTCTGCAGAACCAGGGCCCCGATCGCGCTCCCCATCAACGAGAAGCGACCCCCGGTTCCGAGAAGAGTCCCGCCGATTACGACGGCCAGGATCGCATCCAATTCTGTGTACATGCCGATCTGATTCGCATCCGACGTACGAATGTTGGACGTCACGATGAGCCCAGCAATGCCCGCGCAGAAGCCACAGAAACCATACGCGAAGAGCTTGATCTTCTTCTCGTTAATGCCGCTATAGAAGCTCGATCGGTAGTTGATCCCGACCGACTCGATGAAGACGCCTATCGACGTCCGACGTGTCAAGAGCCAGGCTCCTATGAACACCGCGACTGCCACATACAACGAGAACGGCAGGAGGATGTAGCCGTTCCCGATAAAGGCGTACGTGTCGTTGAAGATGATGATCTGGATGGCGTTCGTTATCAGCTGGGCGATCCCTCGACCGGCGATCATCAGAACGAGCGTTGCGACCATCGGCTGGATCCGCCCGTAGGCGACGAGCACACCATTCCATAACCCACAAAGCGTGGCTATGACCATCGGCACGACGATCACCGCCCACAATGGAGCCCAGGTGTACTGGGGATCGTTGATGAACTTCTGCGGGTCGGTGAGGTTCATCCCAACGATGGTCGGATTAATCATGACGCACGCCACGGACGATGTAATGGCCATGATGGCGCCGACGGAGAGATCGACTCCGCCTGTGGCGATCACGAGCGTCATTCCCATTGCCAGGATCATCGTGGGCGATCCGTGGACCAGGATGTCGATCAAGTTGCCGTAGAGATGGCCGCCTTTCAGCTGAATCGAGAAGAAGCCGGGGATCAGGAAGAAGTCGGCGATCAGGATCAGCAACAAGGCGGCCGTGGGCAAGAAGAGCATGCTCTCCGTGAGCCTGCCCCAGGTCCTGGAGAACGAGCCGTTCATGACGCACTTCCCGCGATCGCTTGCATGATGTCCTGCTCATCGACTTGGCCGGAGAACTCGGTCACTTTCGACCGGTCTCGCATGACGACGATGCGATGGCTGGTTCGCAGCACTTCATCCAACTCGGATGAGATGAAGATGCACGACTTGCCTTCCTCGGCCAGCGACAAGACTAGTTTCTGGATGTCCGCCTTGGTGCCGACGTCGATGCCGCGCGTGGGCTCGTCGAGTATCAGAAGCCGCGGGTTAGCGGCCAGCCAGCGGGCCAGGATGACCTTCTGCTGGTTGCCGCCACTGAGGTTCTTGATCTGCTGATCCGCCGTTGGCGTGCTGATGTTCAGGAGCTTGATGTACTTGTCCGCTATCTCGTACTGCTCCTTCGTGCCGATTCTCCGGAACCAGCCGAGGCCCGCCTGCATGGCCAGGATGATGTTCTCGCGAACGCTTAGGTCCGCGACGATGCCTTCGACCTTGCGATCCTCAGGGCAGAGGGCGATGCCGCGATGGATTGAGCCCGCCGGCGTGAAGTCCGTTACCGGCTTGCCGTCCATGGTGAGCGAGCCCGCATCCGGCTTGTCGACTCCAAAGAGGAGGTTCGCGACTTCCGTTCGACCCGAACCGAGAAGCCCGGCGAGCCCTACAACTTCGCCCGCGTGCAGCGTCAGGGTGAAAGGGTCGATCGAGTTGGAGAGCCCCAGCTCGTCGGCTTTCAGGAGAGCATCGGTCTTGATGTGCTGGCTGCTCTCGATCTTGTGGGCCGACATGTCGTCGAGGGCCGTGATGCTGCGGCCCAGCATCAGGCGGATCAACTCCAGCCTCGCAAGCGACGCCGTTGGATAAGTCCCAACGAGGGCTCCGTTTCTCAGGACGGTGACTCGGTCGGACACTTCGTAGACCTGGTCCAGGAAGTGCGTGATGAAGACCACCGCGATGCCTTCGCTCTTCAGCTTCCTCATCACTTTGAAGAGCTGCGCCGTCTCATGGGCGGTGAGGCTTGATGTCGGCTCGTCGAGGATCAGCACCTTCGCGTTGGAGACTACGAGCGCCCTGGCGATGGCCGCCATCTGCTGGATCGCGACCGAGTAGGAGCCGAGGGGCCTGGTGACGTCGATCTGGACCTCGAGCTGCTTGAGGTACTCGCGCGCCTGGGTGTTGAGCTTCTTCCAGTCGACGCTGACGCCGAAGCGGCTGGGCTGCCGGCCGATGAGGATGTTCTCGGCCACAGTGAGGTTCGGGCACAGGTTGACTTCCTGGTACACCGTGCTGATGCCGAGTTCCTGCGCCTGAAGCGGTGACCGGACCACCACGACGCGCCCGTCTAGCTCGATCGTGCCCCTGTCCGCGCGGTCGACGCCCGTGAGGATCTTGATCAGGGTCGACTTCCCGGCTCCGTTCTCGCCGACGAGGGCGTGGATCTCGCCCTTCGCCAGGGAGAAGTCCACGTTCTGGAGGGCATGCACGCCGGGGAAGGACTTGTCTATGCCCTTCATTACGACGATGTTCCGGTCGGATTCTGGCATTGAGTCACCTTCTGATCGTGCGGCTCAGCAGAACAACGATGCGCGTGGCCGGGACCGAATTCACTCCGTGCGGTATCGGGCGGGCTCGCACGCGGAGGCTCAGAGTTTGGGACGGATGGGCCCTGCGTCCACGGCCATGCGGCCAGAACCAATCGTGCCTGACACGGGCCGTTCAAACAAGGGGAGAAGCAGCGAGGGCTGCTTCTCCCCTGCTCGAGTCACTCGATACGTCGACTCCGACGAGTCAACGTGCCTGGCGAGTTGCTAGTACTTGCGAGTGGCGAGGATGGCCTTGAGGGCATCGGCGCCCTGGGAGGCGAAGAACTGGCCCTCCTGCGAGGGGACCCAGGCAGCCTGACCGGTGACGCCGTTGAGGGCGTCAAGAGCGGCCTTGTAGACCTGGGGGGCGAGGAGCGGGTTGCACTCGATGTCAGCAAACATCTCACCCGAGATGAGGTACTTGAAGCCGTCGGCGGTGGCATCGAAGCCGATGACCTTGACGTCGGTGCCGGCCTTGAGACCGGCTGCGTCGATGGCCTGGATGGCCGCGATAGCCAGCTCGTCGTTGTGCGCGTAAACGCCCTGGATCTGGCCCGAGTACTTCTTCAGGTCGGACTCCATGATGGCCTTGCCCTGAACCGGGTCCCATGCGGGGGCGGACTGGGTGTCGAGGATCTTGATGCTCTCGTCAGTGCAGTTGGCGATGCCTTCGCGGAAGCCCTTGGCGCGGTCGATGGCGGCCGAAGCGGCCTGATCGCCGCCGATCTCGACGACGTTGGCGCCGCTCATGCCCTTGAGGGCAGTGCACATGGCGGCAGCGCCGTTGTTGCCTTCCTTGTCGAAGTCCGAGCCGATGTACGTGTAGTACAAGCTCGCATCGGCCTCGATGCGGCGGTCTTCGATGACCACGACCTTGTTGGCGGCCTTGGCGGCCTTGAGGACGTCGTCATAGCCGGTGGTGCCGACGGCGGCCAGGATGATCACGTTGACAGCCGGGTCCTGGATGTACTGGTTGAACGCGGTGATCTGGTTTTCGATCTTGTTCTGGGAGTCGTAGAACTTGAGGTTGATGCCGTCCGCGGTTGCCGTCTCCTTGAAGGAAGAGGTGTTCGCGGCTCGCCAGCCGGACTCGGACCCGGTCTGGATGAACCCGACCGTCATGTCCTTGTACGTGTACACCTTCGGGCTCGGAGATGCGGCAGACCCCGAGCAAGCGGCAAGGGCCCCAGAGACTGCGATAGCCGCGGCGATCCGGAGCATTCGAGACATCATCATTGTTTGATCTCCGTGTCTGCTACGAGCAGTAGTGAGATTCGTCCTGCCCTCGTGCGATTGGGCAGTTCCTCCACTGCCTCGCTGGACTTCGAGTCTCCGACTCGTGCCAGGTTCATCGCCTCCATTCGTGTCAGATGGGCTCTGACGCCATCGGCACCTCCTCCAAGCCGGCCAGCGGCCTCAGGATCTCGCCGCACGGACACAGGCGGACGTGTCCGTGCAGCGAGTCCTAGTCCAATTCATTCGCTCCGATATGGAGCCGACGTTCGCGACCTATGTGGACCAGCGCTGGGCAATGCCATTGCGATGCTCCGCAGGGCGACTAGATATACGACGGACCCTTGCCCCGACGCCATTCGAGAAGCCGTCGAATGCCTCGGCACCGGTAACGCCGAGCTTCGGTCTCCGTCTACGCGTCCCCAGTCCGATGACCCTTCAACGGGCTGCTCCATAACGCGCGTCGACCTCGGCTCGGTCGAGTTCTCTACCCGATGGGGCTCTCCTTGCCCTGCATCTGGTGTTGCGGGCTTCTCTCCCCAATGTTATCGTTCCCGGTAACGGTAACGGGAGCGATAACAAGGCTAGCATGCGTGTCAGACGGCAGTCAATACTCGAAGTCTGACGCTGCTGCCCTCAGTGACCTGCTCTCGCCGCTAGAGGAGGATGCCGCAGATGGCCAAAGGGCGACGGCCGACCATCCACGACGTGGCGGCGGCGGCCGGCGTGTCGACTCAGACCGTGTCCCGGGTCATCAATAACCGGCCGGACGTGGCGCCCGAGACCTTCGCTCGCGTCCAGGAGATCATCCTGGAGACCGGCTACACGCCCAACATGTTCGCCCGCGGCCTGACGCAGGGCCGAAGCCACGTTCTGGGAGTGGTGGCGTACGGGCTCGAATACTTCGGCCCGTCGCGAGTGGTGACTGCCATAGAGCGCCAGGCCGCCGAGATGGGTTACGGGATCTCGCTCAACCTGATTCTCGAGCCTGAGACTGACGATGTAGCGAGGGTCCTCCACAGCCTGCACTCGCGCCAGGTCGACGGGGTCATCTGGGCGGTTCCGGAGGTCAGCAACAACCGGGCCTGGTCGCAAGCGAAGGGCGCCGAATTGTCCTTCCCGGTGATGCTGGTGGGAGGGATGTTCGGCAAGACCCACCTGCCTTCCATCGCCATCGACAACACCGCCATCGGCTGCCTGGCGACCGAGCATCTGATCGCCGGCGGTGTTCGGCACCTGGGCATCGTCACCGGCCCACTGACCTGGTGGGAGGCCCAGCAGCGCCTCGGCGGCTGGCGACAGACGATCGAGGCGACTGGACGGCAGGTCGAGGAGAGCCTGATCGTCGAAGGCGACTGGACGGTCTCCAGCGGAGAGCAGGGGCTGTATCGATTACTGGAAGCCTGCCCCGACATAGACGCCATCTTCGCCAGCAACGACCAGATGGCACTCGGCGTCCTGCATGCTGCCCACCGGATCGGCCGGAGAGTTCCCGAAGAGCTGTCCGTGGTCGGCGTGGACAACATCGCCGAGGCGTCGCATTTCTGGCCTCCTTTGACGACCGTCTATCAACCGCTGGCCGATGCGGGAGTCCTTGCCGTCAAGGCGATAGACCAGCAGATCACGAGGTCGCGCCAGACCAGACGCTCCCATGAACCGCTCCCCGAGATGACGTTGCTGCGGCCGGAGCTCATCATCCGCGAGAGCAGCCGCTCAGGCCCGCCGGTGCATTTCCCGGTGCCGAGGACCGACGAGCTCGTGCTCCCGGCGACCGGAGGCGGTAGAACAGCTCAACTGTCGGAGACCGCTCCCTGATGTCCCGGCTTTGCCGGCGAAGCGATTGACAGGATTCCGCGAACTCCCCTAAACTCCCGCAGGTCTGCCAGGTAGGCAGCTGTTCATGAGGTGCGTCGTGCGCAATCTCGCTAAGGCACCGGCCGGAGCCGTCCGAGCGGACGGCGGTCCCGCCGTGTGCGGGAGATCTGCGCCCACCGAGAGCTAGCCCGGGCGGCAATGCCGCCAGGACGAACCTCTGAGCCGTGGGCCAGATCGGGCCCCCGGCTTTTTTAATGCCCCTCGGCAGGCGCAACGCGCCCCTGGGGCAAAGCCGCGAGCCCTCCCCACCCCGACCCAGCTCGCGGTTCCTCCACGCCGCGAGCCTTCCACACGAGGGAGGTGACATGAGCATCGCGGTCTCCGTACCAATTCAATCGCCGGCTCCGAGCCGGCCGGCCATTCGACCGATCCCCGGTCCGGCCGCCCTCCTGGTCGACCACGCCACCAAGCGTTTTCGCGTCGACCGGCGCAAGCCGCCGGTTGTGGCCGTGGACGATGTCTCGGTCCTCATCGGGCGAGGCGACATCTACGGTCTCCTCGGGGCGAACGGCAGTGGGAAGTCCACCTTCATTCGCCTCGTCAGCGGCCTGCTGACGCTCGACGAAGGTCGTGTCGAAGTCTTCGGCCACGACCTGGTCCGAGAGGAGATGGCGGTCAAGCGCCTCATCAATCGGGTCAGCGTGGACGCCGCCTTCTTCAAGAAGCTCTCGCCGGCCGAGAACCTGTCGTTCGCGGCCCGCCTCTACGGCCTGGACGGCCGCGAGGCACGCCTCAAGGCAGCCGGGATCATGGCCCGGCTCGGAATCGGCGAGAAGCGGATGGCCAGGCCGGTGGAGCAGATGAGCCGCGGCATGCAGCAGAAGGTCGCTATCGCCAGGGCGATCCTGACGAGCCCGACGCTGCTGCTGCTCGACGAACCGACTACCGGCCTGGACCCGCGCTCGAAGCTCGACGTCCAGTCATTCATCGAAGAGCTCCAGGCCGATCACGACGCGACGATCTTGCTGACAACGCACGACCTCGCGGAAGCCGATCGGCTGTGCGGGCGGATCGGGATCCTCGCCGGCGGGCGACTGGCGGTCGAGGAAACGCCCGAAGGCCTCAAGAGACTGGTTGCCCTCGAGTACGGCCTGCCACCGACTCTCGAGAGCGCATTCATGAAGTACACCGGCCGCTCCCTCGACGACGACGTCGAGGAGGGCGAAGCCGATCCGGCGGACTAGGCGGGTCGCCAGGGACCCGGATCGGACCAGACCAAGAAAGGGATACCAAGTTGTTCTCGTATCACATCGCCAAGGTCATTCACGACGAGCAGCAACGAGAGCTCGAGCGGCGCCTGCGCTTCCACTGTGAAGCGCCACAAGCGCCGCCGCGGCCCTCCGTTCGCAAGCGCCTCGGACGCGGGCTGATCCGGATCGGGTCGGCGCTCGCTTCCGATGCCCCGCTCCGTCTGGCCGCCCGGCGCTAGACCCGGATCCAGGATCCGCGTCGGCGCCGGGCGGCGCCCCACAGGAGACTCAACCGTGATCGCACTAACTCGCGATGCGCGCGCCGGATACGCATTCGTCGAGCGCAACTTCAACCTGACCAAGCGTTACTTCGGCTGGGAGGTCGCCTTCCTGGTCTACGCCGTCGCGGGCGCCTTGTCGGTTTCGCTCATCGGCCAGTCCGTCGGCAGCCGCACGCTCCTCATGTCGCTCGTCATCGGCGCCGTCTTCTGGAACTATCTGTCGGTCGTCTTCCAGTCGATCGGCGACACGATCACCTGGGAGCGCTGGGAGGGCACGCTGGAGTACACGATGATGGCGCCTGTCAGGCGCTCGGTTCAGCTGCTCGGCTCGGCGCTCTACGCGGTCATCTACGGGCTGATCCACACCGCGATCCTGCTGGCCATTCTGGCCCTCTTCTTCTCGCTCGACCTGGGGAGGGCCAACTTTGCGGCGGCGGCGCTCTTCATGGGCGTGGGCTCGGCCAGCTTCATCGGCGTCGGCATGCTGGCCGCGATTCTGCCGATGATGTCGGTTGAGCGCGGTTCGCAGATGGTCTTTGTCCTGCAGTCGTGCCTGCTGCTGGTCAGCGGCGTCTACTACCCGACTACCATCCTGCCCGGCTGGATGCAGCTCGTGTCGCGCGTCTCGCCGGCAACCTACGTCCTCGACGCGGTCCGCAAGGCCCTCATCGACGGCGCTTCGGCGAGCCAGCTGCTGCCCGACTTGTGGCCACTGCTGGTCATGGCCTTCGTCTTCATCCCGGTTGGGCTCTGGGGCTTCGGCCAAGCCGAGCGCTACGCCAAGCGGACCGGCAAGCTCAAGAGGGTTGGCTAGCCATGACATCCAACGTTGGCGCCGGAGAGGGATCTCCGGCGCTTCCATCTTCCCAGGATCAAGGAACCGAGGCCCAGGCAACCACTGGACCGGATGGGTCGCCTCCGGCAGACCTGGTTGCATGGGGCTGGGACGAAGCCTGGGCCGCCACGTTCTCGCCGGTCGCGGCCGCCGGACTGACGCCGGCGCGGGTAATCGCCCAGCATCGGGGCCAGTGGATAATCGCGACCGGGAGGGGCGAGGCCTCGGCGTCGCTCACGGGCAGGTTCCGCCACGAAGCGGAGCCCGGCGATCTCCCTGCCGTCGGCGATTGGGTCGGCTGCGTCGCCTCTCTCCACGACGGCCAGACCCGCATCGACGCCATCCTTCCGCGCCGCTCGACCTTCCTCCGGCGTGCGGCTGGGCCCCGCCTCGGGGTCCAGGTCCTGGCGGCCAACGTGGACGTGATCTTCGTGGCGACTTCGCTCAACGGCGACCTCAACCCGCGCCGCCTGGAGCGGTACGTTTCCACGGGCCGTGAGTCGGGCGCGGAGCCGGTTGTGCTCCTCACCAAGGCCGACCTCAGCGACGATGGCGACGCTCGCGCTGCGGGTCTCAGCGACGAGTTGCGCGTCCCGGTCGTGGCCCTGAGCACTCGGAGCGGCCAGGGAATGCGGACGATCGCTCGCTGGTTCGAGGCCGGACGGACACTCGCCCTGGTAGGCTCGTCCGGAGTCGGCAAGTCCACGCTGCTCAATCGGCTCGCCGGAGAGCAGCTAATGGTCACGCGCGAGATCCGCGACGACGACTCGCGGGGCCGCCATACGACGAGTCATCGCGAACTGTTCCGGCTGCCCGGCGGGGCGCTGATGCTCGACACCCCGGGAATGCGCGAGCTGGGCCTGTGGGGCACAGAAGTCGGGGTCGACGAAACCTTCGCGGACCTGGTCGAGCTGGCCGCTCGATGCCGTTTCGCCGACTGCTCCCACCGACTCGAGCCCGGATGCGCCATCCGCGCGGCCGTCTCGGCCGGTCGAGTGGATGAGCGCCGGCTCAGGAGCTATCGGCGGCTGTCGCACGAAGTCGCTGAGCAGCCCTCCATCGCCGCCAGGCACGCAAGGGAGCGCCACTTCGGCAATGCGATTCGCAGAGCCGCGGCCGATAGCATCTCCCGCAAGGAGTACCGAGGCCAGGACTCCTGATCCTGTGGCGGCCGGAGCCGCTCACAAGGACCTCCGGCGGCACCGGCCGCCACAGGGCCTGGTGCGCCGGTCTTGACCGACTCGCCTCCAATGCCGATCCTCATCGCCATGGGCGGCGGCTGGAGGCTCCATAGCGGGCTCACAATCGCCATGGTCGCGGCGCTGACGTGCGCCGCGTGCTCCAACTCACCGACGCCCGCGGCCTCATCCTCGTCGACGTCAGACCTGTTGCGGGAGACCAATATGGCCGGTTTCGTACTCTCGAGCCCGAGTTTCGCTGAAGGGGGCGCCATTCCCGTCAAACATTCGTGCGATGGCGAGAACCTCTCCCCTGCGCTCGCGTGGGAGGGCGCTCCGCAGGGCACCGTGTCGTTCGCGCTCGTCGTCGACGATCCGGACGCACGCGGGTTCGTCCACTGGGTGGTCTTCGACATCAGGGGCGGATCCTCCGGCTCGTTGCCGGAAGGCGTGCGGCCCGCCGACGCACCATCGCAGGGGCGCAACGAGATGGGCCAGAAGGGCTACACCGGCCCGTGTCCGCCCAGCGGCACGCATCACTACCGCTTCACTCTGTGGGCTCTGTCGGGCCGGCTCAACTTGACCGGCAACCCCTCCGCGGCCGAGGTTCGGACGGCGGCAAACAACCTGATCCTCGGCCAGACGAAGCTGACGGCGACCTACACCCGGCGCTGATCGCCGGCCGGAGCGTGGCGTTTATCCAGGCGCGTGTCAGTCCGGCCGGCGGGTTGCCTACGCTCCCGCGGCCGCTTCCTCGGCCTCCAGCCGCTCCTTCAGCGAGGCGAAGCCTTGGTCTGCGGCCTGCTGCAGCGGACCCTGGATCATCGATTCGAAGGCTCCCAGCATTCCGCCGAGCGTGGCATCGGCGACCCATTTCGTCCCGGTCAGCTTGGGGCCCAACTCGGTCAGTTCGATCGAGCCTGTGCCGTTGATCGGGCCGCCCATAACGGCGCCGGCGATGGTTGCGGCGATGCGCGAAGGCGCGTCGACCTCCGTCAGCTCCAGGGCCAGCACCACGTTCATGGGCATCATGGCCGACGGGGCGGAGACAGTGACCGTGTAATGACGGTCGTCGATCTTCTCGATCTGGGCCTGGCCCGACGTGTTGGACTCGGCCGCCCGGTTCGGGTTGCTGACGGTCTCCCACACACGCTGTCGGGTCGCGGCGATCTCAGTCTCGCCGGAGAGATGCATGGTTCCTCCAGAAGCCGGGATTTCCGACGCCATCGCGGCGGCGCGGTGGACACATGCTAGCGGGTCGATCTCGAGAGGGAGCGCCAGGCCGAAGCGGCGGCCGTGCCCGGCGCAACCTCGCCGCGGGGCGCCGACCGGACTCGTCTCGGGGCCGCGGCTTACCTTCCGCTTACACAATCCCGGTAGGCGCGAGGGTCGCGGACGTATCCTGCGCTTCATGAAGACGGTCCTCGTCGTGGACGACGAGCGCAACATCGTCGAACTGGTTCGGCTGTACCTCGAGAAGGAGGGCTACTCCGTCGTGTCCGCCGGCGACGGCGAGCAGGCCCTGGTCCAGTACGAGCGCAGCGACCCGGATCTGGTGGTGCTGGATCTGATGCTCCCCAAGATGGACGGCTTCGAGGTCTGCCGGGAGCTTCGCCGCCGCGGAGACGTGCCGATCCTGATGCTGACCGCGCGCTCCGAGGACGTCGACGCGATCGTCGGCCTGGAGCTCGGGGCGGACGACTACGTGACCAAGCCGTTCAATCCGCGAGCCCTGGTTGCGCGGGTCAAAGCGATCCTCCGCCGGACCGAAGTCACGGCCAAGGGCACCCGCCCAATCCAGGTCGGCCACCTGCGCGTCGACCCTCGACGGCGCGAGGCCTACGTGGGCGACCGGCGCCTCGATCTCCGGGCGCGGGAGTTCGACCTGCTGGCCGCCCTGGCGCGCGACCCCGGCGTGGTACTGACCCGCGACGCCCTGCTCGAGGGCGTGTGGGGCACCGACTTCCCGGGCGAGACTCGGACCGTCGACGTCCACGTGGCCGAGGTACGCAAGAAGCTGGGGGACGACGGCCCACAGGTCGAGACGGTCCGAGGCATCGGCTACCGGCTCGTGCCGCCGCCCCGAGGCACGGCCATCGGAGTGGTCCGCGGCGAGACCGCAGCCACCGCCGGCACGACCGCAGCCACCGCCGGCGAAACCGCGACCCCCGACCGCTCCCCCACCCTGGACTAGAGGCACAAGCCGATGATCCCGCGAGGCATCACAAGCCGGATCGTTTTGGCGTTCGTGGGGTTGGGCCTGGCGTTGCTGGTCGCCGTCAGCGCGAGCCTCTTCCTGGTGCTGCGCGACGCTCACCAGACCGAGACAGAGTCGTCCCTGGGCAATCAGGTCGTGCTCATCGAAGCCGCAGTCTTCCTCCACCAGCCGGCCGCGGTCGGCCAGGGCCAGATCCAGCAAGCCCTGAGCGACTACTCGGGCCCGATCGTCGACGACGGCGGCTACATCATCATCCTGGGCCCCAAAGGCGCGACCAGGTACGTCGTCGGCAATCCATCCTCGATGGACGTTCCCGCCGCCCCGACGGGCTCCGCCCCGCCCAAGATCGACACGTTCAAGGCGACGGACGGCCAGAGGTACATCTCCATCGAGCCGAACACGAGCGGGACCCGCGGATTCACGCTGTACGTCGCGGTGCCGGACCGTTCGTCCCAGCGGGCACTCAACGACCTGTCTCGAGCGCTCATCATCGTGGTGATCGTCTTGCTTCTCGTGGGCATTCCGATCGCCTGGCTCCTGTCGCGCTCGATGACCGGCCCGATGCGACGCCTGGCCCAGGCCGCCGCCGATCTGCCGACTCGGTCTGGTGAGCTTGAGCCCCTGCCTGTCGAAGGCCCGACGGAGGTCAAGGCTCTGACCGAGCGATTCAACGTGATGGCCCGCGAGCTGGGGACCACGCGGCACGAAGAGACGCAGATGCTGGCCAACCTGCGCCACGATCTGCGGACGCCGCTGACCAGCATCGCCGGCTTCGCCGAGGCCATCGCGGACGGAACCGCGTCCGGCGACCGGGCGACTGCCGCTGCCCGGACGATCGCGGAAGAGTCGCAGCGGCTGGAGCGGCTCGTGGGCGAGCTGGGAGTGGTTGAGCGACTGCGCGAAGGAGCTGCGGCGTTGCGGCCCGAGAAGCTCGACGCCACGGACCTGCTCGTTGACGCGACCGCGCGCTTCGAGGCCCAGGCCGCGGCCCAAGGCGTTTCGTTAGAGGTCTCCGGCGGCGCCCCCGGCGAACCCGAGCTTGCCTTCACCGGCGACCGGCTCGCGGCCGAGAGAATCCTTGGGAACCTGGTCGTGAACGCCCTTTCCGTCTTGCCGAAGGGCGGCCACGTGTGGCTTCGGGCGGCGCAACTTCAGGTACCCGGTCGACCGATGGGGATCTCGATTAGCGTCACCGACGACGGCCCCGGCTTCCCGCCCGGAACGACGGAGAAAGTCTTCGAGCGCTTCTACAGGGCCGATCCATCGCGCAGCGGCAGCGGTTCCGGCCTTGGACTGGCCATCGTCCGCGAGCTGGCCAGGGCTCATGGCGGCGATGCCTGGGCCGAGAACGTCGCACCGCACGGCGCCCGAGTGTCGGTGCTCATGCCCATCGTGCCCACGGTCCCCGACGAGGGGGGCAAAGGGGCCGCCGGGACCAGGCAGTAGCGCCCGCGCGCGGCGCCCGCGGCAGCGAGTAGCGCCGGGGCGCCCGCGGCAGCGCCCGGCTGCGCCCGGCTGGTCGCCGATCTCCAGCGCCACCCCGACGAATCGCGTCCATGCGCGCGGATCGCCGCCTCGCCAGACCACCCCGACGATCGAAGTCGTCCGCCCGGTATCCTTCCCTGCGTGAGCGAGCCGACCTCTCCCGCCGGACCACCGGCCGAGATTACCCATCTGGTCCGCGAGCGGATGGAAGCGCGAGCCCGCGGCGACTGGGCCACAGCCGACACGCTGAGGGCGCGGATCGAGGCGTTGGGCTGGCGCGTAACCGACCACGGCAGGCGGAGCAGCGTCAGCCCCGCCATGCCCGCCTCTCTCGAAGTGGCAGGCGAGCTGCGCTACGGTTCCGCGGCGGCGGTTCCATCCGTTCTCGATGAGCCGGCCACCGCCGCCTGGACAGTGGCAGTCGTGGCCTCGGAGGCGCCGGACCGCGTCTCGCGACTCCTCGCCGCCCTCCGCGTTCACGCCCCGCGCGGAACCCAGGTCGTGCTGATCGCCAACGACCCGAGCGACTCCCAGGCGGCAGCGCTCGAGCCGGGGGCGCCGGATCGAGCACCGATCGGAGGCAGCGTCCCGGAGGTGCTCCGCACTTCGACGCGGCTGGGCTTTGCCGCCGCGCTCAACATCGGGCTGCGCCGCGCACAGGGTGAGATCGTCGTCCTTGCCGACGGTTCGGCCTGGCCCACCGGCGACGCCTTTTCGCCGCTCGTCTCCGCACTGGCCGATCCGGCTATCGGCGCGGTCGGCGGCTTCGGACTGGTGGCGCCCGAATCGGGCCCGCTCCGGCCCAACACGCTCGAACGGCCGGACGGCTCGTTTGCGTTCCAGGACGTGGCGGCGCTGGAGGCCGGCTGGTTGGCCTTCCGCCGGTCCGACTACCGCGAGCTGGGGCCGCTCGACGAGCACTTCGTCAGTCCCGCATGGCTGGACGTGTGGTGGACGCTTCGCCTCCGCGTCGGCGCCGAAGTCGGGGTAACGACGGAGGGCGGGGCCGAAGCCGAAGACGAACCGGAGGCCGACGAAACGGAAATGACCGCCGAGGAGCGCACCGAGCCGACCCCGGCCACTTCACCGACCCTCGATACCTCACCGGAGCCGGCCGAGTCGTCCGAGCTGCCGGCGCCGCGTCGCGCGATTCGGCTCGAGGTGCCGCTATCCCGCGAAGAAACGCCCTGGCCGCCCGATCGGTCGCGCCTAAACCGGCGGAACATGTACCGGGTCCTCGATCGCTTCGGCTGGCGCGACGACCTGGCCTGAGGCCCCCTACCGGATTGTCAGAGAAACGCTCGGCAGCTCAGGCGCGGTGACCGCCTCTGATCGATCGACGGCCGTGCCGGCGGCACCGTAGAAGTGCCGATAGACCGGGTCACCCTGCCACCGGCTCGTGCCTATCGCGACGCCCACCCCCAGAACCGCGATCAGGGCGCCCACGCCCAGAACGCGGATGGCGAGTATCCGAGCTCCGCCACTGCCGCCGCGGGGGGTCTGCCATAGCGACGCGAGGGTCGGCACCTGTGCCGGGGCGATGACCAGGGCCAACCAGAGTCCCGCCAGAAGGCCTCCGACGTGAGCGTAGTTGTCGACGTTCAGGACACCGGAGAAGCCGAGGATCAGGTTCAACACGATCAGTAGGCCGACCTGCGACGCGATCATCCGCGATTGCTGATCCAGGATCGCGCGGTGGAACCGAGTCGCCACGAGGACGACGCCGAAGAGCCCGAAGATCGCCCCCGAAGCCCCGACACTGGGCACGATGGATCCAAACGCGTAGCTGAGGATCGACCCTCCCGCCGCGCAAATCACGTAGAACGCCAGCAGCAACCACGACCCGTACATGCGCTCGACGAGCTGCCCCGCGTACCACATCGCGTACATGTTGAAGGCCAGGTGGATGTAGCTGCCGTGGACCAGGGTGACGCTGAAGAGTCGGTAGAGCTCGCCGTGCGCGATGCCCAGCTTGTCCAGCTCGAGCTGACCCCCGAGGCTGCCGCTGGTATCCGACAGGGCCGATATCGACGCCACCACCGTGACGGCGATGATCAGGTACGTCATGAACGGCGGCGCCGCGTCACCGCGGCTGCGGGCGAAGTACTTGGTCGCGGCGCCGGTGTTGCCGACTTCCTTGCTCAGCCAGCCCAACCGAGACGCGATCTCGGCGCGGTCCTCGCGCGGCGCGCGCTTTTCGCATTGCCGGTACGCGTCCAGGGCGCCGCGCAGGTTTCCCTCGCGGACCAGGGCCGCGGCCACCTGACGCCAGGCCCGATACGCCACGGGAGTCTCGCCGAGACCGGTGGCACGCTCCCAGGCCTGGCGCGCCTCGCCCTCGCGGTCCATCCGGTACAGGGCGTTGCCCATCCCGTAGTGGCCGGCGGCCGAGACGTCGCGATCGGCCGTCCCCGCCGCTCTGGCGTACAGGGCGAGCGCCTGCTCCGGCTCACTCTGCTCCATCAGGCCGTCGGCCTGGCTGAGCGCCGCGACGGCCGTGGCGCGATCCACCGGCGTCGTCGCGGACGCGTCAAAGCCCGGCGGCAGGTTGGCGGGCCCCTCTGAGCCGAGCCCGCTCGTGGTGCTGTCCATGGCCCGCACTCTACAGGAAGCGGCGCCGCCGGAGGTGGCCGATCGAACGCTTGGGAGGCAGGCCGACCCGCCTCAGTCGGTCACGGGCTCCCAGCCCGACGTCGTGACGGCCTCCGAGAATGCCGAGGCCGCATCCAGTCCGGCGTCGAGCGCGCCGGCGAAGGTTCCGACCAACCGGCCGAACGAGCCATCGTCGTCCAGTGGCGCCTCCAGGACGGTTGCCTCCGGTGGCACGGACGGAGACGAGCCGCCGGCGGGCACGAGCACTATCAGCCTGGCCGCGGAGAAGGCCGCGCCCTGGATTCCGGCTTCCACCGTCGATTCCGCCGAGGGATCGGCCAGGACGATGACGCTCGCCTGGGGCAGAAAGCGCAAGGCCAGCTCAACGTCCGCGGCCTCCAGCGCAGGCCGGGCGGCTGGATCCTCGGGCAGGAGGATGCTTCCCGGCTCCTCCGCGGGTTCCGCCACGGCCTCCTCCGCGGTCGTATCGGCCGATTCGTCGCGCGGCGTCGCCGTCAGCACCGGTGTGGGGCGGGCCATGTCTCGGAGCAGCGCGGCGTGGCCGATGCCGAGCCGGCCCAGGGCCACGACCACCGCGTCGCCCGCCCCGTCGTTGCCGACCTTGCCCACCAGCTCTACCGTTCCGCCTCGACGCTCCGCGGCGGCCGCGACCTCAACCGCGAGACCTCCCGCGCACTCCTCGCCGTCCGGGCCGTCCGCGTATACCGGAAGGCCCACCACGACGATCATTCGCCCTCCTCGTCAGACTCGTCCGCGGCGTCGTCCGAACCGGCCGCGGGGGGCTCCTCGGCGATCAGTTCGATCTCACCGAGGCCGGCCGACTCGAGCTCTCCGCCGACGACATCCGCGTCGCCGACCGCAACGATCGCCATTCGGTCGAGATCGATGTGCTCACGGGCAGCGGCCTGCACGTCGGCGATCGTGACAGCCTCGATCGCGTCGCGGTACCGGGACAGCTCGTCATCGGGCAACTGGTGCACGTAGAGCCCGCCCAGGGCTCCGACTACGGCGCCGGGCGTCTCGAAGCGGAGCGGGAAGACTCCAACCAGGTAGTCGCGCGCGGCCGCCAGTTCTGCCTTCGTTACCTCGGTCTCGCGGATCCGACGCAGCTCGGAGAGCGTCTCGAGGATCGCCGGCACGGTCACTGCCGTCTGAACGGCGGTTCGGACGGCGAAGGGGCCCGCGCCCCGCCTCATGTCAAAGCCCGCCCCCACGCCGTAGGTGTAGCCCTTCTCCTCCCGCAGGTTCATCTGCAGCCGCGAGTTGAAGAGGCCGCCCAGGATCGCCGACATCACCGCGACGCCATGGAAGTCCGGGATCCGCCGCGGAAGGCCGACGTGGCCGATCCGCAGCTCGGTCTGTACCGAGCCCGGCCGATGGTAGAACCGGACGATCGGTCGTGACACGGCCGAGGTGGCGTTGGGCGGTGCCGCCGGGGCAAGCGACGCCGCGCCACTCCCGAGCGATCCGAGGACTCGCTCGGCGAGACTCGGGATGGCGACGCCGGTGAGATCCCCGCCCACGATCAGCGCCGCCCGATCCGGCGCGAGGATCGATGAGTGGACTCTTCGCAAGACTTCGGGAGTGAGCCCGGCGACCGACTCTTCGTCGCCGCCGGCCGGCCGCGAGTAGGGCGAGTCCGACGTGTAGATCGTCGCCCCGAAGGCCCGCTCCGCGCGCCGGCGCGGGTCGGCTTTCGCCTGCATTAGGTCGTTGAGACGCTCGTCCCGCAGGCGAGCCACGTCCTGCTCCGGGAACGTGGGCCGCTCCACCAGTTCCGCCAGCAGCTCGAGGGCGGCCTCCAGGCGTGGCGCCGCAACCTCCACCGCGGCCACGAAGGCGTCCCATGACGCCTCGACGTGGAGAGTCGCGCCCAGGCGCTCCCCGGCCTCGATCAGCTCCACGCCCGGGTAGCGCTCCGTTCCCTCGGTCATCGCCCGGGCCGCGAGAACAGTGGCTCCCCCGATCTCCCCGGCCTCGTCGCCGGCGCCCCGGAGGAAGACCAGATTCGCCGAAACGAGCGGCCGGCCCGGAACGTGGACCGTGAGCACCTGCAGGCCCGACGGCAGCACCGCCCGCTCGAAGGCCGGGAAGCGGTAAGTTCGGGGTTGGCCCGGAGACGGTCGCTCGGCCAGGATCTGCTCGAGCGTCATGCCGCCGTCTCCTCGTCAGGGGCGCCGCCGATGGCGCCGTCCCCGGCGCCCGCAGCGGGCATGTAGGTCAGAACGACCCGGTTCTCGGGGCGGAGCACCTCCGCGGCGGCCGCCTGGATCTCGGCCTTGCCCACGGCCAGGTACCGGCCGAGCTGGCGGTTGATCATCTCCGGATCGTCGAGCAGCGTGGCGTACATGGACAGCCGATCGGCGCGTTCGTCGACCCGCTGCAGAGCCTCCAGCTCGTAAGTCTCGATCAGGGCACGGGCCCGAGCCAGCTCATCGTCGGTGACCGGCTCACGTCCCAGCCGCTCCAGTTCCTCCTCGAATGCGCGCTCCACCACCGCCGGGTCAACGCCCGGGCGGACGGTGGCCTGACCGGCCGCGATAGAGGCGCCACCAACGAGTCCCAGAGGGAAGAATGAGACATCCTGGGCGATCTTCTCTTCTCGCACCAGGCGCCGGTAGAGCCGGCTCCCCTTCCCACCGGCAAGGATCTGAGCGGCAACCTCAAGGGCGTCGAAGCGGGGGTCTCCCAGGCAGGGCGCCCGGTAGCCGAAGAAGTGGCGCGGCAGCGGAACCCGGTCCTGCACCACCTCGCGAGACTCGGCGCCCAATACCGGCGGAACGCTCATGTCGGCCAGCGGTGGGATGGCGGGGTTCGCCGGAATGGCGCCGAAGTAGCGCTCCACCCAGGCCCGGGCCTGCGCCGGATCCACGTCCCCCACGACGGAGAGGACCGCGTTGTTGGGGGCGTAGTAAGTCCGGAAGAACGTGGCCACGTCCTCCAGCGACGCCGCGTCCAGATCCTCCATCGACCCGATCGTGGGGTGGTGATACGGATGGTCCGCCGGGAAGAGGTGTGCCTGCAGCTTGTGGAACCAGTCGCCATAGGGCCGGTTGTCGTACGAGGACCGCTTCTCGTTCTTGACGACGTCGCGCTGGTTGTCCAGGTTTTCCTGGTTGAGTGCGTCCAGGAGCGTCGCCATCCGGTCCGCCTCGAGCCAGAGCGCCAGCTCGAGCTGGTGGCTGGGCATCGTCTCGAAGTAGTTGGTGCGGTCGAAGAAAGTGGTGCCGTTGAGGGTCCCGCCCGCGGCCTGCACGAGGGCCATGTGCTCGGTCTTGGCCACGTGGCCGGAGCCCTGGAACATGACGTGCTCGAACAGATGCGCGAAGCCGGTCTTGCCCGCGACCTCGTGCTTGGAGCCGACGTTGTACCAGATGTTGACCGCCACGATCGGCGCCAGGTGGTCTTCCGAGATGATCAGGCGAAGGCCGTTGGAGAGGCGTTCGTCTGTGAACCTGACGCTCGGGATGGTCATGCGATCCGATTCCTCAAGGCGGTGGCGGGCCCGCGTCTATTTGCGACCGCGCGGGGTGGGGGCATTGTACCGGCCGCGGCTCACCGCTCCCCCCGGTCCGGCTACCGGTTCTGGAATGGCTGCTCGTCGCGTCCGGCGATCGGATTATCGCTTCCCTCCCGGGCTCCCGTTTGGCGCGCAACTATTTGACCGGGCACGAGGCTCGTGTTAGCCTTCCATCTAACATGAGTTAGAGGCGCAGTAGCGATGGCAGCGACCCGGAATCCCAGCCGAGCCAATCCCCAGAGACAGAGCGGCCTCGTCCGGCCGGGGATCGCGGCTGCCCAGCTTCCGGTCGTTGAGCTTGATGTCCGAACCGGCTACGACTTCCTGGCCAGCGCCTGTGATGACTGCGGCGAGGCCAACGAGCTCCTGGCAGAGGACCAGCGCTGGCTGGAAGAGTCGCGCGCGGCCCTCAAGGCCGAGACCACCGGAGACGAATGCGTCGGTGCCTGCGGTGGCTTCGTCCTCGAGATCAGCCGCATGCTCGTCGGCAGGCCGGAGATTCGCACCGCCCGCGACGTCGTGGAAGCCATCGACGCGCTTTCCGACCGAGATCTGACCGAGATCATGGCGGGCGAACTGCTCGAAGACGCGGATCTAGGCGCGCTCACTCGCCGGGCAGTAGATGGCGATCAGGAGGCCTTGGTCGAGCTCCAGGCCCGGCTCGAATCGACCAAAGGCCATGCCGTCCTCGCTGGACCAATCGCCGACATGACCCTGGCGGTCCGGCGCATCGTCGAGTTCTGGCTGCCGCGCTACGAGACGATCGAGACCCGCATCGGTCGAATGTTGGAGCGCGACGTGGCCGGCCGCCGTGGCGACGACATCGTCGGCGACCCCCTCGGGTTCATCGAGCGGGCGACAAATGGGGTCCGAGTCATACCCGAGCAGCGCATCCGCCGCATAGTCCTGACCCCCAGCTACTTCGGCCGCCCGTACAACTCGCTGACCAAGGTCGGCGACGTGCAGCTGATCTGCTACCCAATCGCGGACTCGTCGCTCGGATCGGCGGACCGACTGACTCCACCCAATTCGACCATTCGCCTCTACCGCGCCCTGGGCGACGAGAGCCGCCTGCGCATCCTGAAGCTCCTGGCCGAAGGTGACCGCTACCTGACGGAGATCGCGAACGAGCTGGATCTGCGCAAGCCCACGATCCTGCATCACCTGGCCGTGCTCCGCAGCGCCGGCCTGGTCACGATGACCAACGAGGGCAACATGACCTACTACAGCCTCCGCCACGACCGCGCCGACGAAGCCGGCGTGGAGCTTCGCGCCTACCTGGCGCACTGACCCCGAGGATCGCCATGACCAACTCCCGAACTTCCCGAGTTAGATGCACAACTAACACATGTCATTCGGACTACTAACACTGGAGGACTCTACCAATGTGGCCTGACACGCCGGAGCAGCGATCAACGTACATAGCCCAGCGGCATGCGGAGCTCCGCGCCGAGGCCGCCGCCTACCGCATGAGCCGTAAGGGAGCGGGCTCAAGGACGTACCGGATCCGTGGACTCCACCTCCGGATAGGAGCGTTCCTGATCGTCGTCGGGCGTAGCCTGTGCGAGGAAGAGCGCAACGTTCTCGATCCGGCCCGCTGAGCGAGAGGTCTGCCGGAACGGTGGCTGGCGCAATCGCGAGGTACATCCGCAGCTTCACCGGCTTCAGCCGTGACGCCCGGATCTTCCTGCTGACCACGGTCGTCTTTGGGGCGGCGATCAGCCTCTACTTCATCGACTTCAACCTCTACCTGGAGTCGATCGGATTGAAGTGGACGATCGGCTGGCTGCTGGCTGCCTACTCGCTGGCAGGCGTCCTGACGGCCCTCCCGGCCAGCGCGCTCTCCGACAGGTTCGGAAGACGCAGCGTGATGGCCGCGGGCATGGTCCTGGTGGCGGTCGCGCTACTCGCGTTTCTGCCAGGCCAGTTGCCGCTGCTGTTCGTGGGTGTAGCCGCGCTCGGCGCCGGGTCCATGGCAGTCAGCGTGGTCCAGATCCCGTTCATCGCCGAGCACACCCGGCCGGACCAGCGCAACGAGTACTTCGCCATCTGGTCCGCCATTGGGTTTCTTACGGGCCTGGTGGCCGCCCTCGCGGGTGGAGCACTGGCCCCCGAAATCGCCTCTCGCCTGAACCTCGGTTCAGCCGCGGCGCCCTATCAGATCCTCCTGTCCGGAGTGGCGATCCTGGGTGTCCTTTCCCTGGGGACCGTGTGGCTGCTCACCAGCGACAGGCCGGCGGCCGGTCGAGCGCCGGCCGCCGGGGCGAGCCGATTCGGCATCGTCATCCTGGATAAGCGCCTCTTCTTCCGGCTGCTTCTGCCGGGATTCCTGACGTCCCTGGGTGCCGGCCAGCTGATCCCCTTCCTGAACGTCTTCATCGAGAACAAGTTCGGCCTGGGTCTCACAGAAGTGAACGTGATCTTCGCCGTGACCAGCCTCGGCACCGCGGCCGCGATCCTGGCTCAGCCGGCTCTCGCCAGCCGATTCGGCCGCATCGGATCGATCGTGCTGGTGCAGGGGGCCAGCATCCCGTTCCTCGTCGTCCTCGGCTTCTCCCCGATGCTGTGGACCGTGATCATCGCCCTGGCCGTGCGCAACTCGCTGATGAACGCGGGCAGCCCGATCTTCGACGCGTTCGCGATGGAGCGCGTCTCCCCGGCGGAGCGAGCCACGCTGGCAGCCGGAATGACGATGCTGTGGTCGCTCGGGTGGGCGATCGCGTCGCCGTACTACGGCGCTCTCCAGGCGTCGCTCGGATTCACCGCCGGCTACGCAGTGGACTTCGTCACCATCATCGTGCTGTACACGACCGCCACGGCCCTGCTCTGGACCTGGTTCCGCGGGACCGACCGAGTGGCCGCCGCGGTCGCGGACGCGGAGGGGACGCTGGCGGCTACCACGGTGGCTTCGGAAAGCCCCTCCCTCGTCGAGAGGGCCTAGAGCTGGGGGCTGGAGGCGGCCGGCGGTGACTCGATGGCGCTCGGTCCACCCGATCCAGTCGGCACGCACATCTCACTCGGCCCGCACGTTCCAGTCGGCACGCCCGAAGGGAGCGCAACGCCCGACTCCATCGGCGCGGCCGAGTGGATCGCCCCGCCCGACTCCATCGGCGCGCCCGAGTGCATCGGCACGTCCGAAGGGATCGCCAAGCCCGAAGGGAGCGGCACGCCCGACTCCACCGGCCCGCCGATGGGCCCGGTCTCGCCCCCGAGAAGCGGGTAAGGCAGCCAGCCGGATTGCAGAACCGTGGCCAGCTCCGCGAGGCTTTGCGTCGTGAAGTCGCCCGCGATCTCGCCCTTGCCGCCGATGATCGTCGACTTGATGTAGGGCACGGACACGACCTTCCCGTCGAGAACGATCGCGAAGAAGTCGTTTACGTGCTGCGTGGACCAGGTCTCGAGCGCGGAGGCCGCCGGCTCCTTGAACCCGAACTCGAGTGCCAATCCGCCCGTCGCGGTGTCCTCGCGCATGTACACCAGGCTCGGGTCCAAGTCCGCCCCTGTGAACTGCGCCGGCAGCGACGGGTCGATCGTTTCGCCTGTGGTCGGCAGCATCTTCTGACCTGGAGAGCCAGAGGTTCCATATGTCTCGGGCGGCAGCGGCACGAACTCGAGGTGTCCGGTCTGGCCGATCAGTGTGCGCACCTCCGCCGTGTCGGGGACGCCTTCCAACCAGACCGTGATCCCATCCGGTGGCGCCTCATTGACCGAATAGGACGTCGGCCCCAAAGACTCAGCGCGCTTGATCAGGACCGCCTTGGTCGCATCCAATTCGGCGGGGGTCACCTGGGTGCCGGCCGGATGCACCAGCTGATAGGAAAGGCCGAACCCAGGGTAGTTGGGGGACGCCGGCGATCCGGAGGGCCCTGGAGTCCCGGCGAATGCGCCGGTTCCATTTCCCTGGAGAGTCTGGCTTCCTATGCCAACTCCAACGACGACCACCACAAGCGCCGCGATCAGAGCCAGCGGCGCGAAGCCGCCCAATCCAAGCCGGCTGCGCACAACCACCCTCGGGCGCGCCTGGGCAGCCTCGGTGAAGGCCGGCCCCAACGCCGGCGGCTGCGGGATGAGCGGCTCGGCACCGGCCAATCGGCGGCGCACGCCATTCAGGATCTCGTCATCGGAATGCTGATTCTCACTCATTGCCAGATCTCCGGGTTGCGGCGCAGGGCTGCGCAGGCTCGCGCGACGAGCGATCGAACGGCCGAGGCGGAGATCCCCAAGATCTCGCCGATCTGGTCGTCGTCCAGGTCACGCTGGTAGCGCAGGATCAAGACTTCACGCTGACGTTGCGAGAGCTCACGAGCGAACCGCTCGAACCAGAGCCAGAACTCCGTCCGGCCGGTCTCGGCCTCTCTGGAAGGCTCGTGGGCGGGGCTCAACGACGCGAGCGGAAGCCACGACAGGAGTCGCCGGCGCCGGGTTCGGTCGATGACCAGCCGCCTGGTGATGAGCAGCAGCCACGGCAGGGCCCGTCCCTCCGGTCCATGGCCGGCTTGCCAGGCCGCGAAGGCTCGATGGAACGCTTCGGCGGAGACGTCTTCTGCGTCCTCGACCCGCCTCAGCATCAGCAATGCGTAGCGATACACATCGCGGTAGCGCTCCCGGTAGAGCGTGGCGAAGGTCTCGTCGAGCTCGTCCGTGCGCGCCTCCCCTACCTGCTCGAGCACATCATCAATTCCCCTGTCGACGGTCGCTTCCATCATGAACAGACTGACGAAGCAGCGGGCGGTTCCGTCCCGCCCGAGTCTCCAGCCACTCAGGAGCGACCCTCCGGTACTCCGCCGCGAAGTCGTCTCGATCAGGTGTAGTAGAGCACGAGCACGTCCCAGTTCGCGGCCAGGTCGTAGATCGCGGTCCCGATCAGCAGCAGGCCGCCGACGACGTTGATGGCCCGGCTGTGGAGCGCGAACCAGCGGGTCAGCTGGCGCTGCAGGGCCCCGGAGAGAAGGGAGAGTGCCAGTAGGGGCACGCCGAAACCGAGCCCGAACCAGAGGAAGATCCAGAGTTTGCTTACCGCTTCGCCGAGCGTGAACGAGTAGACGAAGATGGCGACGACGAGCGCACCGGAGCACGGCATGGCGATCGGCCCGTACAGCAGCCCGTACACGTAAGCGTTTAGGAGTGGGCGGCGCAGGAGCGGGACCTTGATCTGGGGCAGCCGGTAGAAGGGGTTGCGATCCAGGAGAAGCAGCACGCCCAGGATCAAGATCGCGGCAACGGCCAGGGGTATCAGGATCGCCAGCGCCCGGCCGATCGATACCGCCAGCAGGGCGATCAGGCCCCCCAGGACGACCATCATCGTCATCACGCCGGCGAGCACGAAGATGCCCAGGAAGTAGCGCTGCCGACCTCGCTCCGATCCGGCCTGCCCGCTCAGGTACGCCAGGAACCCGGGATACAACGGCAGCAGGCAAGGGCTGGTCGTGGCCAGCAGACCGAAGGAGAAAGATGTCAGCGCGACATCCATCTGGCTATTGGGCCAGGTATTGAGCCAGGGTCTTCTGGATGCTCTCGGCCGACTTGATGCCGAACGGGAGCCCGTAGACGCCGCCCGTGCGGTCGATGAAGAGCATCGGCTGAAGCGGCGGGTTGAGGTACTGCTGGTCGTAGTTCATCTCGAGAAACCGGCCGACCTCGATTGGGGCAACCGCGATCCGCCAGGTGAAGCCGTTGGCGGCGGCGAACTTCTTGAGGATCGTGGCGTCCTCGTTGGGGTCCACGTCGAGGCTGATCGTCACGAGGTCGCTGGCGCCGGCGCCGACGAGACCGGGCAGCCGCCCGACCTGGCTCATCTCGCCCTGGCAGGTGGGGCACCACGTCGCCATGGTGTCGACCAGGACGACCTTGCCGGAGAAGTCACTGATCTTGAACGGCTTGCCGGTCGTCACGTCCGTCATCTGGACGTTGAACCACGAGGGTACGGTGGGCGCCGCGACGACAGGGATTGGATCCGAGAAAGTCGGCGTCGCGGCGGTCGCGCCACAACCGGCAATGACCACGGCGCAGGCGAGCAGGCCGGCAACGAATGGTAGATGCGAGATTCGGGTGCCCATGGGGTCGTCCTAGCTGACATGTCGGGAACGTGCCGCGCGACAACTATCGCACGCGGCGTTGAGCCGGCTCGGCCTACGCAACTGGGTGGTGCGAGCAGCGGCCGCCCATTCGGAACACCGGGTTCTCGACTCTATGCCACTCGGTCAGGCGGTCTGGCTCGCCCGCAGTCTCGTGAGCAGCTGGGCCACTCGCTCGTCCGGTCCCATTCGAGCGATGTCACCCAGCGCCGCGTCCGAGAGAGAAACATGGCCGAGTGCCACCGCGCGCTCCAGCCCCTGGCGAACGAGCTTGCGGTCCCCCATCCGAGCGCCGCAGCGGGCCACGAGCAACGCGCTGGCGGAACTGCCGTCGGCGCCGAGCGCACCGGCCGCACCGATCGAATCCTCGAACCGACCGAGCGCGAAGAGCCCGACCTGCAGCTTGAGCAGCCCATCCGCGCCACGCCCATCTCCGAGCTTCAGCATCTTCAGCACCCCGCCGATCCGCCTGCCGTCCACGACCCTGGCGACGATGGCGAGGACCGTGAGCGGGTCCTCCTCGGCCGTCAGGCGAGCCGCGAGGCCCGCGTCGTCGCCGCGCGCCACCATCGTGGCCACGTCCGAGGTGAGCGGCGCCGGACGGGTCTCCAGATCGTCCAGGTCCACGCCACGGGCCCGATCCCCCAGCGTCTCCACGTAGGCCTCGCCGAAGACCCGGCGCGCCCCGGCCGGGGAGGCGGCCACGGATCGGCCGCCCGAGTGCCCGTCCCCCGACCGCGTCCGAGACGACGCCGGCGCGTGTCCAGGCGAGGCGTGGGCTCGGCTGGACAGGATGCGGCGCAGCTCCACGTAGGGCACTGGGTTGAGGAGCGCGAATATCGCAACGATCACCGCCAGGTAGGCGAAGCCGATCGCAAAGGCGATGGCGGCGATCACGAGGCTCGACAGGGCCACGAAGATGAGCCCCGGCACCCGTCCCCTCGGCCCCAGCACCACCATGAACGCACTCGTGGTGATGTTGCCGCCGTCCAGGGCGGCGATGGGCAGCAGGTTCAGCAGTCCCCAGTACAGGTTGATCAAAACGACCATATGGACCGTCCACTCGGCCGTCGAGCCGGCCTGCATCCGGGGCTCCACCTGCATGGCGGCCAGCCCAATCGCGACACCGAGCAACGGCCCGGCGGCGCTGACCACGATCGTCTTCCGTGGAGGAAGCTCGAATCCCCAGGTGGTCAGCCCTCCCATGCCCCACAGCCGGATCTGGGGCGTGATGCCGTACCGGCGCAATGCGAAGGCGTGACCCAACTCGTGAATCAGGATCGATCCGGCGAGGATCGCCACCCAGATGACCAGGTACTCGCCGGGCAGGAAAGAGCCAAACAGGAAAGCGATCAGCAGGAAGTCGAGCCCGATTGCGACCGGGAACCCGAAGAGCTTGAACTGGAGACTGGGGAGGCTAAACACCGAGGCACCTGGCACGAGAATGTGCCATCAGGTTACTGAAGGCCGACACGATGCGCTCGCGACGCGGCGATGCGCTCGCGACGCGGCGATGCGCTCGCGACGCCGCGATGCGCTCGCGACGCGGCGACGCGCTCAGGCCACGCCCCCGGCAACGCCCCGCGGCCGGCCCGGATCGGGGACCCATTCGCCGAGCGAGCGCACCTCCGCCAGCCGTTCGAGCAGATCAGGGTCCAGCGCCTCGGCGGCGGCAACCGCGGTCTCGATCGCGGTCAGGCACAGGATCCCTTCCGCGGTGGCGGCCAGGCGGATCTCGATGGCGTCTCGAACCGGCCCCGACTTGGGCGACGGCGTGTTGACCACGAGCCGGACCTTGCCCGAGGCGATGAGATCCAGGATCGACGCCCCACCCGGCTCCGGCGTCTCCCCCACCTTGGCCACGACCTGCGCCTCGTAGCCCAACCCGCGCAGCTCCGCGGCCGTCCCGGAAGTGGCCGCGAACCTGTAGCCGGCCCGAGCCAGGGCCCGGGCCACGCGCGGCAGCTCCCCGTGATCCCGTTCCGCGACGGAGATCAACGCCAGCGCACCGTCCGCTCCCGGCCGCGGCGGGATGAGGGCCGCGCCCTGCATTGCCTTGGCCAGCGCCACGCGCGGGTCCGTGTGGATACCGATCACCTCGCCGGTGGACTGCATCCCCGGGCCCACCGACGGGTCCACGCCACGCAGCTTGGCCGTGGAGAAGGCCGGCGCCTTGACCGCGACGAGTGGCGGCGGCTCCAGGAGCCCGTTCCCCCAGCCCATATCGCGGAGCGTCTCGCCCAGGGCGATCCGGACCGCGAGCTTGACCATCGGGACGCCGGTCACCTTGCTCATGAACGGCACCGTCCGGCTGGCCCGCGGGTTGACCTCGATCAGGTACACGCCGTCGTCGCGGACGATGAACTGCGCGTTGACCAGCCCATGCACGTCAAGCGCCCGAACGATCCGATCCATGGCGTCGACGATCAGCCCCTGGTCGGAGACCGAGACCGTCTGCGGCGGGAACATCCCCACCGAGTCGCCCGAATGGACCCCCGCCCGCTCCACGTGCTCGAGCAGTCCCGGGATCAGGACCGTCTCGCCGTCGGCGATGGCGTCCACGTCCACCTCGATCCCTTCGAGGTAGCGGTCGATCCGGACCGGCCGGTCTGGGTCCACGACCGTCGCGCGCGCCAGCTGGTCCACCAGGTCGGACGCCGAGTAACTGAAGTCGATTGCCAGCCCGCCGATGACGAACGACGGCCGAACGATGACCGGGTAGCCGATCTGGTCGGCCAGCGCCAGCGCTTCCTCGATCGAGCGGGCCATGCCGCCTTCCGGTTGCGGGATGCCGACCGACTCGACCAGGTTGGCGAAGCGCAGACGGTCCTCAGCCTGGTCGATCGTCTCGAGATTGGCGCCAAGGAGCGGGATCCCAGCCGCGGCGAGCGGCCCGGCCAGGTTGAGAGGCGTCTGGCCGCCGAACTGGACGAAGGCCGGGAGGAGCGGCGTCGCGGGCTCGCCCGGCGCGCTCTCAGGCGTTTCGGCCTCCACGACCGAACGAACGCTCTCCGGGTCCAGCGGCTCGAAGTACAGGCGCGACGACGCGTCGAAGTCGGTCGAGACCGTCTCCGGGTTGGAATTGATCATGACCGCCTGCCAGCCCTGGACGCGAAGCTCGGCCGCGGCCTGGACCGCGCAGTAGTCGAACTCGATCCCCTGCCCTATCCGGACCGGCCCGGAGCCGATGACCAGCGCCGCCGGCCGCGCCACGGGCGGCAGCTCCGGCTCGGAACCCGATGCGGCGTACGTGGCGTAGAAGTACGGCGTCTCCGCGGCGAACTCGGCCGCGCACGTGTCCACCATGGCGTAGCCAGGGACGATGCCCAGCTCCATCCGCGCCAGGCGTACCGCCTCGGCCGTGACGCCGGCCATCTGCGCCAGCTCGCGATCCCCAAAGCCGTCGCGTTTTGCCGTCGCCAGGAGAATGCCCGCTTCCCCGTCCCGTGGATCCGCGAGCCGCGCCCCCATCTTCCGGACTTCGCGCTCCAGCGCGATCACCCGCTCGAACTCCCACAGGAACCACGGCGATATGCCGGTCACGCCCCGGATCGTCTCGGCCGGCATTCCGCGCCGAAGCAGGGCGAGGATCCGCCACAGCCGCGAGTCGGAAGGGGCCAGGAACCGCTTCAGAACGATCGGATAGGCGGCTCGTTCGGCGTAGGCCCGCGCTTCGCACAGGAGTCCGGTGCCATCCATCGTGACGAAGGTCGGCTCCGCCGCGGCAGGCTCCATCAGGTACTCGAGCGTCGCCGTCCAGCCGGCGTTTTCGGCCAGGAATCCCGCGCCCGCCTGTTCGAGCGCCCGCAGCGCCTTGTTCAGCGCCGAGCCGAAGGTCCGGTCGATCGCCATCACCTCGCCGGTCGCTTTCATCTGGCTGCCGAGAGTTCGGTCGGCCTTGGGGAACTTGTCGAACGGGAAGCGCGGCAGCTTGACCACCACGTAGTCCAGCGCAGGCTCGAAGGCCGCGACCGTGGTCCCGGTCACGACGTTGGGGATCTCCGCCAGCCGTCGCCCGGCTGCGATCTGCGCCGCCACGCGGGCGATCGGATAGCCCGTCGCCTTGGACGCCAGCGCCGAACTGCGGCTGACGCGCGGGTTGACCTCGATGACCGCGTATTCGGTGTAGTCGGGCGAGNNGCGAACTGGACGTTGCAGCCGCCTTCCACTCCCAGCGCCCGAATGATCGCCAGGCTGGCCGAGCGCAGCCGCTGGTGGACCGGGTCCGGCAGCGTCTGGACCGGCGCGACCACGATCGAGTCGCCGGTGTGGACTCCCAGCGGGTCGACGTTCTCCATCGAACAGACGGCGATGCAGGTGTCGTCCGCGTCGCGCATGACCTCGTATTCGATCTCCTGCCAGCCCACCAGGCAGCGCTCGATCATCACCTGGTGGATGGGGCTGAGCCTCAGGCCGGTGCGCGTCCGCTCCCAGTAGGCCTCCTCGGTCTCGACGATGCCGCCGCCGGTGCCGCCCAGGGTGAAGGCGGGCCGGATGATGGCCGGCAGGCCGATCTCAGCGAGCGCCTCGCGGGCAGCGTGATCGCGGGCCTCGTCCGTCTCGCCTTCGACGATGCAGCTGGGCGCGTACGGCTGGCCGATCCGGTCGAGCAGGTCGCGGAACTTCTCCCGATCCTCGGCCATCTCGATCGCTTCCAGCGGCGTGCCGATGAGCCGGACGTTGTACTTGTCCAGGACGCCGGCCTTGGCCAGGGCCACGGCCAGGTTCAGGGCCGTCTGGCCGCCGAGGCCGGCCAGGAGCCCCTCCGGCCGCTCTTTGNNGTTCGAGTTGACCAGGATCGTCCGGACGCCCTCGCCCCGAAGGGCTCGGCAGGCTTGGGTGCCGGCGTAGTCGAACTCGGCGGCCTGGCCGATCACGACGGGCCCGGAACCGATGATCAGCGCGCTCTTGGGCTTGGGTGCGCGCTCACGCAAGGCCGGCGCGGCGTACGGCGCAGCGTGCGGTGGCGCGGCCTGTGGCGGCCCGGCGGGCGGCGGCACGGGGGGCTTCTCGGGCTGCGGCAACGGCGGCTCTCTCACACAAAAAAGCCACCGGCCAAATTGGCGCGGTGGTTCCCGTTGCAGACGACCATGGACCTCCTTTTCCGGCCTCTCTGGACCGGTACGCCGGCCTCACAGGACCGGCCGCAAAGGTTGGCCGTAGGTTATCACGAAGGGACGGCTGCTGGCCCACCGGCCTGGATGGATAGGAAGCGAGACGGTCTCCCAAGTCGACGAGCGAGCAGCCGTCCGCGACTCGCCTCATGATGCCTTCGTTCGTGGACGAGACGTCGCAAAAGGGGGAACCCATGCCGCTGGATGTCAAACGAGTCGAGTACTACAACCTGACGGTCGAGGGGCAATTAGCCGAAGGCTCCGCGTTACTCGGCACGATCGTCGGTGAGGGCGTCGACTTCCTGGCCTACAAGGCCGTTCCTCTGGGGCGCGCGCGTACGCAATTCACTCTCTTCCCAATCGACGGCTCGAAGCTCACGGCCGGGGCCGCGAAGGCGGGACTGACGGCAGAGGGCCCCTACCCTGCGGTGCTGATCACCGGTGACGAGCAGCCGGGCGCTCTGGCGGGTATCTACAGGAAGCTCGCTCAGGCCGGCATTCAGATCGAGGAGTCCTGCGGAATCGCCCACGTCAATGGGGGTTACGGCGTCGTGCTCTACCTGCGACCGGAGGACTGCGATCGAGCCATCGCGGTGCTTGGGTAGCTCCCCAGCCTGTCCAGCCGGACATCGGTCAGGACGGAATCTGTGCGAGGAAAGCCCGCAGGGCATCCATGAAGGCCGCGTAGTTGTCATACCGGATGAGGTGGCCCACGTCGGGGACGTTGACGATGGTCACCCTGGGGTTCAACTCGCGAACCTTTGCCTGAACCTCGGGTGTCACGATGCCCCCAAGCTCCGGGTTGGCCGTCAGGAGCAGGACCGGCTGTGTGATGTCCTGGATGGTCGTGAGCCAGCCCGATCCCTCGCTATTCAGCTTGTCGACCAGCGTATCTACGATCGCTTGATCGAGCTGCTTCTTGGACTCAGCCATCGATCGCACGAGCTCGTCGGACCAGTGAGGCTGCTCCTCACGGTATTGCGCCAGCAACTCCGCCAGGGTCTTTCCTGCCAGGCTCTTGCCCCAATCGGACATGGGATGCTCATCGGACCGACCGGGCGGCGGAACGGGCCGGCCCATCCACCAGGGCGGATCCTCCAGAAGCAAGGCGCTGGCCAGTTCCGGGAAGCGCAGCCCGGTCTGATAGCTGACCGCCGCTCCCATGGAGTGCCCGCCCACGATCGGCCGTTTCAGCCCCAGACCCCGGATGAGGCCCGCCAGGTCAGCGGCCATGTCCACGTCATCACCCGGCCGCATCCGGGCCGAAAGGCCGTGGCCGCGCATGTCCGGCATGATTACGTCGTAATCGGCTTCGAGATCGTGGGCCGTGCGTGACCAGCACAGACCGCTATCCGAGAAGCCGTGGACCAGCACCAGGGGGCGCTTGTCTCCATGGCCGGTGCGGTAGTAATGCAGGCGCACGCCGCCGGCGGTGAAGTCGTCCTGTGTCCAGCTTGCAAGCATTCAACCTCTCCTTGCTGGGCCGTCGTGGCTGTGCCCCGCGGGCACCCAATGGATCAGGGATTGATGGTCTGGATCGTGCCGTCGGCGTTGTAGGTCAGGGGGGCGACCTTGGCGCAGCGCTTGTGGTCCACGCCCGACAGAGAGTCGTCGTGGTAGAAGAGATACCACCCTCCCTGGAACTGCACGATGGAACCGTGGGTGGTCCAGCCTTGAACCGGGGTCAGAACGTACCCTCGGAAGACGAAGGGCCCTATCGGGCTGTCGCTCGTGGCGTAGGCCATGTGCTGTGACTCGCCGGTGGAATACGAGAGGTAGTAAGTGCCCTTGTACTTGTGAACCCAGGAGGCTTCGAAGAAGTGCCGGCTGTCCACGGCCGACAGAGGCTGGCCGCCTGCGTCGACGATGGAGACCTCCTTGGCGGGACCGTCAAAGCTGAGCATGTCCCCGGAGAGCCTGGCGACCCTGGGACCGAGTGCCTTCTGCCCGCCGTCCCCGCCGCCCGGCGCAGCGTTGGGGTTGTAGGTCCCCGACTGCCACCTCTCCAGCTGGCCACCCCACAGTCCCCCGAAGTACATGTACGCCTGGCCGTCGTCGTCCACGAAGACCGCGGGATCGATGCTGAAGCTGCCCGCTATCGGCTCCTTTTGAGCGACGAACGGGCCGGCCGGTGAAGTGCTCGTCGCCACGCCGATGCGGAAGACGCCCTGCTTGTCCTTGGCGGGGAAGTACAGGTAGTAGGTGCCGTTCTTGAAGGCGGCGTCCGGGGCCCACATCTGCTTCTCTGCCCAGGGGACGTTCTTCACGTTCAGGATCTCTCCGAGATCGGCCGGCAGGGTGTGCATGTCCGCAAACGACAGGACGTGGTAGTCCGTCATGTCGTACTGACCGCCGAGCGAGTCGTCGGGCAGATTCGTGTCGCGGTCGTGGGACGTGTAGACGTAGAGCTTGTCGCCGAAGACGTGAGCGGCGGGGTCTGCCGTGTAGATGCCGGTTACCAGCGGGATCTTCATGATGTCCTGCTGGCCGGGCCGGCCGGTCGTGGCCGCAGCCGTTGCCGTGTTCGTGGGGGTGGCCATGGCCGAGGCCGTGGCGGGCGTGGGCGCCGCCGGCGATGGGCTTCCCGGAGCGGAGGAGCAACCAGAGAGAGCCCATCCCAGGGAAGCCGCGGCGACTAACCTGAGCGCGAGCGAGGATCCACCAAGGCGCGACACGGCAATGGCTCCTCTCTTCTTCTGCCTCCGTCAGGATTCCCCATCCATCAGAGCCCCCGCCAGTGTAGCCCGGCGGCATCACCGCGAACCCAGCTCCTCCTCCGCGGCGACGTCCAGCCGGAAGTCAGGCCCGCGGTACGCCTGAACCCCCGCCGTCGCCTCTCTCGCCCGGCGAATCAGCGCCTGGGCGGCGGGGCCGGACGGGCACCTCCGGCATCGCAGCCGGGCGGGCTACGTCGATCGTTGGCCGGTGTTATCGCGGACCCTGAACTCGACGATCCGGCGGATCAAGTCCTTGGGCAGCGGCTGGTCCAGGGGGAACTGCGCCGAGCCCTTGCCCTGCTTGTACGGCTTGAGCTCCTCCTTGAATGCCTCCATTCCGCTGGGGATCGGATAGAAGCCGACGTGCCGCGCATACCCCGCGAAATGGACCAGGTGACGCCCATTCAGGTCGAACGTAGGGATCGCGTAGCTGATGCACTCGGTCGCGCCCGGCGCTGCCGCCTTGATGAGCGCACGCAACTCCGCCAGCACCTTCTGAGTCTCGCCAGGGAATCTCGCTATGTACTCGTCGATCGTGCCGGCAGTCGATCCGGTCGCCATCTCGTGCACCTGCATCTCATCTGTATCGGGTGTCCGTCGCGGCCGTCCCGGCCGCTTCGACCCGTCAACCTGCCAAAGCATACGGCTCGCCAGCGCCGCGATCCACGAAGGCGGCGACCGGGACGGGCACCGGAGCCATCCTCCACTCCCTCTGGACACCCGTCTATCCTCAATTTAGAATAGATGCGAGGAGGCCGTCGCCGATGACCAACGCGGAACTTGCCGTGCTGAGCCTGGTCGTTGAGACCCCACGCCACGCATACGAGATCGAGCAGGTTGTCGCCGAGCGTGGCATGCGCGACTGGACCGACGTGGGGTTCTCGTCGATCTACTACGTCCTCGGCAAGATGGAGCGCGCGGGGCTGGTGGAGGGACACAGCGACGATACGGCGAGCAAAGGCCCGGCGCGCAGGGTCTACTCCCCCACCCCCAAGGGCTTCTCGGTGTGGACTGAGGCCAGCCTGGCGGCCCTGAGCACGACGCAGGCGAAGATGCCGTTCCTGCTGGGACTGGCCAACCTCCCGGGGCTTCCCGCGGACCGAGCGCTCGAGGCTGCGCGTGCGTGCCAGGCCGTGCTGGACGAGCGCTTGCGCGCAGTCAGGGCGAAGCGCCGTTCCCTGGAGCAGGTGGAGTGGTTCGTCGATGAGGTCTTCGACTACAGCGAGCACTCGCTGCAGTCGGGACGCGATTGGGTGGCCGCATTCGTGAAGCGGTTCGAGAAGAGGAGTGAGGCGAGAGAGATGCCCAAGAAGATGAAGCCGTTCGTGCCCGAGTTCGCGGAGATGCCCGCCGTGACGATGGCCGTCGTGCATACCGTGGGCGATCCGACCGTGGTCGGCGCGACGGTCTTTCCGGCGCTCTACGGCGCCGTGTACTCCCTCAAGTTCGCGCTCAAGAAGCAGGGCGTGGACTACAAGGTCGGCCCTCCGTGTGCGCGGTGGTTCGGCGGCGCGGACTGGATGACGATCCCACGCGAGAAGTGGGAGGCGGCCTGGGCGATCCCGATCCCGGAGAGCACGACGGAACTCGTGCAGAAGGACCAGAAGACGCCGGTCACGATCGAGCCCTGGGAGTACGGGTCGGTGGCGCAGATCCTCCATGTCGGCACCTACGCCGAGGAAGAACCCACGATCCGGCAGCTACACGACTTCATCGCCGCCGAGGGATATGAGATCGCCGGCCCGCATGAGGAGGAGTACCTCTCCTCACCCGCTGCGAAGGCGCCCAAGACCGTCATTCGGTATCAGGTGCGCAAGCGCGAGGGCTAGATCACCGTCCCGTCGCCTATCAGGACGAGTGCGCTTCGCGCAGTCGCCGGGCGACCTCTTCCATCGTTCCCTGGAACGGTCCGGGCGTCTCCATCTTGATCGAGACCAGCGCCGCCGCGAACTTCAACGACTCGAGCGGATCGTGGTCCAGCCGGTAGGAGAGGTAGGCGGCGAACGTGGTGTCGCCCCGCCCGGTCCGGCCGACCATGCTCTTGTTGGAGAACTTCTCGTAGAAGGTCTTGCCGTCCACGCGGGCCAGAACGCCGGGCGAGTGAGTGATCACGATCTCCGGACAGCCCCAGCTCTCGACGATGATGGCCGCCTTCTCCAGGTCTTCGGTCCCGGTGAGGATCCGGGCCTCGACGACGTCGAGCTTCACCTTGTCCATCATGGCCACGATTTCGCGCTTGTCGGCGACGTCGCTGAACTCGATCTCACGGCTGGGCGTCACGTGCCGGACGAAGCTCTGCATGTCGACCGAGAGGCTGTAGCCCCTGGACTTGAGGCCCTTCATCAGCGGCATGTCGAACTCGGTGTCCGAGATTCCGGCCAGGTGGGCGCACCGGGTCTGGAGAGGCGGGACATCGGCGATGTCGATCAGGCCCGCCGACTTGGCCAGGATCAGCCGGCGCTCGTCCACGTTCTCCGACTCGTGGATTACCCGGGAGTAGGTGGTCTCGTCGCTCGGGATGAGATACGTGTCGACGCCGACATCCTTCATCGGCTGGAGGATGTCCTCGTCCTGCCGGGCCATCTTGACCACGGCCGCGACTCGTTTCCCCACTCTCGCGGCGACCATGGCGCCGCACAGAACGGCGCTTCCCGGAGATATGCGAGCCTCCCCGCCGAAGGGGGTGATCTCGTCGTAGCACATGTGCCCGACGAAGGTGATGTCGTATGTCTTGGGCATCCCCGTCCATTTCCTGGCTAGATCGGTGAATTCAAATGAGCCGCGCCCGCCGCGCGCACGCACGCCGGCACTGCGGCGCGGGCACACGCACGCGGGCGCGAGGCCCTACCTCCCCGGACCGCTCAAGAGCTCGGGGAAGAAGAGCATCAGCTTGCGCGACGGAACGGTATTGGATCCGCTCTTCGCCTGCAGATCCTTGACGTAGTTCATGACCAGATGCGTCCAGACGGCGCCAGGTCGCGGATAGGCGGCGACGATGTAATGAGCACCCGGAGCTGACTCGCCCTCTTCCTGCTCCAGCTCCGCTCGAAGGTTGTCCGGGGTGATCATCGAGTTCCCGTACTCGAAGACGACCCGGTCCATGTGCTTGTAGACCTCTTTGCTCTCCCTGGCCATGCCGTAGTAGTCCAGGAGCTGGGCGAACACGTAGTTGGAGGTCGTGTAGACGTCCTTGCCCTGATCCGATTCCACCACGCCGCGGTCCTCGGTCTTGCACATGGCCCAGCCCATGAAGGAGCGGTTGTTTCGGTAGATCGTCTTGAGGATCTTGCGGGCTCGGTCTTCAGGGATGAGTGGCTCCTCGCCGATGGAGATCAGATACCAAAGGGCGTCGAGCTGGTTGGTCCAGACGTCGGTGTTGGTCTTGCCTGTCTCGGGATCGAAACAGGTGACGTAGTACTGGAGCTTGTCGCCCTTCGCGTTCTTTCCGTCGCGCCACAGCCTCTCGAGGCTGTCCCAGCCCTTGTCGAAGATCTTCCTGATGTGCGCCTCGCCCTCTTTGTCCTTGACCAGCTGCGCCAGCTTGATCATGGCCTGGCAGCCGCCCAGGAACTGGGTCGCATCGTAGGCGTCGGCCCCGAAGACCTCCAGGTTGTCGAACGTGTTCTTCACGTCGTCGGGGTAGCCTTCGGGCAGACCATCGCCGTCGAAATCGAGCTCCAGCAGGGACTCCAGGCCGAACTTGAGGGTCTCCCAGTTCCGCTCCAGGAAGTCCAGGTCGCCCATGAACTTGACGTTGCGCAGGACCCGCATCGCCAGCTTGGGGTACAGGTCCACCCAGTAGTTGTTGTTGTACCAGGCGTAGTCGCTCACGTTCCGCAGCGGGTGGCCTTTGGGCATCGCGCCCAGATCGTGGGCCACGCTGCCCTTGGTCTTGAAGTCGTCACGGACCTGGGTCATGGAGGCGCCTTCGTACGCCTCCGGATGCTCGTGGAAGTGCTGCCTGGCCTGGACGAAGGAGGCGTGGAAGTGATACCAGCGAGGCGTGAGATCCACGGCCTGGATCGAATCGACGAAGCCCTGGCATAGATCCATCTCCACCCGCGGGCAAAGCATGAGGAGCACCATCGAGTACCAGTCGACGTCCGAAGGGTCGATATAGGCGTAGTCGAAGCATTCCAGGAAGCGCGCCCTTTCGCGGCCCTGTTCGTCCTCGACCCACACGATGGCATTGGAGAGCGGCAGGTGGAGCTCGTTCAGGATCAGGCGAGTCAGGCGGAGAGCACCGGCTCGGTCGCCCTCGTAGGAGGCGCTGGATGCGATCGAGTCGAATACCCGCCTCTGGATCGCGACGGTCCGGTCCCACCACCGCGGATAGCTGTCCAGGGCGAGCCTGGCCATCTCCACCGGGCGCGTCGCCTCGTTCTCGAACGACTTGACGTACTTGCGCTCGAAGGTCGCGCCGTCGATGTAGACCTGCTCGGGGAAGTCGAGCACCACCGCCACCGGAACCGTTTTCGACGACTTCGGCGGGACGGTGAAAGTCAGGCTGACGGCGCAGCCGTAGTCGTTCCGCGGCAGCGGCGCACGCTTCTCGAAGAAGCTGCCATCGGCGTTGAGAAGCAGGTCTCCCGCGTACTTGTTCAGGCAGAAGTAGGGCTGCGTGTCCACCTCGACGCCGGGTAGATCGGGTACGGCAAGGGCCATGCGATTGCGCGTCTCCGTGCTCCCCATGATCACGCCCCGGAGGCCCCCGGACAGGAACTCCTCGTGCTCGTGGCCGGTGACCGCCGCCGCGCAGACGTAGACGCTGTCCTGGTCGGTCGGCTTGAGCTCCTTCTCCTGGAGATTGACCAGAGAGGGCCGCGGCACGACGAGCGTGACTTCCTTGGCCGAATCCGAGGTGTTCTCCACCTCGAACTCCTCGACGCCGAGGGGCATGAGCATCTGCTCGTCGCCCGACAGCAGCGGCGAGATGAGCCTGCGGACGATCCTGATCTTGCCGAGCTTGAAGGCCATCTCCAGAGACGGCGTGGCGATGCTGAGGGAGACGTTCCTTTCGGCGACCGGGGCGTGGTAGTAGTTCTGGAGCCGCGGGATATCGTCCGGGAGCTCGTCGGCGCCCGGCTGCTTCTGGGTCAGCAGAGTGCACTTGTCGCCGATCCGGACATACGGCGCGGAGCCGAACTGAACCGCCTTCTGGTTGAGCATGATGAGCCGGCCGGCGTCGTTGAGACGATTGTAGAGGCCGTAGGGAGAGATGCCGATCGAGCACGTGGGCGCGCCCTGCAGGGCAACGGTCTGCGGGAACTGCAGGGTCTTGGACATCCCCTGGAAGTGGACCGTCATCTTGGCCTGCTCGTAGATGGCGGCGATCCTGGGCCCCGAGATGGTGTAGATCTCACGCACGTCTAGGGCGGCGGGTTTCGGCATCTTGCTCTCGCTCCCCGGTCTATCAAGGAACGCCTGCGGAGAGGGACCCCGCAGGCGCCGTCCTGGTTGTCACCAGTAGTTATCGGACCGTGACGACGCGTCGACAGGCGTCAAGGCCGAGCGGATCTCGGCCCACGTCCCCGGAGGCGCCGCCAGTGGCGCCGCCAGTGGCGCCGCCCGCAGGCGCATCGTCTAGCACTTACCTCCCCACGGGTTGCCCGCCTTGCCGGCCGGCTTCTTCGCGGGCTTCTTCGGGGCAGCCATCGCCACCTCGTCGGGAAGGTTCGCTTCCGCGCTCAGGTCGACGGGCATCTTGGTCGTTGGGTACGGCTTGATCGCCCCGAACAGGAGATCTGCCGCGCCTCGGATCGAGTCCGGCGAGCCCGAGAAGTTGCACACGACAGCGTCCGCTTCCTTGGTCGTGCCTCGCCGGTAGGGGAAGTTGGTCACGACGACGACCTTGTGCCCCGCGGCCTTCAAGGCCCTCACCAGGTGCTGGTTGTTGCCGCGCTTCTCGATGCGGGCGAAGTAGTTGGTCATCACGACCAGGTCGGCCTGCTTGGCCAGCTCGAGCGCCTCTTCCACATCCTCGTCGGTGGCATAGAAGGCCGTGTCGTCCAGGATGAGGTTGATCGAGTTCTTGGCCATCTGCTCGCAGAACATGTGCGGATGGCTGTAGAGGTCCTTGCCCAGGAAGGAGTAAGGGATGCACTGCTCGATGACGAGGATCTTCTTGTCCTTGCTCAGCGGCAGCAGCTTCTTATCGTCGCGCACGACGAGCAGGGCTTTGTGCGCCACTTCCTTCGAGAAGCCCTGGACTTCCGTGCTCCAGACGTTGGCCCGGGTCTTGGCCGGATCGTTCTTCCCGGCCTTCTCGAAGAGACCCTGGTCGTACTTCATGCGCAGCAGCCGTCGGCACGCGTCCGTGAGCCGCTCCTCGGAGAGCTCGCCGCGCTCGACGGCGCTCTTGATCCCGAAGAAGCACTGAGCGCGGGACTCGTCGTCCGCCTTGAGGAGGATCGTGTCCACGCCCGCCTTGATGGCCATGGCGCAGGCCTGAGGGAGTGGCCACTTCTTGAGGATGGCGGCCATGCCGATGGCATCCGAAACCACGACGCCCTGGAAGCCCATCTCGCCTCTCAGCAGATCCGTGAGGATCTTCGAGGAGAGGGTGGCCGGGTACTCCTTGTCGAACGCGGGGAAGATCGTGTGCGCCGTCATGAGGGCCTTGGCGCCCGCATCGATCCCAGCCTGGAACGTGACCAGCTCGACCTTGCGCATTCGCGCCAGGTCGCCGCGACAGACGTCGAGCACCTCGTGTGCGTCGGTCGCCGAGTCGCCGCGGCCGGCGAAGTGCTTGACGGTGGCGACTATGCCCGCGTCCTGGTAGCCGCGGACCGTCGCTGCGACGTACTTCGCGCAGACCTGCGGATCGTCGCCGAAGGAGCGGACGCCGATCTCAGGGTTGAGCGGGTTGATGTTGACGTCGCAGACGGGGTGGTAGAACTGGGTTACCCCGATATCGGCCATCTGCGTGCCGAGCGTGTAGGCCACCTTGTAGGCGAGATCCACGTCCCCGATGGCGGTCATGGCCATGGGGGGCGGGAACTGGACAACGTGGCCGGAGGTGTAGTCGTTCTTGAAATCGCCCTCCATGTCGATGGTGACGTGGAGCGGAATGCCCGACGGCCGCGCCATCGCGATTTCCTGCAGCCGGTTGAGTGCGACGGTGAGCTCTTCCGGCGCCACGCTCACGCCGAAGCTTTGATCGTCGAAGTAGGTGTGGGCGATGTCGAAGTAGTCTTTCGGCTTCTTGAAGGTGGGATCGATCTGCGACCGGCCCCAGTACTTGTTCTTGGAGGTCTCGAGCGCGTAGGGCTCCAGGCACAGGCCGCCGGCGTGTAGGCGGGTGATCTGCTCGATCCCCGAAGGGGTGAGGTAGGCGCCGCGCCACGTGAAGGTGAGGACCTGGCCGCACTTCTCCGCCAGGCTCATCTTCGACAACTTCGCTTCCACGAAGCTGTCTCTTTCTTGCGACATCGCTGATCTCCTAAGGGCTGCGTGCAAGGGACTGAGCATGTTTCGGCCGATCGGCCCGATCCGCGCGGACGCGCCAGCTCACGCGGGTCAGTATCGAGTGCTCGAGGCTGCCGGACCTGATGAACCTCGGACTACCGTCTTCGCCTTGAGAACCTGAAGGCGCTGCCTCCCGGCTGGGTCCCGTGGACCGCTCCCTGACCCCCGCAGCGGACACTGGGCGACTGGGATGCGACCCGTGCTCAAAGCGGGCGTAGTATACGCGGCCACGGCGGGTCGCCGGGTGCTTGAGGCCCCGAGCCACGCACGCGAGATCGACCAGCTCCGAGCGGGGTCATTCGGTCTCAGGTGCGCCGGCGCGAGGGCTAAATCGGCGACCATTCGCCAACGGTAGTTGGCTGGTGGCCGGATCCCTCAGGTCATGCCCCGGAGCCGCCGCTGCAGCGCCGCCGTATCCAGGTGGATCGGCTCGACCTTGCCGACCGTGGGTTCGAGCGCAGTTCCGCTATGGCGGGCTCGCGCCGAGGAAACGAAGCGGTCGAAGACGGCCAGCGCATCCAATGGCCCGGGGCCCCCTTCGGGGTGGTATTGGACCGTCTCGATCGGCAGCGTGCGGTGGCGCAGCCCCTCCACCGAGCCGTCGTTGAGATCGATCTGGCTGACCACGAAGCCGCTGCTCTCCGGCAGCGTGTCCCCGATGACGGTGACCTCGTGGTTCTGGGCGGTGACCTGAACCAGGCCCGTCTCCAGGTCCTTCACCGGGTGGTTCGCCGCGTGGTGGCCGAACGGAAGCCGCCGCGTGTTCGCCCCGGCGGCCCGTCCGATAATCTGGTGGCCCAGGCAGATCCCCAGCAGCGGGCGCCCGTCGGCGATAGCCGCACGGGCCAGCGCTACGGGGCCGTCCAGCCGGGCCGGGTCGCCCGGTCCCGGAGAAAAGACCACGCCGTCGACATCCGGACCCAGAGTCTCCGCGATCGTTGCCGTGTGAGGTAGCACCCGCACCCGCGCCCCGCGTTTGCGCAGGCTGCGAACGATGTTCGTCTTCAGGCCGAAGTCCAGTATGGCCACCAGCGGACCGCCCTCGGATGGATCGCCTTCGTCGCGCGTCCGCTCCGGCGAGACCAGCGCCACGAAATCCTGATCCTCCCAGCGAGGGACGGATCGGGCCAGCGCGCGCGCCTCTTCCGGGTCGGTCTGGCCGGGCGCAGTCACGATCGCCCGCAAGGAGCCGTTGGCGCGGAGGTGTCGAGCCAGGGCCCTGGTGTCGACGCCGGCGATGGCCGGGATCCCCGCCTCGCGCAGCATCGTGGCCAGCTGGCGAGCGCCGTCCAGCACCGCCGCGGTGGCATTGGCGACGATCAGGCCACGCAGCCAGGGTCGCCCGGACTGGTCGTCCGGCTGCAACCGGCCGTAGTTGCCGATGAGCGGGTAGGTCATGACCACGAGCTGGCCCGCGTACGACGGATCGGTGGCGATCTCCTGGTAGCCGGTCTGGCTGGTGTTCACGACGAGATCGCCCTGTCCGCTACACAACGCCCCGAAGGCGATGCCCGGGAAGATCCGTCCGTCCTCCAGGGCAAGCAAGGCCGGCCCGTGGTCACCGATCCGCGGGTCGACGACCGCGCTCGAGCGAGGGAACGGCGGCTGCTTCACGGGGTGCGGGGGTTGCTTCGCGGGATGCGGGAGCTGCGCCACGCGGCGCAGCGGATGGATCGCGCGGCGCCGGCGCGACCTGCACTCACAAAAAGGCCACCGGCCGTATGGGCGCGGTGGTTCTCCTGGCGGGCGACCATTTGCCTCCTTCCCGGCCTCTCTGGACCGGTGCGCCGGCCTCACAGGGCCGGCTGGAAAGGTTGGGCGTAGGTTAGCACGGAAGAAGCGTCGTCATCCCTCGTTGGCCTCGGCCGAGCTCGAGAAGTCGCCCGACCTGGGCCCTCCGGCGTCCTCACTCCGGAGTCCGTCAGGCGGCCTCGATCGGCAAGTTGGCGCCGAGGTGAGATGGTGCCGAGGGGCGCCGACGAGTGGCATCGACGGCCGGGCGGTGGGATTCTTCAGAACCCTTTCAGCAAGGGATGACTACTCTGCTCCAATCCTCCTTCGAACTCCACGCAGAAGGCGCCAGTGACGGGGCGTCTCCTCCAGAGATCAAGCGGCCTGGGTCCCCCTCCCCGGGCCGCTTATCTTGTCCGGGCCGACGACCGCGCTCTCCGAGGAGCGCTCGACGTGTACGCCTGGCTAACGCCGTGGGAGCCCCTGCGAACTGGCCGGACCGGAGCCGCGGCGCTGGCGCACGAGCGTTTCTATCTCTGCCCGGAGTCGGCGCCCGAACGTGGCCCGCTGCAGCCACTCCAGGTAATCCAGATCGTATCGGGCGATCTCGCCCAGCGACCAACCGGCATATCGACCGAAGTCCAGGACGGTACCGGACGGGTGTCCCGGCGGCGGCCCCGCTCGATTGGCCTCCGGAACTGGAGCGGCGCCGAAAGGGGTTTGTATCGACCCGGTCTGCGCGGATGCCCATGCCGTTGCTGGTGCGGCCGTGCCGGAGGGCCAATTGCGCGCCGTCGGCGCTTGCGGGCGGCTCTCCTGGGCGCGCGATGCGTCGTAGGCCGCTCGCCGGACGGGGTCGCCCAGCACGTCCCACGCGTCGTTCAGCGCGACCATCCGCGTCGCGTCACCGCCAAGATCCGGGTGGTACTTGCGCGCGAGCACTCGATACGCGGCTCGGACGACCTCCGGCTCCGCGCTCGGCTGGACTTGCAGCACTTCGTAGGGATCGCGCATGGGCGAGATCGTACAGCCTCACCCATGCCGAGGCTGGAGCGAGCGCCGCCGACCTCAGGGGAGCATGTCCGCAAGCCGACCATTGCAGCGCAGTTTCGGCCGACTCACAATCCCGAACAGCGGGAGGACGGCAGAGGCCTCCGCGGCCCCTGGGCGACGTCCGTCAGGTCGGCCCAAAGCCTCGCGCGGAGCCAGATGGCAGGACCGATCCTCCCGAAATGGAGGTATGTCCCATGCGGTTTCCTGGTCGGGTTCTGTCGGTAGGCGCGCTTGCGGCCCTGCTCGTGGCGCTGCCCGGGGGCGGCGTAGCAAGCAACTCCAACCTCACAAAGGAGGGGACGACGTCGTCAGGTGTCGGTCCCGCAATCAGGCTGCCCGGTGGGATGGACGCAGCCCAGCCTGCTCTTTCAGTTGTCTCGGGTGCGAGGATCGGAGCAGTCGGCTCCGCCGATCTGACCGCCTGGTCGGCGGCCGGTGTCGCGACCATCGTGGATGAAGAGCTCGCCAACGGCTATCTGTTCTACAACAGCACCAGCGGCCTCGTGATGGCCCCCCTCGGGCTACCGGCTGGGGCGACGCTCTGGCAGATCGACGTCTACGGCTGGGCGCTGCCGCCCGGCTCGGCCCAGACCTGGTTCCTATACGACCAGGAGGCGGATGGAGGCGACTTCACCAACGCCCGTAACATCACCATCGCGAGTGGAGCCGGGATCCGCACGGGAACGATGACCTTCTCGGGTGGCTTGACACTGGCGAACGGCCACAACTGGCAGATTGCCCTGGGTTCGACCAACTCGGCAAATGGGTTTGACGGGGTTGTCTTCCAGTACACCCTGCCGACGCTCTCGTTCGTGCCCATAACCCCGGTCCGGGTCTTCGACTCCCGGTTCAGCAGCCGGCTGGTCCAGGGGGCGCCGCGGACGATCAACGTGAAGGACGCGATCAACGTCAATACCGGCGCGGTGACCACCCCCAACGCTATCCCCGTGGGGGCCAAGGCCGTCTCGTATACGGTCACCGCCACCAACACCGGGATCCCCGGCTTCGTCTCCGTCCTGCCCGGCACGACAACGACCGTGACTGCCTCGACGATCAACTGGACGGCTTCGGGGGCGACGATCGCGGCCGGCGGGACAGTCAGCCTCGGGATCGGAGCGGCGGAGCGCCAGGTCACCCTCGTCGTGGGCGGCGCCGGGAGTGCGAGCACCGACGTCATCGTCGACATCACCGGCTACTACATGTAGCGCCGAAGTCCGCAGGAGACCCCTCGGCCACCCGGCCGGGGGGTCTCGTTGTGAATCAGGGCCCCTACGGTGACCGCACGAGCTGGGCGGGTCGACGCGGAGATCGTCGGCGAGTCGCCGAGCGGTTGAGCCGGAAACGACCTGCGGCCAACCTGGCCGTCAGATCCAGTCGAGATCCCTCCGGCGAGCTTCGGAGGGATCGGTTCGGACTCGGAATCTGGTGAGCCGGGAGGGATTCGAACCCTCAACCTAATGATTAAGAGTCATTTGCTCTACCGTTGAGCTACCGGCCCACGGCCGCGAAGGATACAGCAACCCCGGCCATCGGTGCCGGCTGAGCCTCACGTTCTCATGCCCGTGCGCAGTTAGTCGCCGGAGAACGGCTCGCTCACGGCCGCCTCAGGCGAACGGACTACCTCCAGCGGGGACCGTCGGCAGCTACAGCCCGGACCCCGCCTGGGGCTACGATAAGCTGCGCGAAGAAGCCCCGACGAAAGCTCGAGGATGATCGCGCCCCGGACGGGAATGCCTGTTGCAAACGCTGGCGGAATCGGATCTGCGGCTGCTCGAGCGACTCGGAGCTGGCCTGGCGATAGTCGATCCGGCCGGCAAGATCGTGCTCTGGAATGATCACGCGGCGCGAATCATCGGAGTCCCGGCTCTCGACGCATTGAGCACGCTCTGGACGGATCTCCTGACGCTGGTCAGGGGGGACGATACCGGCGGAGCCACGCTTCGCCAGGAGATCCAGCGGCACGTCGGCTGGCACGGCCCGCTCCAGGTGCGGCTCCGCGACGGGAAGACGCTCTGGCTCCGAGCGCACATACAGCTTCTCAGCCTGCCTGAGTTCGATGGCAACCCCGGTGTGGCAGTGCTCTTCTGGGATCAGGAGGGCTCCGATCGGGCCGCTTCTGGCCCCGAGGCCGCCCCACTCCCGTATCGGGACCTATTCCTTCAATCGCCCGAGGCCCTGTTTCTCACGGATCTGACCAGCGTCATCATCGACGCCAACGACGCGGCGGTGGCGCTCCTGCGAGCAACCTCCGATGATCTTGTGGGCAAGGCGCTGATCAGCTTCTTTGTTGGAGTGGCGGAAGGCGAATTTCAGAGGTCACGAGAGGAGCTGCTCGCGGCCGGCTCAATCGTGCGCAGCTTACCGGTCCAGCCGCTCACCGGCGACCCGTTTCCCGCTCAATTGATCATCTCGCTCGCAGTGCCGACGGCTGGGCTGGTGCTGGTTCGCATGCGAGACCACACCGAGAACGAGCGGCTGGATCGGATGCTGAGCGATCTTGCCGTGCTCACCCCGCGAAGCGAGACGCCGCTCGAGGTTTCCGACGTCGCGGCGCGCGCGATCGAGATCGTCGCCGCCACATGGGGTGCGAGCGCCTCGCTGGCCATACTCGATGACGCCGATGGCTTCTCATTGGCATCCGGTTCGAGCACGCCAGAGGCGATCCGGGCCACCTTGGGCGGCGTCGACCCGGCGCGTTCGCCGCTGGCCTTGCTCGTCCGTGAGGCTCAGGCCCCGTTCCAGATGGAACTGGGAGCGGCAAGTTCCCCAGCCTGGGCCCGACGCGCCCGGACCTTCGGGCTGGCGTCCATGCGCGCGATCCCTCTCTGGCATGACGACCAGCGCATCGGTTCGATGGTGCTGCTTTGGGCCGACCAGCCGCCGAACGCGCTGGACGCCGCCCGGATGGAACAGATCGGCCGCCAGGTCGGCCTGGCCATCGGCGGCGCCGCGGCGCGTAGGAAAGTACGCCGCGAGGCCGAGATTCAGAGGAGCCTGGCCGGATCGGCCCGCATCGGTGGTGTCGTCGTCGAGCAGATGAGCGACGCGATCGTCACGACCGACGCGGCCGACCGAGTCACAGCCGTCAATCCGGCGGGCGAGCGCCTTTATGGGTTCTCGGAAGAGGACGCCGTCGGAAGCCGGCTGAACGAGGTCATCGAACAGCTGAGACTCGACGGATCGCCGCTCGGCACGGACGCGACCGCCGAGGCCGCCGCCATGGGCTTCTGGCACGGCCGCGTCGTGCACCGGCCTCTCATCGGCAGCCTTTGCGGTCGGAACATCGTGGTGGACCTGTCCCTGACGACGTTCCGCGATGAGCGGCACGAGCCCGCCGGCGTGATCGCAATGGGCCGCGAGGTGACGACCTCTGCCCACCTGGAAGCCGAAGCGTTGGCCCTCAGCTCACTGGCGGTGGCAACGGGGCGTGCGAGGACCCGTCGGGAGGTCGCCGTGGCGGCGCTGGAGCGCTTGTGCGAAGCGACGATGGCCGACAGCGCCATCATCGCGACCTGGGGCGAGAAGGGCGGCATCACGGTCGAGGCAAGTCGGGGGCTCAGCCGGGAGCTGCTCCACATCATCCGCGAGAGCGAGATCCCGGACCTCGCCGCCGCCCTGGAAAGGCCCGGCGAAATCATCGGCTTCGAGAGCTTGAGTTCGTTCCGTGGCGGTCTTGATGTGGCCTCCCTTGTCTCCAAAGAGGGCATCATGACCGGCTTCCTGGTCCCTCTGCGCAGCCGCGACGAGTCCGTCGGCTTCATGGCGCTGGGAGCGCGCAATCGGGCGTGGGGTCGGCCCAGCGACGCGGTCATCTTCCAGGCTGCCGCGCAGGTAGTTGGAGCTTTGGAGAGCGTTCGACTCATGGAGCGCCTCGAAAGCGGGTTGGAGCAGGAGAAACACCTGACCGCTCAGCTGGAAAGGCTGATGAGCCTGACCCTGCTCCCGCACGGCGACATATCCGAAGAAGCGATGGCCCAACTACTGGTTGAACGGATCGTCGGCGCCCTGGGCGCAGAGGGCGGATTCGCGGTCCGCGAGGAGGCCGATCGCCTCAGGATCATTGCCTCGTTCCACATGCCGGCCGCAATGACGACAGTGGCCAAGAGCCGGCCCGCGAGCTCCTTCGGATTCTGGAAACGGCTGCTGGCGGATCCGAGCGCCGGCGCCTACCGGGAACGAACGGCCGGGACCCTGTCGGCCGAGCCGGATCGCCAACCGATGGTCGATCGGGGCGTGACGTCGAACGCGGTCTTCCCGTTGCGGGAAGGCGACCGCCTCCTGGGCGCGTTCTTGTGCTTCTTCTCGAGTCCGGGCGAGGCCACGGACGCGGACGACCGCAACGTGGAAGCCGTCGGGCGGATCATCTCGATCGCCTATTCGAACGTCCGGATGCGCGAAGGGTTGGCGGAGGCCGCGGAACACGAGCGCCGGCTGACGGCCGAGCTGAGGGCTCTCCAGGAACTGACGCTCCTCGGGGCCTCCACGGACGATCTGGGGCGACTCGCACAGGAGACGATCGAGGCGGTGGTCCTGGCCACTGGCGCTTCCGGCGGCGGCTACATCCTGGTCGATCCCTCCTCGGCCAAGGTCGATCCGATCACCTGGGTCGGGGAGCCGAGTCAGAGCTGGGACGCGTTCACCGAGTCGCCGCGGGTTCCCGGCGACTGGCCACCTTTCAGCGAGATCCAGAGGGACCACGGGGTCTACTTGTCGCAGCCGGATGACTCCGAGCAGAACGCCGCAACGGCTCGCGCGCAGGCCGTCCTGCCCCTTCGCGTGGACGACCGGCTGGCGGGGGTCCTGCACCTTGAATGGGCAGACCGGCCGTTGGGGCAGCAGTTCGACGTCCACTTCCTGGAGCCGATCGCCCGGATCTGCAGCATCTCGCTGGCCAACTTCCGGCTACGTGCCGAGCTGCTGCATCGGGCCGCGGCCCAGCGTGCTCTGGGACATCGACTGGAGGCACTGGATGAGTTGACGCGGATCGGCGAGGAAGCCAGCTCATTCGAGGAGCTGGCCCACCGGACGGTCAGTCTGGTCCGGGAGGCTCTCGACGCCCGCGGCGTCTGTTACCTGCTCATCGAGGTCGGGCGCCACTTCGAGACGCAAGCCGTAGCGGGCGAGACCGGTGCCTTCCGGTTGTGGCTGAAAGGCGTTCCCGCCAAGGACGCTCCCGGCGGCAGCCTGCTCCTCTCAGGCGCCAGCAGCGTCCTCGGCGACTTCGTGGTCGGCCACGTCGACGAGAGGGTCCTACCCCTCGCCGCGGCGTCGGGCTTCCGCTCGTTCGGCACGATCCCGATCCGCGCCGGCGAAGAGCTGGCCGGCGCCCTGCTCTGCTTCTTCGAGCAACCGGTGGCTTCGCTCCCGCTTGATGAGGCGGCACTGGATTCGGTCGCTCGCATCATCGCCATCGCCCTGGCCAACTTCCGTCTGCGCGAGCGGCTCGTCTCGTCGGAGGAGCGCTACCGGACCCTGTTCGAGGAATCGCCCGACGCGCTCCTCGTGTCCGCGCTCGACGGGACAGTGCTGGACGCCAACGAGGCCGCCGTCCGCCTGTACCATCTCCAGCGCGATGAAATGCTCGGCCGTTACTTCGGCCAGTTCATCACCGCCGACGAACGGGAGATGGCTCGCCGCCGCCAGGTCGTGTGGGCCCACGGACGCGGCGCATTCCAGGACTGCGGCAGGCGACCGGACGGTTCCGAGTTCCCCGTGGAGATAGAGGTTCGGGTCGTGGACCTGGGCGGCCAGCGCCGTTTCCTCCATCTGATCCGCGATCTGTCGGACCAGGACCGACTCCAACGGGAGCTCCTGCAGGCCCAGAAGATGGAGGCGCTCGGCCAGCTCGTATCCGGCGTCGCCCACGAGCTCAACAACCCCCTGGCCGCGATCATCGCCTTCAGCCAGCTGTTGCGAAGCGACGAACGCCTGCCGGAAGACATGAGGCACGACGCCGGACTCCTGGTCCAGGAGGCGGACCGAACCCGCCGCATAGTCCAGAACCTTCTCGACTTCGCCCGAGCCCGCCCGCCGGAGCGACGACCGACCAGCATCAGAGCGCTCGTTCAGAGCGTCCTCGAACTCCAGTCGTACGCGCTGAACGCGAATCAGATCCAGGTCAAGGTCGACATCCCGACCAATCTGCCGGAGGTGGACCTTGACCGAGCACAACTCCAGCAGGTGCTGCTGAACCTGACCATCAACGCCATCCAGGCTCTCAAGGCTCCCGATCGAAAGACACCGGCACAGCTCTGGATCAGCGCCGCCGCGGTCAAGACTCGGCCCGCAGCCGGTGCGGCCAGGAGCGAGCGGCCGGCGGACGAGCCGTCACTCGTCCGTATCACGATCCGAGACGACGGCCCCGGCGTCCCGGAGTCGGCTCGGGCAAGGCTCTTCGACCCGTTCTTCACGACCAAGCAACCGGGCGAGGGAACCGGGCTCGGTTTGTCCGTCTCATTCGGCATAGTGGCCGCGCACAACGGCCATCTCTGGTACGAACCGGGGCCGCGCGGGGTTGGCAGCAGCTTTGTGATCGAGCTTCCGACGACCGCGCGAAACTCGGAGACCGGCCAGCCCTCGGCGAAACCGGCAGCCACCGCAAGCGCCCGTCGTGCCAGGCCGACCAGTGCAAGAGCCACGGCCGCAGTAAAGGCGATAGCTTTGGCCAAGGTTGCGGCTTCGGCCAAAGCCAGGGTCGCGGCAAAGGCCACCGCCAACAAAGAGGCCCAGAAGCCGATCGTCGACGATCCGGCCCGGCCCGCGTCGGCGGATGCCAGGCCTGTCCCGCCGACCGCCGGTTTGGCCGACCCGCGTCGGCCGGCAGAGTCACAGCCCGACGCCTCTCCGCGGCCGCCGCGCATCCTGGCTCTGGACGACGAGCCGTCGATCCGCTCCTTCCTGCGCAAGGCTCTCGTGATGGCCGGGATGGACTGCGTTCCTTTCCCTGACGGCACGCAGGCTCTGGACGGAGTCCGCGAGGCCGAGTTCGACGTCATGCTGATCGACCATCGAATGGCCGGCATGAGCGGGACGGAGTTCTACGAAGCCGCGATCAAAGTCCGGCCGGAACTGGCACGAAGAGCCGTCTTCATGAGCGGAGACGTACTGAACCCAGACCTGCGCGGCTTCGCAACTCAGAGGAACATTCGCCTGCTCGCCAAGCCGTTCGACATCGATGCCGTGGTTCAAGTGGTGCGCGATGTCCTCGCGGCAGCCGATCGGCAGGCAGGCACCTCCGCCGGCTCGACCTAATCGCTTGTTCTGACCGGTTCGCCTGCGCCATCTGCGCCGCCGGTGAGCAGAGCAAGAAGCGCGTCCGCCGCGGCGAAGGGATCCAGCTCGTGCGATGCCACGGCCCTCAGCAACTCGCCGGCCGCGGCGCCCCCGGCAGAGCCATCTCGCGCCACGTCGTCGGCGCGGCCACCTGGGGCGGTTCCCTTGCCGCCGACCGACTCGTCCTGGGCCGCCTCGATCGAGCGCACGCGCTCGTGCAGCCGGTCCACGAGCACTGCCCAGACCTGGGCTTCGGCTCGCTTGAGGCGTGCCTGCGAGCCAAGCGAGTCACGCGCGGAGGAGCGGTGACGGTCGATCGCGGCGAGCAGCCCGGCCACGCCCTCGCCGGTGGCAGCGGTCGTCACCAGAACCTCCGGGTCCTTGGGCGCCGAGAGACCCTGCGACGCCTCCGCGGAAGTGGCATGGGAGAGCATCGCCTGCAGCTGCCCCGCAGTTCTATGCGCCCCGGGCCGGTCGCCCTTGTTGACGACGACGATGTCGGCCACTTCCAGCAGTCCCGCCTTGATGGCCTGGATCTCGTCGCCCATCTCGGGCGCCTCCACCACGACCGTCGTGTCGGCCGTGGCGGCCACCTCGACCTCACTCTGCCCCGTCCCGACGGTCTCGATCAGGACGACGTCGAACCCGGCGGCGTCGAAGACCGCCGCGGCAGCCGCAGTCGCCGACGCGAGCCCGCCTGAGTGGCCTCGCGCGGCCATCGACCTGATGAAGACGCCGTCGTCGGCGGAGTAGGCCTGCATCCGTACGCGATCGCCGAGCACGGCACCGCCTGTGATCGGGCTGGATGGGTCGACGGCCACCACCGCGACCGGGCGGCCGGCCCGACGCAATTCGGCGATGAGAGCCGCCACGAGTGTGCTCTTGCCCGCCCCCGGCGGCCCGGTTACGCCGACGATCTGGGCGCGCCCTGCAATCGGGTAGAGGCGCCTGAGCGCGGCCTCGGCTAGAGGCGTTCGGTTCTCGACGGCCGTGAGCAGCCGGGCGAGAGATCGCCGATCGCCGGCAAGGGCCGCGTCACACAGGGTTCGGGCGCGCCCCGATACCGCTGCCTCGCCACTCGCCGGCGCGCGGGTCTCGGCCACGCCGGTCCGCGCTAGTCCCGCGGCCTGGCGTTGGCGCGCAGGAACTCCGCGACCTCGTGGATCGTGGTGCCCGGCCCGAACACGGCAGCCACGCCACTCTCCTTGAGCGCCGGCACGTCGACGTCCGGGATGATCCCGCCGGCCGCCACCAGCACGTCGTCCATCCCCTTCTCGCGCAGCAGTGCGCAGATCCGGGGCACGAGCGTCATGTGCGCGCCAGACAGGATCGAGAGGCCCACGACGTCCACGTCTTCCTGCAGGGCCGCGGTGGCCACCATCTCGGGCGTCTGGCGCAGCCCCGTGTAGACCACTTCGAAGCCCTCGTCGCGCAGGCCGCGAGCGAGCACCTTGGCTCCGCGGTCGTGGCCATCCAGGCCGGGCTTGGCAATCAGCACTTTGATGGGTCGGGCGGTCATGCCCGCATCATAGCGGCGTCGGACGACCGCTCGCGCCGCCGCTGACATCAACCTGACGACACTCCGCGGCTGGAGCGAGGCGCCACCACCAACCCGGCCGATCGGCGCGGGAGGTTCAGCATGCCCATCGCCGACAACCCCGTCGTCTTGCCTCCGGCCAGATCTTTGTCGTTCTCCAACCCGCGGAGGCGGGCAACATCAGAAGCCGCTATCCCTGAAGCCTGAACTGCGCGCCCGCCAGGATTGCCATGTAGACGTCCGGGTCGCTCATGTCGACGCCACCGGCCTCCGCTCGAATATGTTTGCGGCACTCCGAGCACACGAAGAACTTGCGACCCTCCGGCGAGGTGCCCTCGTAGCGGTCTGAGAAGAAGACGCTCCCGATGGCCGTCTCCTCGCCACAGGAGACGCACGGCTCATCGTGAGGATTGCCTTCCAGAACGTTGCCCATTTCTCAATCCCTTTCCAACGCGGGGCCGCGGCGCCCGACGGCCGCTCACGAACGAAGCAGAACGCCATCCGCAACTCGCCTCGGTAACGCGCCGGTTCAGTGGGTCAGTAGGATGATGCCTCCCATCCCCCACTGCGCCACGAGCTCAGCATCCGTCACACCCTCGTGGTGCTCGGCTGTGCGAATGCGCTGGATGCAATCGGAGCACAGGTGACTGCGGCTCCCGTCCTTCAGCTGGACCTCGCGCCGGTCGGAGTAGAAGACGCTCCCCACCGCCGTCTCTTCGCCGCACTGGAAGCACGGTTCGTCGTGGGGGTTGGATTCGTCCGGGTCAGAGATCATGTCTCGACATCCCTTTCGTCGTCTCGGAGAATTCGTCCGAGTTGACCCGGGCCAGCCGGTTCGCCGCTCGGGTGCTGGGGTTGAAGCAGCCCCGCCGGCGACCCCGGACGGCCTGCTCAGACCTGAGGGTCGACCAGTTCGTCGTCCACGTGGTGGACGTCTACCGCGCCCATCATCAGATACGGCAGCGCGTATGCGCTCGATAGCATCTGGCCATCCCTGGCGCCCATCGCCGCCAGCCGTGCCCGCCTGACGCACTCGGCGCACAGATACCCTTTGGCCCCCGCTTCCAGGTCGACCCTGTGCCGATCCGAGAAGAAGTAGCTGCCGACGGCCGTCTCCTCGCCGCAGCTGAGGCAGGGCTCCACAGGTGTGACATTCTCTGTCCCGCTCACGAACACCTCCCAGGAATCCTGGCACCCGGCCACACGGCATCAAGCCCGCAACCGGCCGAGAACATGATATTCCGGTCAGACCCGCGGAACCGCCCGCTCGAGGTGGGCCATGAACTCGTCGCGTGTCTCCTTGGTAGTTCGGAAAGCCCCGAGCACGCTGCTCGTGACCATCGTGGCGCCGCCCTTCTGAACGCCACGCATGGCCAGGCAGAGGTGCTCCGCTTCTATGACCACGCCCACGCCGTACGGGTTCAGCTTCTGCTGCAGGAAGTCGGCGATCTGCTGAGTCATCCGCTCCTGGACCTGCAGGCGCCGGGCATACATCTCCACCACGCGCGGGATCTTCGAGAGCCCGATGACCCGACCTCGGGGCAGGTAGCCAACGGCCGCCGTGCCGAGGAAGGGCAGCATGTGGTGCTCGCACAGCGAGTAGAACGGAATTCCCTTGATGACCACCATCTCGCTGTAGCCGACGTCGAAGACGGCGCCGTTGATGAGTCGGTCGGGATCCACCCGGTAGCCGCAGGTCAGCTCGAGCCACATGCGGTGCATCCGCTCAGGGGTTCGGGCCAACCCGTCGCGCTCCGGATCCTCGCCGATCTCGAGCAGGATCTCGCGCACGGCCAGCTCCACTGGGTGCACCAGGGAGTCCTGTTCGGCGGGCGCGGGGGCGCCGAGATCGGCCGGCTCTTCCTCGCCCCGCTCGATAGATTCCACCATCCGCCTGACATGCGCCTCCAGGTCGAGCTGGTCGTTCCACGGTGGCTGGTCAATCGGCATCGATGGCTCCTTGCGCCGAATCGTACGCCGCGGGCGCTACGCGGTCACTTCGAGCCTTAGCATACGGCCATGACCAAGAGACCCAGAGGCAGCGCCGGGCGGCGCCGGAGCCTGTCCGCTGCAGCCCGGTTCGAGGAGCTCGTGGCCGCCGCTCTGGACACTATCCCCGAGCCGTTCGCCCGCGCCCTCGATGAAGTTGCGATCGTCGTGGCCGACCAACCGACTCGGACGCAGCTCCGGGAAGCCGGTCTGGGTCCGGACGACGGACTCTACGGGCTGTATGAGGGTGTGCCGCGGACGGAGTACGCCGCCGACTGGGCCTTCGTGCCGAACAAGATCACGCTCTTTCGCGAAGCCCTCGTGGAGGACTTCCCGGATCCCGATGAGCTGGAGCACGAGGTCTGGGTGACGGTCATCCACGAGCTGGCCCACCACCTGGGGATTGACGAGGGCCGGCTGCACGATCTGGGAGTCGACTAGGGCCGGACCGGGACCCGGCGTTGATTCTCGGCCGGATGCAACCGCGGACCCTCGGCCGGCATCTGTACAGGTAGAGGCGCAGAGGGAGGCACATGGAGCGAGCGCTCGTCGAGAGAGCCCGGTCGGGTGATCGCGATGCCTTCGATGCCCTCGTCCGCAGCCGGGTGGATGCCGTGTATCGAACTTCCCTCGCCATCCTGGGCGATTCCGCGGACGCCGCCGATGCCGCCCAGGAGACCTTCGTCTCGGCCTGGTGCCATCGCGACGCGCTGCGCGACCCCGACGCTTTCGACGCCTGGCTGTCGCGGATCAACCTGAACGCCTGCCGCGCCCAGCTTCGACGGCGAGGTCGAACCCGCATCCGCGAGATCCGGCTGCTCGATCCCCTCGACGATCGAGAACCGGCTTCACCCGAGCGATCGCTGGCCGACCGAACCGCCGATTCGGACGCCTTCGATCGAGCCTTTGGCCGCCTTTCGGTCGACGATCGGGCGGTCCTCGTGCTGCATCACCTCCAGAATCGACCGGTCTCAGAGATCGCGGCGGCCCTGGGGGCACCACAAGGGACGGTCAAGTCGCGACTCCACCGCGCCCGGGCGGCCCTCGAGTCTGCGCTCGCGAAGGAGTCGCGATGAACGGCCAGCCTCCCCCGGTCGACCAGGGTCTGCGAGCGCAGCTGGCCCGCCGCTCCGCGGGCCCGCTGCCCGAGGGTCTTGCGGCACAGGTGCTGCAGGCCGTCGACGCCGCGCCGGTGAAGCCCAGGTACGCATGGTGGGCCTTCTCGCCCCGGTCCGGACGCACTGCGCCGAGGACACTGCTGGCCGGTGCCAGCGTCGCTGCCGTCCTGCTTCTCGCGGCGGCGCTGGTTGTGGTTCCACGGTTCCAGACGACGCCGGCCGTGTCGGGACTTGCCGGCTACCCGGCCGATCGCGCGCTCACCACCGCCGAGCTAGCCTCGCTCATGGCCGGTCCGGCCCTGCCGACGAATACGGCCCTCGTGGCAAAGGTGACGATCGACCCTACGACGGATGTCTGCCCGGACGAGCGCTACAAGACCCTCGGCATGGTCGACGGGATGCACTCGCAGGTCTGCGTAATGGGCACGTACAACGCGTTCGACGCCTACGACTCGAGAACCACCGCGACCTTCGCCTTCCGGTACCTCGCCCCGGGTTACCTGGGCCTCCTGGGAGCGATCGTGTCGCCGCCCGAACTCGGGGCGGGCTCGACCTCGAAGCTGGCGTTCCGGGCCTCCCAGCCGTGGCCCACCGACCAGAGCGACAAGCCGTTCTTGGTCGAAGGCTGGCTGGGCAGCTCTTCTCCGCCGGAAGCGGTGGGTAGCTATGGGATCGCCTGCACCCAGCCGCTGCTCGGGGTGGGCGACCCGCTCAATCCCGCGGGCGGGGACAACACGTGCAAGACGACCTGGCTGGCGGGCGATCCGAGCACGGTGCCGTCCTGGGAGATCGCTGATGGGAAGATCACCGTGGCCGTCCAGGGCGGTCACGAAGTGGGAGCCGGAGGGGCGCGCTTCTACGACTCGATCCGCGACGACTCACCGGTCAACGGCGTCTACGTCGTGCGTTCGGAAGCGAGCGCTGTGAGTTGCGACCTCCCTTCCTGCGGGAACTGGGTAGTGATGGCGAAGGTCGCCGACATCTCACTGCCCCAGGCGACCGCAACGCCGCCCGTCTCGCTGGCCGGCTACCCGGCCGGCCGAGCCCTGACGGCAGCCGAACTGGCCGCGCTCATGGCCCGTCCGGCCCTGCCTGTGGACACGGCCCTGGTCGCCTCGGTCACGATCGACGCGAACACCGACGTCTGCCCGATGGACCGCTACCCGACGATCGGGCTGGTCGAAGGGATGGGTGCGGAGGTCTGCGTGATGGGTGCCGGGGTGTCGACTTACCTGTCCACGCCGAAGGCCGCCGGCATCTTCGCCTTCCGCTACCTCGGGCCTGGCGTACTGGGCTTGATCGGTGAGATCACGCCGGCCTCGTCCACGAACACGGCTTTCCGCGTGGCCGACGAGTGGCCACTCCAGGGCAAGACGTTCCTCGTCGACGGCTGGCTGGGCGCGGAGGGGCTCATGGAGATTTGCGCCCTGCCGCCCACCCCGGGCGAGATCCTCCTGCCGAACGGCGAGGACTGCCCTTACGACGACTGGCTGGGCGACGACGCGACCGCGCCGGGCATCCAGGCCGACCATGAGTACAGCCCGCCGTCTCCCCTGCCCTCGTATGACCCGCTGTCTCTGCGCGGCAACGCCCGGCATGTCGAAGCCGGTGGCATGCGCATCATCGATTCGGTCGACCACGCGGCGCCGGTACACGGGGTCTACGTCGTCCGATCCGTGACGGAGGGATGTCCCGGTGATTCGCCCCAATCGTCCAGAGGGTGCGGCGCTTGGCGCGTCCTGGCAGAAGTGGCGGACGTCTCCGTTCCGGTGCCGGTGGCGACCCCGCTCGAAGTCGCGACCGCAGCTCCCACGATCGCGCCGCCGGCGACGCCGGTCGTCCCGAGTCTGACGGGCGTCATCGGGACCGGGAACCAACCACTCTCGGTGGACGAGTTGGAGACCATCATGGTCACCCAACCGGACCACTTGGCTGGCCGCACAGTAATCGTGGAGGCGCCGATCCCGACCCAGATCAGCTGCCAGTCGGACGCCAGCGGCGGCGGGTGCGCCGTCAACACCAAGTCCCTGGCTGAAGATGGCGTCTGGGCGGTCAGCATCGGCGCCGACGGGACGTTGAGCCTCGTCGGGCAGCTGGACCTGCCGCAGACGAGTTACATCTTCACGCTGGACCAGATACAGGCGACGTGGACCGCTTCCGGCGATCGGCTATTCCTCGTGGACGCGTGGATCGGAGGAGCGGCCGAGGACTCTTGCGACGTCTCCGGGCAGCCTTGTTACGAGGTCTCCTGGCTCGGCGCGACGCCGGATGGGCAGCAGGTCAACGTCCAGCTGGGCGCGTACCACCTCTTCGGCGGTGGGAGTGTGGGCGGTGGACCCTCCATTCACGGCATCTTCCTGATCCAGACGAAGTCGGGCACGGCCGAGGTGGTCGCCCGAATGGAGACCGCGGCTCCATAGGGTTGGGCGCCGCCGGACCCTCCGAACCCAGGCCGGGGGCAGTAACATTCGGGCACAGCGTCGCCACCGAAGGCCGCCTCGCGGCCGCCACGAGGAGTGGGATCGAATGCCGGGCTTCACCCCGTTTACCAGCAACTACCAGGACCTCTCGACCAACCAGGGCTACCAGTTCGAGTTCCGTTGTGACGTGTGCCAGAGCGGCTACCGAAGCGAGTGGCAGAAGAACCTGCTCGGCACCGGCGCCTCGATCCTCGGCGGCGCAAGCAGCGTCATCGGCGGACTTTGGGGCGCCCGCAACGCCGCCCAATCGGCCCAGGACATCACCGACCGCGCCGGCCGCGACAAGGCCCTCGAGAAGGCCTCCAACGAGATCATGCCGTTGTTCCACCGCTGTGTGCGGTGCAACAACTGGGTCGACGAGACCTGCTTCAACAAGGCCCGCGGCCTGTGCGTCAGGTGCGCTCCGAACCTGGCCGCCGAGATGGAGGCCGAGCGATCGTCCGTCGAGATCAGCCAGATGCGCGAAGCGGTTGGTGGCCAGCAGATCTTCTCGGGCGACACGAGTGCCCGGGAGACCGAATGCCCGAGCTGCGGCAAGCCGGTCGGCTCGGAGAAGTTCTGCGGGAACTGCGGCACGCCCCTGGGTGTAGCCAAGTGCGCCAAGTGCGGCGCCGAGCTCGCCTCCGGCACGACCTTCTGCGGGAACTGCGGCACCAAGGTCGCCTAGCCGCAATAGCTCGCGAGATGTGGTGGTAGGGGCCCCCGTCTTGGCCTGATCTTCGGCGATCCACGAAACGCCCGGCCGAGATAGGTCAGCCTGCGGCCATCGTCCCGCAGATCGTGCAGAACCGGGCGCCTGCCGGGAGCGGTGCGCCGCAGCCCGAGCACGGACCGGCCGACTGAGGCGCCGGGGCCACGGGGAGTGGCGTAGGCGCGGCGGCGGGCGGCGGCGGAGGAGCGCCGGCGCCCTGGGTTGGGGGCGGTGGCGGCCCGGCAGTCCCTGCCCCTGCTTGACCCGCGCCGGCGGATCCCGCGGTACCAGTCGCGGCCGGAGGGGGCGGCAACAGGGAGAGTCCACACGAAGGGCACACGACCCAGGCCGGGTCCTCCACGATCTTGCGGCAGTTCTGGCAGCGTTTCGGCGAGAACGGCTCGACCACGCCGCAGAACGGGCACGCGGACACGACCCTGTCGATGAACTTGCCGCAGTACGGGCACGGGTGCTTGAAAGTCGGCATCGTCCGCTCCTATCAGCCTGAGGTGCCCGAAGGCTTCGACTTGTCGTCCGAGCCGGCGTCCGGGCTCGAACCCCTCGCGTCCGGGGGCGCGTCCGGGGTCGCCGCCGCCTCGGCCGCCTCGGCCGCCTCCATGGCTTCGCCACCGTCCCCGCCCACGGCATCGTCTCCGCCCTCGCCGGCCTCGGAGATCTGCGACTCCTGAGCAGCGCGGCCGGGCCACTCGGCGGCCTCGTCCTTGACCGTGGCATGCCAGCGGACCAGATCCGCCACGGCGGCGGACCAGCTGGCAGGAGTGCGATGCACGATCCGCGCCACGAACCGCGCCCGGGCCCAGGCGAGGCTCGGCAGGACCGCCAGCGCCAGCCGGTAGCGGAGGTACTTTGGCAGGAGCAGCTGATCTGCCGGCAGGGCCATGGGCTCTCGCAGGAAGCGGCAGTCCACGAGCGCCTCGCTTACGTCCCGGACCGCCTTCTCGGCGGCGATGCCGAGCTTCTCCGGCGGCTCGCCGTTGTACTGGGCTCGGGGCAGGACTCGGTAGAAGTACGTGGCGTGAGCGCCGGCCGTGACCAGTTCGAGCGCGACCAGGTTTCCCGGCATGGCGATGAGGAACCAGATCTTCGGTTCCGTGCCGCCCGGATCGATCGGCGACATGGCCACCCACCGGGGCGCGGCAGGCCCGGCCGCCCCACACAGCGACTGGTAGCTGTCGGCGAACGTGGGCTCGCCCAGGACGGCCGTCTCGACGATCGGCCAGCCGTCGCCGAAGACCTCCGGCCGGGTCGGTCTCCCGTCGACCAGCAGGTCCGAGGCCTTCTGCCGCACTCCGAACGGCGCGTCCGGCATCAGCTGCTCCACGAAGCCCGCGGCGTCGGCGAAGGCGCCGTCACGCAGCTTCTGCAGCGTGTCGTGGAGTCGGGTGGCGGCCTGACCCACTCCCCGCAGCGTGATCGTGCCCGGCTCACCGTCGATGGCCACGTCCCCGGGACCCGGCATCGTGACGGTGGCGATCGAGGCGCGGCGGTAGTGGATCCACGTGAGGCGTTCGTCGACCGGACACACGACGAAACCCCACGGCTGGACGACGAGCTGCCCGACGCCGGTCGTGGCCGTCATCGGCCCGTCCGGCCCGGGCCCCAGCGCGCTCCCACTGGGCATCCAGGCGAATTCGACCAGTTCGGCCGGATCCTTCGGCACATTCACCAGACCATCCGAGAGCCGTTGCTTGAGCCGGAGCTCGCGCAACGTCCGAACGAGCGGCCCAAGACGGTCTCCGAACTTCTCGAGGATCCAGCGCATCGCGTCGGGCCCCTCGCCCAAGACGAGCATCACCACCGACTGCTGGATCGCGATCAGGCTCAGGTCGCGGTAGCCGGCGCGAATCGGACGTCCGGTGCCGACCTGGAGCGTCAGCCCGGTGGCGTCGAGGCTCACGGTCGCCGGTTCGGATCTGGCGTTCGGGCAGGCCAGGCGGGCTTCGCCGTGAATCTCGATCGTCTCGAGCTTCGCCCCGCCGCCGTCCCGGGCCGCGTCGCCGCCGCTCTGTAGCCGAACGTCCCGGGCGTCGCGGCCATCCAGGCGCGCCCCGCGCGGGTCGCGCGCGTCGTGGCCCTGCATTCCACCCAGTCCGAGCGCGCTGGCCAGCCCTTGAAGCTGCCCCGGCCCGAGGCTGCCAAGTCCCGCACCCGCCCCTCGTGGGTCGCGCATGTCCGCCCCGCCCGCGCCACCGAAATCACGTCCCGACCCGCCGCCGAAACCGCCGCCGTCATCCATGGCGCCATCGTAGCCACAACTCACCCTCCCGGCGGGCTGGAAGTGGAAGCCTCGCACGGCATTCGCGCTGTCAAGCCGTGGTGTTGCTCACGGCTCGCGCCCGAGTGATCGACGAGTTGCGAATCGACCACGACCTCGTGATCGGTGCCGCCAGCTACTGCACGAAGTAGCCGGTCACGTCGAAGATCACCTGGGCGGTGGGACCCAGAGTCGAGGCGGCATAGGTGACCGATAGGGTTCCTCCGGTACCCAGAGCCACCGTGACCGCGTTGGCTCGGTCATCACCCACCGGGAAGTTAAGGGTCGAGCTGGTCGGGTTGTTCTGAGC
>PMIP01000013.1:23817-23989 GCA_003158295.1 Chloroflexota bacterium | reverse complement strand
GTGAATGGCGGTGATGAGGAGGTCTATCGCCTTGATTCCGAGGAACGGGGCGATGATTCCGCCGACGCCGTAGATCAGCAGGTTCCGCCGCAGCAGGTCGGCCGCCGGAGCGGCGCGGTAGGCGACGCCCCGGAGAGAGAGCGGCACGAGGGCGATGATGATCAGGGCGTTG
>PMIP01000013.1:0-23789 GCA_003158295.1 Chloroflexota bacterium | reverse complement strand
GATGGCGATGACTTCGATCAGCTTCGTGGGGTCCGAGTCCAGGTCGACCATGTTGGCGGCTTCCTTGCAGGCGGAAGTGCCGCTGTTCATGGCCAGTCCAACGTCGGCCTGGGCCACGGCCGGGGCGTCATTCGTGCCGTCCCCGGTCATTGCGACCAGGTGACCGTCGGCCTGCTCCGCCCGAATCCGGGCGATCTTGTCCTCCGGCTTGGCCTGGGACATGAAGTCGTCGACGCCGGCTTCGGCGGCGATCGTCTTGGCGGTCAGGGGGTTGTCGCCGGTGACCATGACCGTTCGGATGCCCATGCGGCGCAGCTCGTCGAACCGCGCCTTCAGGCCCGGCTTGACGGTGTCCTTGAGCTCGATGATGCCGAGCGCCACGCCATTTCGGCGGATTGCGAGAGGCGTCGCGCCCAGCGATGAGATCTCGTCGGAGAGCGTCTTCAGCTCCTGAGGCGCGTCGGTGTCCAGAGCGGCGACGATGGCATCCACCGCGCCCTTGAGGACGACGGTGCCGTCGGTCAGGATCACGCCGCTGGTCCGGGACTCGGCGCTGAACGGGACCACGGTGGCGATCTCCGGAGAGCCGGGAGGCGCGGCAGCCCCTGCCGTCCCGGAGAGGCCGGTAGCCGCGCCGTCGAGCTGCTTGCGGCACAGCTCGACGATGGAGCGGCCCTCGGGAGTCTCGTCCTCGAGCGACGTCAGCAACGCGGCGTCGATTACCTCGCGCTCCGTGATGCCCGGGAGCGCCACGATCCGCGACGCGAGTCGGTTGCCGAACGTGATCGTGCCGGTCTTGNNAGCAGGAAGACGATGGTCAGGCCGGACAGCAGGATCGAAAGCGCGATCTCGTTGGGTGTGCGCTGCCGCTTCGCGCCCTCGACCAGCGCGATCATTCGATCGAGGAAGGTCTCGCCGGGGTTGGCCGTGATGCAGATCGTGAGCGTGTCGCTGGTCAGCGTCGTGCCGCCGGTGACGCTGCTGCGGATGTCCGTGCCGGGCTCCTTGAGGACCGGGGCGGACTCGCCGGTTATGACCGCTTCGTTGACGTAGGCCACGCCTTCGATGACGTCTCCGTCGCCGGGGATCGTCTCGCCTTCGCGAACGACGATGACGTCGCCGGCACGGAGCGCCGAGGAGCCGACCTCCTCGAGCGTTCCGTCCTCGCAACGGCGATGGGCTTGCGTCTCCGAGCGCGTCTTGCGCAGGGTGGCCGCCTGGGCCTTGCCTCGTGCCTCGGCCAGAGCCTCGGCGTACGTGGCGAAGTAGACGGTGAACCACAGCCAGGCCGCGATCTGGACCTCGAAGCCCGTACCTCGGCCCACTTCGTTCGCGGCGGCCTTGCTCAGCCCGAGGAGGTCGGAGATGAGGACCAACGTTACGAGCGCGGCCGTGACCTCGACCACGAACATGACCGGGTTCCTGGCGAGCTCGCGCGGGTTCATCTTCCGTACCGCCGGCACCAGGGCCCCGCGGAGAAGCTTCGGGTCGAAAATCCCCCGGTTGCGCGGGCCGCCTGCGGTTTGCGCCCGGCGGTCTTCGCGAGCTACGCGGCCGGTGCCGCGAGCGGTGTCGACGACGGAGAGGGAGAGCAGCTTGCGGCGGAAACCGCCGGCCAGTTCGAAGGCCATCAGAAGAGCCTCCCGGCGTTGTTCAGGAGCTGGTCGACGATCGGGCCGAGGGCAAGCGCCGGGAAGAAGGTCAGTGCGCCGACGATGATGATCACGCCGATCAGCAGCCCGACCCATATCGGTCCGGTCGTGGGGAAGGTGCCCAGAGATTCGGCGACGCGGCGCTTACCGGCCATGGAGCCGGCGATGGCAAGGATCGGCAGGATCATGGCGTACCGCCCCAGCATCATGGCGAACGCGCCTGTCACGTTGTAGAAGAGGGTGTTGCCCGTCAGCCCGGCGAAGGCGGAGCCGTTGTTGCCGGTCTGACTCGAGAAGGCGTAGAGGATCTCGCTGAAGCCGTGCGGGCCGCCGTTCAGCGGCCCGGCTTTACCGGCCGGCGTGGCCGTGGCTAACGCCGTGAAGAAGAGGATGCTGAAGGCAAGGAAGAGAACCACGAGCATGGCCATCTTCATCTCGTAAGCTTCGACCTTCTTGCCGAGGAATTCCGGCGTACGCCCGACCATCAGCCCGGCGATGAAGACCGCGATGATGGCGAAGACGAGGATCCCGTACAGGCCGGCACCTACGCCGCCCGGGGTGATCTCACCGAGCTCGATGTTGAAGAGCGGGACCAGGCCGCCGACCGGCAGGAAGCTGTCGTGCATCGAGTTCACGGCCCCGGTGCTCGTGCCGGTGGTGACCGTCGCGAACAGGCCGCTGGAGTCCGCTCCGAAGCGGGTCTCCTTGCCCTCCATGTTCCCGGCCGACTGGTCGACGTTCTGCGCGACAGCCGCCGGGATGGAGGGGTTGGAGCGCTCCTCGCTGGACATGGCCACGAGCGATCCCGCCGACAGGACGACGATCATGACCGCGGCAAGGGCCCAGCCCTGGCGGGCGTTCCCGGCCATTCGCCCAAACGTGTTCGTCAGGGCGAACGGGATGATCAGGATGAGCAGCATCTCGACCCAGTTGGAGATCGTGGTGGGGTTCTCGAAGGGATGGGACGAGTTGGCGTTGAAGAAGCCGCCNNGTTGGTGCCCAGCTCCTTGATGGCCTCTTGCGACGCGACGGGTCCGAGCGGGATCGTTTGTGTGGCGCCGCCGAGGGTGTGGATGTCGATCGAACTGGCGAAGGTCTGGATCACGCCCTGCGAGACCAGGAACAGCGCCCCGACGAAGGCGATCGGCAGCAGGATGTAGAGCGTGCTGCGCGTCAGGTCGACCCAGAAGTTGCCGATCGTCGGCGACGACTTGCGTACCAGTCCGCGCGTCAGTGCAATCGCGATGGCGATGCCCGTTGCGGCCGACACGAAGTTGCGGACGGCGAGCCCGGCCATCTGGCTCAGGTACGTCATCGTCTGCTCGCCCAGGTAGTTCTGCCAGTTCGTGTTTGTGTCGAAGCTGACGGCAGTGTTGTAGGCGAGGTCAGGCGAGACGTTGCCGACTCCGGAGGCGCCCGTCTGGTTGAGCGGCAGGTAAGTCTGGAACCGCTGCTGCAGGTAGAGGGCGAGGATGCAGACAAACGAGAACAGGATCACCGAGAGCGCATATGCGGGCCAGCGCTGCTCGACGGTCTCGTCGACGCGCATGACTCTGTAGACGCCGCGCTCGATCGGTCGGATCACCGGTGACAGGAAGACGCGCTCGCCTTCCATGACCCTCCGCATGTAGCCGCCCAGCGGTCGCGCGAGAAGGAGGACGACGGCGAAGAGACTGACGGCCTGGAGCAGGCCAGGCAGCGAGGGGATCATCAGAACTTCTCAGCTCGCAGCAGGGTGAACAGGAGGTAGGCACCCAGGAAGAGGACGATCACGCCGCCCAAGACGTCCTGGCCGTTCATCGGGCCAACCGGTCGCACAGCCAGATCAGGCCCATGAAGAACAGCAGACAGGCCGCCATCAGGGCGATCATCGCCAGGTCAAAAAGCATCGAGTTCTCCCTGAGGGGCGGAGGTCCCGGCGCCGTCCGCGTCGCTGTGGTGGCGTTCTACGATCTCGATGAGCATTGGAACGGCGAACGGCTTGGGCAGGTAGCCCGCGCAGTCGAACTCGCGGAGTCGCGAGGGCGGGACCGCGGTAGCGCTCACAACGAACACCGGCGGAGCTCCGGCAGCCACGAGGGTTCCGGCCCGAAGGAAGCTCCAGCCGGACTCGCCCGGCAGGTTGATATCGAGGAGCACGATCGTGGGTCGGTAGCCGCCGTGGATTATCTCGGTCGCCTCCTCGGCGGAGGCGGCGACGCGGGTCGAGTGACCCCGCGCGTTCAGATGCTTCGAGATGATCGACGCCAGTGGCAGGTCGTCCTCGATCAGCAAGACTCGGGCAGGCGTCACTGCACTACTCATCGATCCTCCGCACGATCAGGTCGCAGCCGGCGTCTTCGGGGAAGAGGATCGGGTCGAGACGAACTCCCTTGGACTGGGCATCCATGCTGAAGCGCCTCGCCAGCTGCTCGCCGAACTTCAGGCCGCTGAGGGTGATCTTCGATGCCGAACCGGACGCGACAAGCTCGATGGCGCCCTCGACCTCGGCGACCTCCGAGGTGAGTCGACGCCGGGTTTCCTCCGGGTTGGGAGCTGCGGTCACAGCCGCCGGGTCGCGTTCCATGCCCCCAGGATCGTCGTGACCTCCAAGAGGGGACCGTGACTTGAGAGAGTCGGACCGCTAAACGCGGCCTAAACGTTGGCATGGGCTCGGCTCTCGACCCGGTCGGGCAGTCGGGCGCCCCGAGCGACCGCAGGGGGGCGCCGTTCGCCGCGATATGGGAGGTCGTCCAAAGGCCTTTCCGTGTCGCAAAGTCGCTCTTCGAAGACGCCCGCCGGGAGCTAGGATGACCGTGGCTCGGGGGACCGTACCTGATCGACCGCGAAGGCTGCCACCGCAGGGCCGGCGGGCCTCCACACTCGTGGACAAAGTGGAACGAGAGGGATACTCGCGATGACGACGGGATTCGAGTTCTGCTCCACCTGCGGCACGCCTCGGGCCGCGGCCGATCAGAAGTTCTGCGCGGTCTGCGGCTCGGCGCTCTCGCCCGCGGCGCCGCCCGCGCAGCCTGCGCCCCCCTCCTTAGCTCAGCCGCCGGTTGCCGCGCCGCCGCCGGTTGCCGCGCCGCCTGTCGCGCCCCCACCAGTCTGGCCGGCTCCGCCCTATCCAGGGTCACCCACATATGCGGCGCCCGGTGCCGGCGCCCCCACGGGCACAGGTGCCAGCATGCTGCGCCGCCTCGTGGTGGGGGTGAGCATCGTGCTCGTGGCGGCGCTGGTTGCGGTCTCCTGGCTGGGCGTCGTCCAGGTCCCGGTCCTGAGCGCGGCGTTTGGAATGGATCACCCGCGCGACCTTGGCATGGTCCGCGATGCCGGCGCGCTCGACGCCTTCACCACCAAGTGGGGCATCGAATTGCCGTCGCCGACGCAGAACTACAACCTCGCGAACAAGCACCACTACTCCGGCAGTGTCCAGGTGGACGACACCATCAGCGAGGCCGCGCTCGCGGCGCTGCCGGAGTACAGCGCCCCGAACAAGATCATGAGCCAGATGCAGTTCCGGATCCATGAGGGCTTCGTCGCGATGTCGGCCTTCGTGAACGTGCCCGGCTATCCCGCCTCAGGCCCGATGTATACGGAATTCTCGATATCGGCGACCAGTCCGCGCACGGTCGCGGTCGACTTCGCGCACCTCGACTTCGGGCGGGTCGGCGTCCCCGGCAATGTCGTCGACACGGTCAAGACCGAGGTGAACCAATACCTGAACAAGAAGATCATCCAAGCCGGCGTCACGATCGACACGCTGCAGCTCCACGAAGGCGGGATCACGTTCAAGGGAACATGGCCCAAGACCATCACCGCCGACCCACCCAAGCCATAACAGGGGCACGCACTCGAAACAAGGAGACGAGCGATGATCGCTGGCCGAACGGGACGGCTCTTGGTGTTGTTGGTGCTCTTGGCCGTGCTGTTGCTCGTGCTCGCGGGATGCGAATGGGCCGATTTCGGCAATGCCATTCGGTACGGGCCGTTGGGATGACCATCGCGAGTGAGCTGTGAGCTGTGAGCTGTGAGCTGACGTCAGACGCAATCGAGCTTGGCCTCGACGCCGCGCTGCCGCCGGATAAGAGCTGAAGGCATCGATTTCCGAGTTCGGTCAGGGCGAAGGGACTCAAACCCTCGACTTCAGCGCGAAGCCTCGGTGCCTGAGGGCGGCATTGCGCTGAGGGAGTCGTGGTCGGCGATGCGATAACCGATTCCTGGCTCCGTCTCGATCAAGCCCTCCAGTGAAGCGGCGGGTGCGGCCGCCGAGAGCTTGCGGCGGAGCCGGTTCACATAGACGTGCAGGTAGGTGCTTTCCTCGGCGTAAGCCAGGCCCCAGACCGCGCGCAGCAGCCGGCCCTTGGTGAGCACGCGGCCCTGGCTCGACAGCATCACCTTGAGCAGCTCGTATTCGCGGGGCGTGAGGCGGACCTGCTCACCCGAGACTCGGACCTCACGTTTGACGGCATCGAGCTCGATCGGGCCGAGACGCAGGCGCCCCTCGGAATCGGCGTCCGGACCGCCGGCCCGCCTCAGCACAGCTCGGATTCTGGCGTTCAACTCGTCCATGGCGAAGGGCTTCGTGAGGTAGTCGTCCGCGCCCGCCTCCAGGCCGCCGATCTTGTCGCGCTCGTCTTCACGGGCGGACAGGATGATGATCGGCGTCGTGGCCTCGCGACGGATCCGCCGGATGATTTCGACGCCGTCGAGGTCGGGGAGTCCCAGGTCGAGCAGGACCAGGTCGGGCCGGTGGGCGTCCCACTGGCGCATGGCCTCCTGAGCCGTGGCGGCCTCATAGGCGACGTAGCCGCGGTGTGCGAGGTAGTCCGTCAGGGCGCGCAGGGAGGGCCCTTCGTCCTCGACGATCAGCAGCGCGGGACCGGTCATGGGGCTGTTCTCTCGGCCGGGGCCGAGACGTCGGCCTCCGCCGGCCCCGCTGCCGCCGGCCCCGGCGCCTCGTCGGGCACTAGGGCCGGCCGCAGTCGCACGTCCACGCGCAGGCCGCCGAGGTCGCTGCGTCCTGCCGCGACCTCGCCGTGCATCGCCCGAGTCAGGCCCTCCACGACGGTCATGCCGATGCCCATACCTCGCCGCTTTCCTTCGCCCGAGGGCCCGGCCTGATAGAACTTCTCGAACAGGTGCGGCAGCGCCGCCTTGGACACGCCCGGCCCGTTGTCCTCGACGCTGATCTCGACCAACCCGTCGGGGAGCTGCGAGGCGCGTATTCGGATCGCCTGGCCGCCGTGGCGAATGGCGTTCTCGAGCAGGTTGGCCAGCACCTGGCTCAGATACAACTGGTCCGCCAGGACCGGGGGCAGTGACTCGGCTCCCTCGACGCGGACGTGCTTGTTCGTGGCCGCGCCGGCGCGCTTCACCACCTGGGCCACCAGGTCTTCGAGATCGCAAGGTTCGAGCTCCGGCTTGAGTGCTCCGCCCTCTATCCGGCTGAGGTCGAGCAGGTTGCGGACGAGCCGGCCCATTCGCTCGGCTTCGGTGTCGATCGCCTGGAAGGCTTCGCGCTGGTCCGCCGGCGTCCAGGCCACCGACTCGTCGAGCATGCTGCCCGCCGCCGCTCGGATGGTTGCCAGCGGGGTTCGGAGGTCGTGTGAGACGGAGTCGAGCAGGGCCGTCTTGAGAGCTTCGCCGCGCCGCGCGATCTCGGCGTTGGTCCGCTCCAGGCCTGCCCGATCTCGGACGATCGCCTGGCCGAGCTGGTCGGCCGCCGCCGAGAGAATGCGCGTTTCGGCCCGATCGGGTTCTCGCTCGTCCCGAGCTCGCAGGGCCCAGACGGAACCCAGCGCCTCGCCCGACGCCTCGACGCGGACACGGTGGACCGTGGCCCGGTCCGCCTTGCGCCGGACCATGGCAGTGGCAACGTGCATCCGCACCCAGCGGGCCGGCTCGTTGCCGGGAGAGCGCTGCAGCACCACCTGCCACGCGGGCACGGGGAGCGGTTGCCCGGGGGCCGTGTCGGCGATCGTCTTCTCCTCGGTCGGCGTCGCCCCGAGACCGAACCATATGCGGTCCATCGCCGCCGCGGCCGCCAACCGTTCGAGCACGATGGGCGCCGCCTCCTCGACCGTCCTGGTCTCGACGAGAGCTCGACTGATGCCGAAGAGGGCCTGGGCCTCCCGCGCCCTCTGGGCAACTTCCTCGGCGTGCTCCGCTTGCAGGGCCACTAGTCGGCCGATGGCCACGGCCACGGCCAGGAGAAGCAGGAGGTTCAGCCACTCCTCGGGGCTGTTGACGGTGAAGGTGTAGAGCGGTTGGACGAACAGGAAGTCATAGGCGAGGAAAGCGGCCACGGACGTGACCACGGCGGGGATTGTGCCCCAGCGCATCCCGACGGCGACGACCGCCAGGAGGTAGACGGGCGCGGCGTGCGTGACGCCGAGCGGTGCCAGTAGGGCGATCGCCCCGGAGGCCGCGATCAGGGCACCGGTGATCGTCGCGGCGACCAGCGCCATACCTTTCAACCCGGGCAGCCGACCGCCCATTCGAGCAATTGCCATCCAGTCGATCGTAGACCCGTTGGCCGCCTCTGCACCCCCTTCGAGCTCACGCTGTTGAGCGGTTGTTGAGCGCGAGGCGTCACCGCCGCCGGCGTTCCCTCGTGGCCCGCCGAATACGGTAGCGACATGACTTTCGCCGAAAGCGTGCTCCATCTGGTTCTGGCCGGGGCTCGAATCGACACTTCGGCCGGCACGGCTACGACCGACTCGTCGAAGGCGGTGGCAGAGGCCCCGGCGGACGTTCTCGCCGGCGATATCGCCCAGGCCACCGAGTCCGCTCAGGCCAATCCGTCCGCCCAGCCCGTCGACGAGTACGAACCCGGGTTGGCTGACCTGGAAGCGGCGGTGGGTCTGGTCTCCGCCGGTCTGGCGACCCGGGTCGTTCTCTCGGGCTTCCCGTCCTGGCCGGGTCTCCTCTGGCGGGCTTACCAGCTCGCCGAGACCACCGGCGTGCTCATTCTTCCGACCGTCGTCCGTCCCGGCGGCAGGGTGGACATCGTGATAACGAGGGACAGCGCCGCAGATGGCTGACCAACGGCCCCTGCAGGGCCGAAAACTCGGCGATCGCCGCGTGATCGTTGACCGTCCACACGCCCGCTACTTCCGTTACCTGGGCCCAGGCGTTCTGGAAGCCAAGCTGGAGGCCCAGGCCCCGCGAACGGCCCAGCAGCGCCGATTGGCCACCATCCGAGGCATCCTCTTCGGACGCCCGCTGTCGTCGGCCGCGGACCTGACCGAACGCCTGCCCATCTGGAAAGCGCTGCCGGTCTTCTCGTCAGACGTCATGTCCTCGGTCGCGTACGCGACCGGGGCGATGATGCTGATCCTGGTCGGCGCCGGCCAGAGTTCGTTCCAGTTCGTCCTCGGGCTTTCGGTCGTCGTCGTTGCGCTGCTCGTGATCGTTACCTTCAGCTACCGACAGACGATCCGAGCTTACCCAAACGGCGGCGGCAGCTACATCGTCGCCCACGCAAATCTCGGCGTGCTCGCGGGTCTGATAGCCGCCGGATCGCTCCTGACGGACTACGTACTCACGGTCTCGGTGAGTGTCTCGGCCGGCGTCCAGGCGATCTACTCAGCCTTCCCGGCGATCTACGAATGGCGGGTGCATCTGATCGCACTGTCGATCCTTCTGGTGATGGTGGTGAACCTGCGTGGCCTCCGGGAGAGCGGCACGCTCTTCGCCAGCCCCACCTACATCTTCATCGGCTCGATGCTGCTGTTGATCGTGGCCGGCGTGTTCCAATCAATGACCGGAAACCTGGCCCAGGTCAAGGATGTCGCGCCGCTGACCGGCGTTGGCACCGAGACCATGGGCATCTTCCTTCTGTGCAAGGCCTTCGCCGACGGCTGCTCGGCCATGACGGGAACCGAGGCCGTGGCCAACGGCGTGCCGGCCTTCCAGCCGGTGGAGTGGAAGAACGCGCAGAAGACCATGATCATCATGGCCACCCTGCTCGGGATCATGTTCCTGGGCACTAGCTACCTGGCCCTCAACGTCGGCGCGCATCCGTCGGGCGGTGGCGGCGGCGGCGAAAGCGTGCTGTCGCAGGTCGGGCGGACCGTTTTCGGCGGCCCAGGGATCCTCTACTACATCCTCCAATTCTCGACCATGGGCATTCTCATCCTTGCCGCCAACACGAGCTTCGCCGACTTCCCGCGCCTGTCTTCCATCCTGGCCCGCGACGGCTTCTTCCCTCGACAGTTCGCCCTGCGAGGCGAGAGGCTCGCGTTCAACTCCGGGATCGTCGCCCTGGCCCTCATCTCGATCGCTCTTTGCGTGGCCTTCCAGGGCTCGACCGACCGCCTCATTGGGTTGTACGCGATCGGTGTCTTCACATCGTTCACCCTGTCGCAGTCGGGCATGGTTCGCCACTGGTTCTCAGAGCGGGGATCCGGCTGGCGCCGCAGCGCTTTGATCAACGGCATCGGCGCGTTCGTGACGGGCATCGTGGTCGTGGTCATCGCCGTCTCGAAGTTCGACCAGGGCGTGTGGATGATCATCATCGTGGTCCCGATCCTCGTCGCCCTGATGCTCTTCATCAAGCGCGAATACGCGATGGAAGAGCACGGCCTGGATGTTCAGCCGGACGTCGTCTTCGGACCGCCGCACCGACGCCAGAGAGTGGTGGTCGCGGCCCAGGCAATGAGCCGGGCGGTCGTCCAGGCGGTCAAGGTCGCCGAGACGATGGGCGAGGAGGTTCAGCTGGTCCACGTAACCATCGATCCCGCCGAAGGAGAGCGGTTCCGTGAGCGTGTCGAGCGCCAGATGCCCGGCGTCCGGGTGGTGCTCGTCGAGTCGCCGTATCGGGCCCTCGTCCGACCGTTCGTTCGCTACCTGGAGGTCTCGCAGGCCGAGGATCCGAGCCGCCTCACGGTCGTCCTGCTGCCCGAGCACCTGCCGCGCCACTGGTGGGATCGCCTGCTGTACAACCAGAACGTCCACCGGATCCGGGCGGCGCTGGTAGGGCGCAAGGAATTCGTGGTGCTGGACACGCCGTATCGGCGCGGGACCTAGGAGAGCCGGCCCGCGGAAGTGCGGCGCCGACGTACCTGCCGCGCCGCCCGCCAGGGGTGCCCCAGAGCTAGATCTGGATCGACATTCCGGGCTTGGCGACCTCGATGGGGCCGTTGAAGGTCGAGCCGGCGCGCTCGATGGCCTCGTCCTCGCCGAGACCCGGGGCGAGATGAGTCAGCACCAGGCGGCTCACGCCGGCATGGGCCGCGGTTGTCCCGGCGTCCTCCGGCGAGAGGTGGACCGAAGGTATCTCGATGACGTCCGTGCCTGCCTCGGCCACGAGGACGCGGGCACCCTTGGCCAGGGTCACGAGGTTCTCGCAAGGCCCGCTGTCGCCCGTGTAAGCCAGCCGCCTGTCGCCGTACCGGGCCGTCAGCCCGAAAGCCGGAACGCCGTGCTCCACTGCTCGGGCCTGGATGCGCAGATCGCCGATCTCGGCGATGCCGCGATCCTTGAGCTCGACTACCTGGAAGAAGTTCTTCATGTCGTGATCGACTGCGCTCTTGACGAAGGCCTCGACGCGGGTGGCCCAGCCGACCGGGGCCAGGACGGGTATCTTGCGCATCCGCTTCTCGGAGAACGCGAAGGCGTAGTAGAGAAGTGGCATGTCGGCGAAGTGATCGGCGTGGAGGTGGCTGATCCAGACGGCGTGCAGGTCCTCGAGCCGGATATAGCGCTGCAGGGTTCCGAGCACGCCTCCCCCGATGTCCACGAGGACGTTGGCGCCACCGGCCTGGAGAAGGTAGCCCGAGCATGGCTCGTCGGCCGTCGGGTAGGGGGCACTTCCGAGAGTCGTCCAGATGATCGGACCTTCCGGCTTCTTCCCGGGCACGCTCACTCTCCTCCAAATGGTCTGTACCCGAAAGTTACCAGCGGCCGGCAATTCGTGCGGATTCGGGGGCGCAACCTGCCGCCGTGATGGTTCATTCGGATGATGCCGAGCTATTCGTCAAACGTGGTATCGTTCGCCTGTGAGCGAACTGTCGTCCGACATCGCGAATACCGATGCCGTCATCCAGGCCATAAGCGGTCTGTGGGAGCAAGGGGGAGCAGACGTGCCGGAGTGGGCCGCGCAGGAGCTCACGTTCGGGCAGGTGCGGCTCCTGTTCCTGCTCAGCAAACACGGGCCCTCGCCGATGAGCCGTATCGCCGAATGGCTCGGCGTCGGCTTGCCGACGGCCAGCGGTACGGTGGAGCGGGTCGAACGCCACGGACTCGTGGAGCGGCGGCACCGGGTCGACGACCGTCGCGTCGTGGAATGCCAGCTGACTGGGGCCGGCCGCGAGCTTCTCGAGGAGATCGCCGGGATGCAGCGCGACGTGTTGCGCCGGACCCTGGGCGTGCTGAACGAGGATGAGCTGAGGGAGCTCGCGCGCCTCGTGTCGATAGTCGTTGAACGCACGAAAGCGGGGCCGGCGTGAACGTCGCGGCCTCGCGTCGAGTCGTAGTATCGGGGAGCCGGTCGCCGCGAACCTGCGGTGGATCCGAGTCGGCGTGCCCCCGCCCTGTCGAACGCTCAACGGAGCTGCCCAACCTGACGGAGCCAAGGAGCCACCGGTGATCCGATTTACCCAGCTAGCCATCGCCAAGCGCAGCGTTACCGTGCTGATCACGCTCGGCCTCCTGGTCGGCGGCCTCTTCTCGTGGTTCCAGCTCAAGCAGGAGCTTCTGCCGGACATCCAGTTCCCGCTCGTCGTCGTCATCACGCCGAGTCCGGGTGCCAGCGCCCAGGACGTCTCGACGCAGGTGACCCAGCCGGTGGAGCGCTCGCTCGGCAGCATCTCCCGGTTGAAGCACATCAACTCCAGCTCCGTCAACAGCCTTTCGATCGTGGTTGCCACCTTCTCCTACGGCACGAACATCAAGGAGACCACGGCGGCGATCGACACGAACGTGAAGGCGCTCGGGCTGGCGTCCACGTCGACCATCCAATCGTTCGATATCAACGCCTTCCCGTCGCTGATGGTGGCCATCAAGGGCACCGGGTCCACGACACCCGATCAGCTGAATGCGCTGGCTGCTTCAGCCATAGTTCCGGCGCTCCAGGGTCTGGATGGCGTGAGCAAGGTCGATCTCACGGGTGCCACGCAGTACCGCCTCGTCGTCAAGCTCGACCCGGCCAAGCTGGCCGCCAACGGTGTCTCGATCAGTCAGATCCAGGGCGTCCTTGCGGCCAACAACCTGATCCTGCCCGCCGGATCCCTGCCGATCACCAAAGCCGATGGCACGGCGATCTCGATCCCCGTCTCGGCCCAGCACCAGCTCGCCCTTAGTAGCCAGGACGAGCTTCTGTCTCTGGCAGTGGGCGTGAAGATGCCGGCCGCGGGATCTGTCGTCGCGGGATCCGCCGCCGCCGCCCCCACGCCGATCACCCTGGGCGACCTGGGTAGCGTCGAGCGGGTCGCCACGAATCCGACCGGATACGCGGAACTCAACAAGGATCCGCAGCACGGGAGTGCCTCGCCCTCGCTGGTCATCAGCCTTACGAAGGCCACGGACGCCAACACGGTCAGCGTGGTCCAGGCGGCCCTCGCGAAGCTGGATGAACTCAAGACCCAGAACAACGGCAGCTTCGAGATCGACATCGTCTCCGACTCGTCGTCCTTCATCATCGAGTCTCGCGACAGCCTGGTCCGTGAAGGCGGTCTAGGGGCCATCTTCGCGGTGCTGACGATCTTCGTGTTCCTGCTCAGCCTGAGATCCACGCTCGTTGCCGCGGTGAGCATCCCAGTCTCGATCATGACCGCCCTGACCCTGATGCTCGGCCTCGGCGTCACGATCAACATCATGACCCTGGGCGGATTGGCGATAGCCGTCGGCCGGGTCGTCGACGACGCCATCGTTGTCCTGGAGAACATCTACAGGCACCGCAGCAAGGGCGATCCGATGCGTGAGGCCTGCATATCCGGCACGCGTGAAGTCGCCAGCGCCATCACCAGTTCCACGCTGACCACGGTTGCCGTCTTCCTGCCGCTCGGCCTCGTCGGCGGCATCGTCAGCCAGTTCTTCCTGCCCTTTGCCCTGACCGTGACCTTCGCCCTGCTGGCGTCGCTCCTGTGCGCGCTGACCGTCGTCCCGGTCCTGGCCAGCCTGTTCATCGATCGCATCAAGCTCAATCCCGACGAGGGAGCGCAGCATCACGATACGCTCGTCCAGAGGATCTACACACCGCTCCTGAAGGCCGCCCTCTACAACCGTCGCAGCCGCTGGGGCGTCATCGGCATCGCCCTCGTGCTGGTCTTCGGCGCGGTCGCGCTCGTGCCCTCTATCCCCACGCAGTTCCTCAACGCCGGGTCGGAGAAGCAGCTCACGGTCACGGTTTCTCCGCCCTCGGGCACGCCGTCCTCGACCGTGCTCGACCAGGCGAAGGTCGTTCAGGACAAGCTCAAGAGCTTCGCCGAGGTCAAGCTCATCGAAACGACTGTTCCCAGCGAAGCCGACACCGGCCTCTCGTCGCTTGCGTCCGCTTTCACCGGTGGATCGCCCAACGCCGCGTCGATCGTTGTTGGCCTGGACAAGAGCACGAACCTCGACACCGAGCAGAAGAAGCTGTCCGATGAGCTGGTCAAGCTGCAGCAGGACGGCTGGCAGATCCAGGTCGCTCAGAACAGCTTGACCGGCAGCAGCTCGCTCAGCGTTGTCGTGAGCGGACCCAACGTTGCCGATGTTCAGGCGGCCACGACTCTCGTGATGGCCGGGCTGAAGAACCAGCCGGATCTGATCAACGTCAAGAGCGACCTCGCAACCCAGAGCCTTCAATACGACATCAACGTCGACCCGAACAAGGCGATTCTGGATGGCACCAGCACGGCCCAGGTTCAGGCGGAGGTCTACAACGCCCTCGTTGGGACCAAGGCGGGCACGGTCGCCCTCGGCGGATCCCCCACCGATGTGTACCTCCAGGTCGACGCCAAGCTGACCTCCATCGACACCCTGGCCAAGATGCCGGTCGGTGCCGGCAACATGCCGCTCGGCTCCATCGCGACGGTCGCGCCGGCCGAGCACCAGGCGCGCGTGAGTCGCGTGGATCTGTCGCCCGCCTCGACCATCTCGGCAGACACCACCAGCCAGGACACTGGTGGCGTCTCGACGGAGATCCAGAAGGTGATCGACGGCCTGAAGGCCGATGGCAAGCTGACCGGCGTGACGGTCAAGCTCGGCGGCGTCACCGAGCAGATGAACGAGGCGTTCGGCGGTCTGTTCTTCTCGATGGCGGTCGCCGTCCTGCTCGTCTACATCGTCATGGTTCTCGTCTTCAACTCGCTCGTGGATCCGCTGGTCATCATGTTCAGCCTGCCGCTGGCCACGATCGGCGCCTTCCCCGCGCTGTTCCTCACCCAACGCCCCATCGGCGTCAGCGCCCTCATCGGGTTCCTGATGCTGATCGGCATCGTGGTCACCAACGCCATCGTCTTGCTCGACCTGGTTGAGCAGCACCGGCGGCGCGGCATGCCGATGTATGACGCTCTGATCCAGGGCGGGCGGACGAGAGTCCGGCCCATCTTGATGACGGCCATCGCCACGATCCTGGCCCTGATACCTCTCGGACTGGGGCTTTCCGAGGGCGAGATCATCGCCTCGGAGCTGGCCACGGTCGTGATCGGCGGCCTCTTCACATCGACCTTCCTGACGTTGATCGTCATCCCGGTCGTCTATTCGCTGGTCGAGGACGCCAAGGTGCGGTCGCGTCGAATGGTGGGCCTGGCCCCGGAGCAGGCGGAGGCGTAGCTTCCGGCCGGCTCGGGCTGGCAACTCTCCAGAAGCGCGGAGGCCGGGCGACGAGCCCGGCCTCCTGCTGCCTGGCGGACGCGTTCTTCCTGGTCCCGCACCTCGCGACACGCCACCTCCGCAAACTCACGACGCCGCGGAGACGCGTGGAATCAGTCGGCCTACATGGCCATAGGGAGGTGCCGATGTCAGCTCGCAGTCCGGAAACTCACCTTGGAGACGGCCGCCGGTCCATGGCTCTACGGCGGCTGCTGGCGAGTCAGGTAGCGGTGGTAGTAGCCGCCGCGACGATGTTCTCGGGCGTAGCCGCCCAGCCCGTCGTCGCCGCCGCGCCGCTTCACGCCAACGTCATCGACGCCCGGGGCCTCTCCCTCCCGCCGACGACGTCCTACTGCCTCACAAACTTCGGTATCCACTGCTACTCGCCGGCTCAATTCGAGAAGGCATACGACCTCGGCCCGCTGCATACGCACGGCATCGACGGCCGCGGCCAGACCATCGCCGTCGTCGACTCGTTCGGCTCGCCGACGATCGCGAACGACCTCCACGTCTTCGATCAGACCTTCGGGCTCCCGGATCCGCCGAGCCTGAAGATCATCGCTCCGGCAGGGCCGATCCCGGCCTTCGATGCGACCAACTCCGACATGGTCGGCTGGGCGGAGGAGACCACCCTCGACGTCGAGTGGTCTCACGTCTTCGCGCCCGGCGCGAACATCCTGCTCGTCGAGACCCCGGTCAGCGAGACCGAGGGCGTGACGGGCTTCCCGGAAATCGTCAAGGCGGAGAACTACGTCATCAACCACAACATGGCCGACGTGATCTCGCAGAGCTTCGGCGCCACCGAGAACACGTTCCCCAGCAAAGCCTCGCTGCTGAACCTGCGCAGCGCCTTCTTCAACGCCTACTCTCACGGAGTAACCGTGCTCGGCTCCTCCGGCGACGAGGGCGCCACCGACTTCCAGCTGAATCAGAGCGACTTGTACACGTTCCGTGTCAACTCCTGGCCATCGAGCGACCCGCTCGTGACCTCGATCGGCGGCACTCAGCTGACCCTCGACGACGCCGGCAATCGGCTAGCGCCGGATGTGGTCTGGAATGACGGCTACGGCGCCGGCGGCGGCGGGCTGTCGTCGGTCTTCGCCCGGCCCGACTTCCAGGACGGCGTCCGCAAGGTCGTCGACGGCAAGCGCGGGACTCCGGACATCAGCATGAGCGCGGCAGTGGACGGCGGTGTCATCGTCTACTACACGTTCGATCCGAGCCACGTGGGATACCACATCTTCGGCGGAACGAGCGAGTCCTCGCCCGAGTTCGCGGGCATCGTGGCCATGGCGGATCAGCTGGCCCACCACCGCCTCGGCTTGCTCAACAACCGCCTGTACGACCTCTCCCGAAGCCCGTTCTCCGGCATCGTGGACATGACCACCGGCAACAACACCTTCGGTCCGTTCACCAACAGTGACGGCAACACCTACACGGTCGTCGGCTTCGACGCCGGCAAGGGCTACGATCTGGCGAGCGGCGTCGGCACCGTAGACGCGGCTCGTTTCGTACCCGCCCTGGCCTCTGGCCACTGACCCTCAACCCTGACGATGCTTGGTGGGCCCCCGGGAAACCGGGGGCCCACCCATATGTCCGGAGACCGATTCGGCCGGAGGCCGGCGGGTCCCCGGCCCGGGCGTGCCGTTCACTCTCAGGCGGGCTCAAATCGCGGGTCGGTACTGTCATTGCGGGTAGGTGGCGGGAGTACAATTCGCGGGCTTGGCTGGCATGGGGGAATCCGTCACCGCCGGCGAGCACAAGGCGGGCTGGGACGGCTCTCCTGGTCCGGCCTCCTGATGGCATGGGCTCAGTCAGATCGCTATACGCGGCTTAGGGCTGGCCGTCTTGGGATGGGAGTGGGGTTCGGTGATGTCATTCGCACGGTCTCTGGTCAGCTTCCACGCGGCTCTTCTTGGGGAGAGGCGGCGAAAGGGCCGCACGAGCAGCTCCTCGCGCCGACCCTTCGCGACGCTCCTCCGTCTCGCACCGTCCCTGGTGCTGCTGGCTAGTGCCGTCGTGTGGGCCGTGCCGCTCGCCCAGCCGGTCGCCGCGGCCGGCCCGGTCACTGTCGGGTCCGCCTACTCCGGTGACCAGGAGACCGGCTTCGAGGCCATGATGGCCTACTGCGGGACGCAGACCGGCCAGACGGTGCAGGTCCACACCTACGACCAGAAACAGATCGTGGCCTACCTGTCGGGCTCCCCGGACGACATCTTCACCTTGACCCCAGGTTACCAAGCGAATTCCCTGGTGAGCCAGGGGCTCGTGGCCTCGATCAGCGACGTCTGGGACGCCACGGTCACGGCCAACTACACAAGCGCCTTGAAGGCGACCTCGACCATCGGCGGGCAGCAGTACTCGATCCCAATCGGGACCGACCCGTTCGTCGTCCTGTACAAGAAGAGCCTCTTCGCCGAGAAGGGTTACTCCGTCCCGACCACGTTCGCCGAGCTCATGACGCTCGCAGCGAAAATGCAGACCGATGGCCTCATCCCCCTGGCGTCCGGCGACAAGGACGGCTGGCCGGCAGAGATCACCTTCGACATCCTGGACATGCGGATCAACGGCCGCGCTTTCCACGAGCGCCTGATGGCCGGCGACGAGCAGTGGACCGACCCGAAGGTCAAGGCCGTTTTCCAGGAGTGGGCGCAGCTCCTCCCGTACTCGGACCCGAACGCGCCCAGCCAGGACTGGGCCTCTGCCGCGCACACCCTGACCGACGGGACGGCCGGGATGTACTACCAGGGGGCCTTCACTCCCTATTTCACTGACCTCGGCTCAACCCTGGCTGCCAACGACCTCGGCATGTTTCCGTTCCCGCTGTATGGCAATGGGTACGACGGCGAGAAAGGGATCGACGATACGACCGACGGCCTGATGATGAGCACCAAGGCTGCCAACGTCACCGGCGCCAAGGCGGTCCTCGCCTGCGCGGCGACAGGCGCTGCCCAGGAGTACTACGTCGACTCCGCCTTGGGCAGCGTCTCAGTGGCCAAGGACGCCGTCACCAGCGGCTACACGCAGTATCAGCTGGACGAGTACGCGATCATCCAGGCCTCGAACGAGATCGCCCAGGTCCTGGATCGCGACACGCGCCCGGATTTCAGCGGCTGGCCCGGCATGCAGTCCTTCCTCCACGATTTCCTCAGCAACCCCGGCCAGAATCTCGATGCCTATCTCGCCGGCATCCAGGCCCTCTGGGACGCGCCCCTCCTGAGCGGCACCGTGACGGATCCACTCGGGCATCCGGTGGCGAACGTCGGCGTCAGGGCCAGGAGGACCGACAACTCCGAGATCTGGACCAACACAGACGGCAACGGCTACTACTCCTTCCGGGCCACGCCCGGCAGCTACAGCCTATGGTTCCGCGACAACAGCTCGACCTACGCGCAGGGCTGCTACTCGAGCACCGCCAGCGGCGGCTTTGTCGGCAATGAGAGCTCCTGCACACCCGTGACCGTGGGCGCTACCGATGTGCCTGGCAAGGACGTTCAGCTACCGCTGGGCATGCACATCACAGGCAGGATCACCGGGCCCGGTGGGACGCCGCCGCTGACGCAGGCCAACGCGGGCGCCAGCAACGGCGCCTGGGCCGATACGGACAGCAACGGCGACTACTCGATTGCAGTCCTGCCAGGCGACTATATGGTCTGGTTCAACGACAACTCCAACACCTACGTCAACGGCTGCTGGGGCGCCACCGGCTTCACGACCGACGGGAACGCCTGCACGCCGGTAACGGTAGGCCCGGCCGACGCGACCGGGATCGACGCCCAGATGCCTCTCGGCGTGCAGATCACGGGCCACGTCTACGGCCCCGACGGAACAACGCCCCTGGAGAACGTCAACGTCAACGCCAACGCGGGCATGTTCGGCTTCGGGGCCGACACGGACAACACTGGGTTCTACTCCGTGATTGTCCCGTCCGGCGACTACACGCTCCAGTTCCACGACAACAACCTAACCTACGCCGACGGCTGCTACTTGAGCGGCGCCACCGGCAACTTCACGACCGATCAGGGCACCTGCACGCCGGTGCACGTGGAAGGCTCGGACGTGGGCCCTTACAACGTGACGATGCCCCTCGGCGTGCACATCACGGGCCATGTCTACGGCCCCAACGGAACAACGCCGCTCGAGGGCGTCTGGGTCAACGCCAACGCGGGCAACGTCGGCTTCGGGGCCGGCACGGACAACACCGGGTTCTACTCCCTCACGGTCCCGCCCGGCGACTACACGCTGAACTTCTGGGACAACTCCGGCCATCACCTCAGCGGCTGCTACGACTCCAGCGTCTCCGGGAGCAACTTCGCGACCGATCAGCAGAACTCCTGCACGCTGGTCCATGTAGAAGATGCCGACGTGGACGGCAAGGACGTCTGGATGCCGGTCGGCGTGGCCATCAGCGGCACCGTCTACGGGGACCATGGCGCGCCCCTCGGGACCGTCTGGGTCGACTACTCCGGGGCCCCTTGGGGCACCGGGGCCAACACGGACCCCGACGGGCACTACACGCTGGCGGTACCGCCAAACGGCAGCTACACGCTCCAGTTCCACGAAAACTCCGGCGACTACGTCAACGGCTGCTACGACTCCAACGTCTCCGGGAGCCACTTCACGGCCGATTGGAACGCCTGCACGCCGGTGCCTGTGACGGGCGGCGACGTGGGCCCCTACAACGTCACAATGCCCCTCGGCGTACGGATCAGCGGCACCGTCTTCGGACCCGACGGAACAACGCCGCTCACGAACGTCCACATCAACGCCAACGCGGGCATGGTCGGCTTCGGGGCCGACACGGACGGCAGCGGGGCCTATTCCGCGACTGTCCCGCCAAACGGTAGCTACACGCTGCAGTTCTATGACAACTCCGGGACCTACGTGGCCGGCTGCTACTTGAGCGACCCTCCCGGCAACTTCACGCCCAATCAGGGCATCTGTACGCCGGTCTCGGTGGGCGCGTCCAACATAGGCCCGATCAACGTCTCGATGCCCCTCGGCCACCAAGTCAGCGGCACCGTCTTCGGATCGAACGGAACGACGCCGCTGGCGAACGTCAACGTCAACGCCAACGCGGGCAGCTTCGGCTTCGGGGCCACCACCGGACCCGACGGGACCTATTCGATCTCGGTCCCGTCCGGCACCTACACCCTGCACTTCAACGACAACGACGGAGTCCACGTCGCCGGATGCTATTCCAGCAGCGCCAGCGGCAACTTCGCGACCGATGGCAGCTGCACGTCGGTCCTGGTGACCACGTCCCCTGTGGGCCCCTACAACGTATCCATGCCTGTCGGCCTGCACATCACCGGCACCGTCGCCGGATCCGGCGGGCCGCTCGCGAACGTCTGGGTCGGCGCCAACTCGGGCAACGTTCATGTCGGGGCCAACACCGGAGCCGACGGGACCTATTCGATCCCGGTCCCGTCCGGCACCTACACCCTGAACTTCCACGACAACAGCGGTGACCACGTCGACGGCTGCTACTCGAGCGGCGCTCCTGGCAACTTAACGGTCGATCAAGGCATCTGCTCGTCGGTGCATGTGGAAGGCTCGGACGTGGGTCCCTACAACGTCACGATGCCGCTTGGCCACCGCATCACCGGCACCGTCTTTGGACCAAACGGAACGACGCCGCTGGCGAACATCTGGGCCAACGCCCACGCCGGCACCTCCGACTTCGCGACCAACACGGACGGTAGCGGGACCTACTCACTGACGGTGCCAAACGGCGACTACAGGCTGCAGTTCCACGACAACAACGAACCCAGGACCTACGTCGACGGCTGCTACTCCAGCGGCGCTACTGGCCAGTTCACGACCGATTGGGGCGCCTGCACGCCGGTGCATGTGGAAGGCTCGAACGTGGGCCCCTACAACGTCTCGATGTCGCTCGGCGTACACATCACGGGCCACGTCTATGGACCAAACGGAACGACGCCCCTCGAGGGGATCCAGGTCGGCACCAACGGCAGCGGGACCCAGACTGGCAGCGACGGGTTCTACTCACTGACGGTCTCGCCAGACGGCGACTACACCCTGAACTTCACCGACAACTCCGGCCATCACCTCAGCGGCTGCTACGACTCCAATATCTCCGGGAGCCACTTCACGACCGATCAGCAGAGCAACTGCACGCCGGTTCATGTGGCAGACGCCGACGTAGGCGTCGAGAACGTCTGGATGCCGGCCGGCGTGGCCATCAGCGGCACCGTCACCGGACTCGATGGTGCACCCCTCGCGGGCGTCAATGTCGCCGCCAACTCGAGCACGCTGGGCGTTGGGACCGGCACGAACAACGACGGTACGTATGTGCTGGCCGTCCTCCCAGACGACGACTACATCATTTCGTTCCACGACAACAGCGGGTCCTACGTAAACGGCTGCTACTCGGACGGCGCCTCCGGCCACTTCACGACCGATACCGGCGCTTGCTCGCCCCTGCCTGTGGATGCATCCGGCGCGCCCGGAACCAACGTCCAGATGCTTCACGTCACGACCATCACCTGGTCCAACCCCGCCGCCATCACCTACGGCACGGCACTCAGCAGCACCCAGCTCGATGCCACGGCCAGCGTTCCGGGCGACTTCACCTACACCCCGCCCGCGGGCACCGTCCTCGGTACCGGCAACGGCCACCCCCTGCAAGTCCTCTTCACCCCGGACGATCCCGGCTACGCGGACGCGACCGCCACGGTGTACACCGACGTGACTGCGCCCACGACGACTATCACCTGGACCAACCCGGCCGCCATCACCTACGGCACGGCACTCAGCGGCACCCAGCTCGATGCCACGGCCACTGCCGGCGGCACGCCCATCGACGGCACGTTCATCTACACCCCGGACGCAGGCACTGTCCTTGGGGCCGGTAACCACCGGGCCCTGGATGTCACCTTCATTCCGGACAACCTCAACTACCTGGGCGCGACCGCGACGGTGTACATCGACGTCAACCGGGCCCCCCTGACCGTCAACGGCATCACCGCCTCCAACAAGGTCTACGACGGAGGCATGACGGCCACCCTCGACACCGGCAGCGCCACTCTCGTCGGCGTCGTGTCCGGCGAAACTGGGACCGTGACCCTGAGCACCGCCAGCGCGGTCGGTGCCTTCGGCGACAAGAACGTCGCCAATGGCAAGACCGTCACCGTCTCCGGTCTCACGATCAGCGGGTCCGCCGCAGGCAACTACAGCCTGACCCAGCCCACGACCACGGCCAACATCACCGCCAAGGGCCTGACCGTGAGTGGTCTCAGCGCCTCCAACAAGGTCTACGACGGGGGTACCACCGCGACCATCACCGGCACCGGTGCCCTGGTCGGCGTGATCTCCCCCGACGTCGTCACCCTCACCGGCACGCCTGCCGGCACGTTCGCCAGTGCCAACGTCAACACCGGCATATCCGTGGCCGTCTCCGGGCTCGGGCTCGGCGGCGCCCAGGCCGGCAACTACAGCCTGACCCAGCCCACGACCACGGCCAACATCAACACCCGTCCACTCACCGTCAGGGCCGCGACGAACACGAAGGTCTACGACGGTACGACGAGCGCGGGGGCGACGCCGACCTACTTCTCGGGCACCCTCGCCCCGGGCGACGCGGCGACGCTTACTGAGACGTACGCTTTCAAGGACGTCGGCACTGGTCTGACTCTCATCCCGGCGATCAATTTCACGAGCGGCACCGCCGCCAACTACTCGATCATCCTCGGCTACAACACGACCGGCGTCATCACCCCGGCCACGCCGGCCATTACCTTCACGAGCACCGCGCCGAGCTCCGCCGTTGTGGGCGGCGCCACCTATACCGTGACCGCTACATCTCCCTCTCCGGCGGCCATCGTCTTCTCGATCGACGCCAGCGCCAGCTCCGTCTGCTCGATTGCCGGCAACGTGGTCAGCTTCACCGGGGCGGGCACCTGCAAGATCGATGCCAATCAGGGCGTCGACCCCAACTGGAACGCCCCGATCCAGGTGCAGCAATCCTTCGCGGTCAGCCCCGCTTCAACCGTTCCGGGCAAGCCGACGGGTGTCACCGCGACCGCCGGCAACGCCTCGGCCCTGGTTTCCTGGACCGCTCCCGCCAGCAACGGCGGCTCCTCGATCACCGGCTACACGGTCACCAGCTCACCCGGCGCCAAGACCTACACCACGAGCGGGGCTCTGAGCTGCACCGTGTCGGGGCTCACCAATGGCCAGGCATACACCTTCACCGTCCATGCCACCAACGGCGTGGGTGATGGGCCCGAGTCCGATCCATCGGCCTCGGTCACGCCGGCCGCCCCGCAGATCGCCGGCGCCACGTACCACGCCCTCACGCCAACGCGGATCCTCGACTCCCGCGATCACACC
>PMIP01000077.1 GCA_003158295.1 Chloroflexota bacterium | reverse complement strand
GTCTTGCCGACGCCCGGTTCGCCGATCAGCACAGGGTTGTTCTTGGTGCGGCGCGACAGGACCTGGATGACGCGGCGGATCTCCTCGTCCCGGCCGATGACCGGGTCCAGCTTGCCGGCCCGCGCCTCGGCGGTCAGGTCCCGGCCGTACTTCTCGAGGGCCTGGTACGTGGCTTCCGGGTTGGGGCTGGTCACGCGCTGGCCGCCTCGGACGCCAGCCAGGGCCTGCAGGATCGCCTCTTTGGTGGCGCCGTTGCGGTCCAGGAGCTGCTGTGCCTCTCCGCCGCCCTCGGCGACGGCCACGAGCAGATGCTCGGTCGAGACGTAGTCGTCTCTCAGGCGGCGGGCCTCGTCCGCGGCGCGCTCGATGGCGCGCTTGAACCGAGGGTCGGCGGACATGGAGCCGCCCTGAATCCTGGCCCGCTTGCCCAGGATGGCCGCCAGCTCGTCGCGGAAGGCGGGCATGTCTACGCCGAGGCGGCGCAGCGTCTCCGCCGGGATGCCGTCGTCAGCTTCGACGAGTGCGGCAAGGAGATGCTCCGAATCCAGGATGGGGCTCTGCATCTCCTCCGCCATCCTTTGCGCGGCGACGATCGATTCCTGGGCCTTCTGGGTGAAATGGTCGAGGTTCATGGGCTTCTCTCAGGTCTTTCGCGGATTCGGCTGGGCGATCTGGCGCAGGAATTCTTCGGCGGCTTTGCGCTGCCGGCCTTCCAGTTTGCCGGGCAGCACAACCTTCGACTTGACGTACAGGTCGCCCGTGCCCTCGCCTTTGAGGCGCGGCATCCCCTTGCCGGCGAGGCGGAAGGTCTGACCCGGCTGCGTCCCTGGGGGAATGGTCAGGAGGACTCGACCGGCGAGGGTCTCCACCTCGACCTGGCCGCCGAGGAGTGCCTCCTGAAGCGTGATGGGCACATCACGAGTGAGATCGGCACCGCTTCGACTGAAGATCCGGTGAGGCCGGACCTTGGCGATGAGGTACAGGTCGCCGGCGCCGTCGCCGGTCCCGGCCTTGCCGCTGAGACGGATCTTGCTGCCCGTCTCGACACCGGCCGGTACCTTGACCTCGAGGCGCCTATCGCCGACCTGGACGAGCCGCGCCGAGCCGTGAAACGCTTCCTCCAGGGTCAGGTCCACCTCCGCCTCCACGTCCGCGCCCTTGCGCGGGCCGCGGTTCCGGCCGGCGGCGCGAGACCCTTGGGGGCCTGAGCCGCGGCCGGCGCCGTTCGTGCCGGGCTCCGCCGTCCCCGCGTCCTCGAAGCGCAGTTGGGAGAGGATCTCTTCGATGGAGCCGCCCGTACGACGGCCACTGCCGGAGCCTGTCCTGGTCCGGGTCGCAGCGGTCGCTTGGACGGGATCGGCCCCGCCGCCGAAGAAGACCCGGAAGAAGTCGGAGAAGCCCTCCGCGTCCGCGCCGTGGAACTCGTAGCGGACGTTGCCCCCGCCCTGCTGGGCATAGCCGGCGAACGGCCCACCCGGCCCGAACGGGTCGCCGCTCTGCGGGTTGCCCGCCGCCCCGAACGGGCTCCCGGCCGCGCCCGCCCCTCCGCCGGCGCGGGCGTACTGCTCCCAGTTCGCGCCGAGCATGTCGTACTGGCCGCGCTTCTGCGGATCGGCCAGCACCTCGTGGGCTTCGTTGACTTCCTTGAACCGGCTCTCCGCGGTCTTGTTGCCGGGGTTTCGGTCGGGGTGAAGCTCGCGGGCCAGCCGCCTGTAGGCTTTCTTGATCTCCGCCGGAGTGGCCTTTCGGTCCACACCGAGCGTCTTGTAGTAGTCCTTGTACTCCACCGACGGCCTCCCCGTAGCCGCTTCGCCCCGGCTCGTCGCCGAGGGACTACCGGTCTATGTGCGTCGGCCGGCGTTTCCGCCGGCCGACCCTACGACCTGCCTGCTTGCCTAATCGACCGACCATGTCGCCAGCCGGGGCTCCGGACCTGCCATCGCCGGCGGCTGATCTCCCGGAGGAGGCGGGAACCCGACGCGGACCCGGCCTTCGGCCTCTGGCTCCGCACCCGGCCCCCTGCCGCCCTCGGACTTGCCAGGTCCGGCGGCGAGCGGTGTCGGCTTGTGCCGGAGGGCCGCCTCGAGGACCTGATCCATGTTCTCGACCGTGATGAGCTTGATCTGCTTGCGGATCTCTTCCGGGATGTCTCGCAGATCCTTCTCGTTCTTCTTGGGCAGGATGACGATCTTGGCACCCGAGAGGTGCGCGGCCAGGATCTTGCTCTTGAGCCCGCCGATCGGCAGGACTCTGCCGCGGAGGGTGATCTCGCCGGTCATGGCCACGTCCTTGCGGACGGGGGTGCCGGTGAAAGCGCTGATCATAGCCGTGGCCATGGTGATCCCCGCCGACGGGCCGTCCTTGGGGATGCCGCCGGCCGGCACGTGGATGTGGAGAGTGTTCCTCTCGAAGACCTCGCGCTTGATGCCGAGATCCGCGGCGTGGGCGCGTATCCAGGAGAGGCCGGCCCGAGCCGACTCTCGCATCACCTCGCCGAGCTGGCCGGTGAGGATGAAGTCCTCCTTGCCTTCCATGAGCGTGACCTCGATGGCGATCACGTCGCCGCCGACCTCGGTCACGACCAGGCCGGTCGCCGCTCCTATCTGATCTTCTGACTCCAGCTCGCCGTACTCGAAGCGCTGCGGGCCGAGGTACTCGGACAGCCTCTTGACGTCGACGACGGTCTTGCGCTTGCGACCCTCGGCCACTGCCCGGGCCACCTTGCGCATGACGTTGGCGATCTCGCGCTCGAGGTTGCGGACGCCGGCTTCGTGGGTGTAGGAGCGGACGAGCTCGACCATCGCCTCGTCGGTGATGGCGATGTTCCTCTCGGAGAGGCCGTGGTTCTTCACCTGCTTGGGGATGAGGAACCGCTTCCCGATCTCGATCTTCTCCTGCTCCGTGTAGCCCGGCAGCTGGATCACTTCCATCCGGTCGCGCAGAGCCGCCGGGATCGGGTCGAGCAGGTTTGCCGTGGTGATGAAGAGCACCTTGGTGAGGTCGAACGGCACCTCCAGGTAGTTGTCCTGG
>PMIP01000037.1 GCA_003158295.1 Chloroflexota bacterium | reverse complement strand
GATGTGGTCGCCGGCCAGGACCAGGATGGCGTCGCCGGGGGCCTGCGCAATGACGTTGAGATTCTGGAGGACCGCGTCCGCGGTGCCGCGATACCACTCCGCCACGCGGCCGCGGGAGATGTACGGCTGGAGCATCCGGACCCCGCCGTAGTTGCGGTCCAGATCCCACGGCCGGCCCATGCCGATGTGGTCGTTCAGGGAGCGGGGGTTGTACTGGGTCAGGACTACGACGTTGTCGATGTCCGAGTTCACGCAGTTGGAGAGCGTGAAATCTATGATCCGGTACTTGCCACCGAACGGAACGGCCGGCTTGGCGCGCATCGAAGAGAGGATCGATAGTCTCTCGCCCTCGCCGCCGGCGAGTATCACCGCCAGAGTTCGCTTCATGAGGCGTCCTCTCGGTCCTGTCCGTGCCTTCTCGGAGCTAGGGCGATGCTAGCATCCCGCCGCCGGATCCGAGCGTGGCGCCTGTCCGCGCGCACGCCGGACGCGGCAGGCGGACAGGGACCGCGGCCTCCCCACCGGTTCGAGCACACGACTCCTCTACAGGAAGAGGCGGGGATTCGTGAAGACACCGTTCACGCGAACGGCCCAATGGAGATGGCAACCGGACGAGTGGCCCGTGGTGTTCTCCGTGCCGACCAGCTGGCCGGCGGCGACCTGCGCGCCCACGAAGATCCCGGCCGGTGCCCTGCCAGTCATGTGCGCGTACCAGGTCACGACGCTGGTCGAGTGGGCGACGATCACCAGCCAGGCCCGAGGCGGAGCGTCGTAGGGGTTGTAGCCGGCGAAGACCACCACTCCCGCGGCCGCCGAATAGACCGGCGTCAGACAGGGCGCGGCGATATCGATCCCCTGGTGGAAGTGGGCGCAGCTCCCGACGCGCGGCTCCGAGAGGACTCCGGTACAGCCGAAGTCCTGCGTCACGACGCCGCCCATCGGCCATTTGAACGTGCCGCTGTACTGGGACGGGATCTTGCCCGAGCCGCCCTGGTCGCGAATGATCTGGTCGATCCGGCTTCCCAGCTGGTCCAGCGACTGACCGTTTGACTTGATCGCGGCCGCGAGGTCGGTCTTGTTCTTGGCCAGCTGCGCCTCGGCGGTCTGTTGCTCCGCGAGCTGGGTTTCGAGTTGTTTCTTCAGGTCGGCCAGCTCCGTCTGGGCGCTCGAGAGCTGGACTTGCTGGTCGTCCAGCTGCTTCTTCTGCTGCCCAACCTGCGCCGTCAGCAGGTCGGTTTCGGCGGCCGAGGTCGAGACGTTCTCGCGGAGCTGCGCCACGACCAGGGCGTCTTGCCTGATCTGATCAGCCAGGGCCTTGTCGGCGTCGGCCAGGTTCGAGTAGTAGGAGACGTCCGATAGCGCGTCGGTCATCGAATGCGCAGTGAGCAGCTGCTGCAATATGGGCGTCTGGTCGGTTTCATAGGCGGCGACCAGCCGGCTCGCCAGGATCGCCTGTCGCTGGTCGAGCTGGAGTTGCTTGGCCGCCTCCTCCGCGGTCAGTTCGGTCAGCTGGAGCCTGAGCCCGTTCTGCTGGACGACAAGGGTGCTGTACCTGGCCGTCACGTCGGCAAGCTGGCCGCCGAGGTCGTCGATCTCGGCCTGGATCTCGTCGATCGAGGTACGGACGCCCGTCAGGTTCTGCTTCGTGGTGGCGATCTGGTTGGCCAGACTCGTCTGCTTGGAAGTCAGTTTCGCCAGCTGAGCTTTCTGGTCGGCGATGAGCTTGGCAAGGCGCTGTTGCTCGGCGATGGCGTCTGAGAGCCCATCGGCCCGGACGGCGGGCACGGGCGTTTGCGATGCGAGAGTGGGAGCCAGAAGCGCGATGGCGAGCAGCAACCGCAACGTCCGCCAGCCGTGCGGGCGGCGGCGAGTGACGCGGCGGTCGGTCGAGGCGGTCATCGTGCGAGCAAACTCCGTTGGACGCGCCCATAGCGCGTTGTGCGGCTACGCCCGCCGGTTTGACGCCGTCCTTCGGAAGGACACTGCCTCTGGACGACTCCGGCTGTTTGGATCATACATCGGCGGCGCAATGAGGATCGGTCTCGGCCGGTTGAGTGGGCTACGCACCCGAAAGTCCCACTCCTGTGCGGTACGGTCGACTGAGGTGCGGACCTGGGCACAGGCCATCAACATGGGCGCGGAGACACTCGCAATGCAGCACCGAAGGGTGCTAGCCTCTGATCTGTACGCACATCCGGTCGCGTTCGCCGCCGGCCAACGCACCGCAGTTTTCGTTCTCCGACGCAGCCGCCGTCAGGCCGCCCGAAGTGAGAAAGAGGCCCTAACAATGCCGCTCTTCGGTCCCCCCAACATCGCTCAGTTGGAGGCCAAGAGAGATGCCCAGGGCTTGATCAAGGCACTGGCCCACAAAGACGCGTCGATTCGCATGGCCGCCGCCGAGGCGCTGGCTCCCCTGAGGGATCCACTCGCCGTGGAACCCCTGGTTGCCCTGCTCAAGGACCAGGACTCGGGCGTACGCCGAGCCGCCGTCGACGCACTGGCGGCCCGAGGCGGCTTCCGCGTGGTGGATCCGCTGGTCGCCGCAATGGATGATCGCGATCCTGCGATCCAGCTGGCCGCCGCCACGGCCGTCTACCGGCGCCTGATGACGGATCCAGAAGCGGAGACGCGGCGAGCTACGGCCAACGAATTGGGCCGGGTCCATGCGGCGGGCGCGGTGCAGTCGCTCATCAAGGCCTTGATGGACTCCGATGAGGGCGTGCGCGTGGCGTCCGTCAAGGCCCTTCAGGCGATCGGCGACGTGGAGGCAGTCTTGCCGCTCATCGTCGTGGTGGCTCGGGAGCAGGCCCGCGTGAAGTCGACCGGACGGTCGAGCCAGCTCGTCGAACGAGCCGCCGCACAGGCCCTCGACGCCCTCTGCGACGCAAGAGCGATCGGGAAGCTTCAGGAAGCGCTGGCCAATAACAATGCCGACGTGCGCGAGATCGCGGTTCGGAGGCTGGCCCGATTGAATTCGCCGGAGGTGGCCGGCGCTCTGGCCGGCAGCCTGAACGACGACGATCCGGCGATACGACGGGCGGCGGCGCGTGGCCTGCAAGAGATGGGCTGGAAGCCGCCGACCGATGAGACGGGGGCGAAGTACTGGGCTGCGCTGCGCGAGTGGCGTCGTTGCGGTGAGTGCGGGCCGGTGGCCATTCCGCTGCTGGTTGCCTCCTTCGATAACGTCGATCCCCTCGAGAGGGCGGACATCGTCGCGGCCCTGGTCCAGCTCCAGTGGGAACCGCCGGAGAACGACGCCATGGCCGCCCATTTCTGGGCGGCACAGCGGCGCTGGGACAAGTGCCTCGAGATCGGCGCGCCCGCGGTGGAAGCCCTGGATGTCGTCCTGCACACTTCCCCGAAATGGCGCGATCGCATCGCCGCCGCCGGGACCCTTGCCGCTCTCGGGCAGACTCGACCCGCACCCTGCGCTCGCCTGGATCTCGTCCAGCAGGCCCTCGACCTGCTGGAGGGCGAAGGCGATGCCGAGACCAAGCGCGCCAGCCTCGAAGCGTTCCTGGCCGAACACCGCCAGTTCAACCGGCGCGCGAGTGAGGAGGTCGCGTGGTGCGACTGCGGCTACCCGGCCGCCAGGATTCGGAAGGACGGACTGCAGGAGCTAATGTCCGATCTCCTGGCCTTTGAGAAGACCTCGGGCAACGTCACGACCTATTACTGCCCCAGTTGCGGGACTCGTCGGGCCTCCCTCGCGGCCTGACCCACTCCCGATCCTGACGCTCCCGGGCCCGCGTCGACGCGCCAGCCGCGTTCGGCCGAAACTAGCTCGAAGCCGGCAGTAGCGCGGCCCAGGCGGCTCCCGCGATCAGGAACGGCCCAAACGGAACGAAGCTCTTGAGCGTTATCCGCCGCGCGATCAGCAGAGCGAAGATGACGACGCCGCCCAGCACCGCTCCGGCGAAGAGCGACAGGACGGTCCTCACCAGTCCGGTCATGAGACCGACGCTGACCACGAACTTGACATCGCCGCCCCCAAGCGCCCCCTCGCCGAAAGGCAGGGACGAGGCGTAGAGCAGAGCCGGCACGACGACCGCTACGGCCACCGCCGTCCAGGCCGGCGAGCGTGAGACGAGCGTGTTTCCGCCCCACACCAGGGCGACCCCGCCGAGGATGATCAGAGGCAGCGTCACCGCATCCGGCAGGAGCTTCTGATCGAGGTCCGTGGCCAGCAGTAGCACAAGGGCCGCGAAGTAAACGCCGAAGAGGAGCCGCTCACCGGCATCGCCGAAACGCACCGGCATGGCGGTCAGCACCACCATCCCAAATACGGCGACGACTACCGTTCGCCAATCGAAGCCACGCACGGTGCCGTCCTCATGGGCTGGCCACCGGGCGGCGATTCGGTCGGCGGCAACGCCCCAGGCGAGCCCGATCGGGCCGAACAGAAGGACCAGCGCGTCCGGCCCACCCGGCCACAACGACCCGAGCCCCGCCACGCCTGCCGCCCCTACGCCTTTGTGGCGCCGGCGAGAGCCAGTTCGACGAGAGTCGCGTGAGCCACGCCCGTGGCGCCGGCCGGGGCGTAGGGCGTCTTCTTGCGGAAGTACCCGGTGCCGGCGATGTCGAGGTGGACCCACGGGACCGTCGCGAACTCGCGCAGGAAGAGAGCGCTCTTCACCAGGCCGCCCTCGGCCGATCCGGTGTTCGTGAAGTCCGCATACCAGCTGTCCAGATCCTTGCGGTACTCCTCGATCATCGGCAGCTGCCAATACCGCTCCCCCGCGCGCTCGCCGGCCGCGGCCACGGCGTCGTACCACTCCTGAGGCTGGCCGAAGGCACCGGTCATCTGGTCGCCGAGCGCCCGAGCCACGGCTCCGGTCAGGGTCGCGACGTCGACCAGATGCGTCGCCCCCAGCTTTTCCGCGTAGCACATCGCGTCGCCCAGGATGAGCCGGCCCTCAGCATCCGTGTTGATGATGTCCACGGTCTTGCCGTTCATGGCCTTGACCACGTCTCCCGGGCGAGCTGAGTGAGGCCCGGGCATGTTCTCCACTGCCGGAGCCAGCGCCATGAGAGGCGTCCCGGGCGCCAGCCGGGCCACGGTCGCGATGGCGGCGATGACCGTGCAGGCACCGGATTTATCCATCTTCATCTCTTCCATCCGGTCGGCCGGCTTGATGCTGATGCCGCCCGAATCGAAACAGACGCCCTTGCCCACGAGAGCCAGCCGCCGGCCGGCGGAGTCCTTCGCCCCCTGCTCGCCGGACCGCAGCACGATCAGCCGGGGCGGGTTGTCGCTCCCGCGGCCCACGGCCAGGAACATGCCCATGCCCAGCTCGGCTGCCTTCTCCGGCCCGATGACGTCGATCGAGAGGCCGTGACGCTCGGCGATGGCACGGGCCTCGCCGGCCAGGACTTCGGGCGTGACGTCATTGGCCGCGCGATTGCCCAGGCGGCGCGACAGGTTGGCACCCTCGCCGATGACGACGCCGCGCTCCGCGGCCCGCTTCAGTGCGGCAATCTCCGCGCCGGGCGCGACCAGGATCAGTTCGTCAAGCTCGGGCGGAGCCGATTTCACGCCGTCTCGGTAGATCGTGGCCGGCTCGAAGCTGCCCTCGACGACGCCACGAGCCAGCAACTCCGCGACAACCTCGACGCCGCCGGAGATTTGCGACCCCAGATCGCCCAGATAGATGGCCAGCCGCTTGACCGAGCTGCCGGCCAGACGCCGCTCGATCGTCGACCCGATCCGCAGGACCACCTGCCGGGTGATCGTCTCCGGGTCTCCCGCAGCCACGGCCAGCAACCGTCCGGCCTTCAGCTCGCCCGGGGCCGTCACGACGACGCCGTACCTCTCGGCCTTGACCTCCCCGAACGCGGCGAGGGTCGACAGCTCCCCGCCGGAGCGCCTGTCGAGTTCGGCCAGCGAACCCTCGAACGCTGGCTCGCCGACAAACGGGACGGCCATCACGTCCGCCTGCACATCCCAGGGCTGATCGTCGACTACGCGCAACTGCATGACCAGGACCCTCCGGCCTGTGTACGGCTCATTGGGGCGCCGCGGACCCATGGAGTCGGCACCGTGGCGCCGGCACGTGACGATTGCACAAGTCTATCGACTCGGCCGTTTACCGCTCGGACAGGACCGCCTACTGGCTGAAGACCGTGCCACCCACCAGATCGCTGATCGCGGCCGAGAACGCACCCCTGGACGTCTCGATCGAGATGCTCTGCGGAATGAGGTTGCTGGCCAGCTCGTCCATGACCACCTGCAGAACGGCGTTGTCGTCCGGCAGGAGCGCCCTGGCATCCTTCTCGTTCTTGATCGCGGCCGTGACCTGGGGCGAGATGACGCCCTTCGAATCGATCACCGCCTGCCACAGGACCTCAGCTGCGCTGTCCCAGCTCGTCGTCCGAGCCAGCCAGTCCTGAAGTGTCGAAACGTCGGTGACCTTCGCCAGATCGGCCGATATCGCCGTCGCCTCCGCGATCGCGGCCGAGGCGCGCGTGAGCTCCGCAAGAGCATCGGAATAGCGGCCTTGTGTCGCCATTTGCAGCGCGCTGATGCCGATCTCATCGTGACTGTTGATGTCCATGGCCAGCTGTATAGCGGTCCGGCTGCCCGCTACCAGCGCCGCCCAGTCGTCGCGAAGCGGGCCGACCGAGGTAAGAGCCAGGCAGATACGGTGATAGCGATCGATCGGACCGGGGCTGTAGGTCTTGCTCAGCTCGACTTCGCGGGCCGCATCCCAGGGATCGCAAGTCAGGCTGGTGTCCAGATCCCCCGCCCGAGCGTAGATGGAATCCACGGCCTTTGTGCCGCTGTCCCAGCCCTCCGCCAGGGCGGCCTGGTCGATCTGAACGAGGCTGGAGAGCGTCTTGCGGGACATCTGACCGAGGAGGTCGATGTCGCCGTTGAGGAGGACCATCTCCTGGACCGCGGTGTCCAGCTTCGCCGACAGCTCCTGATCGGCGGCCCATGTCAGCTCCTGCCGATGACCGCTGGCCGGTGTGGGTTGTGCGGCCGCAACCAATCCTGCCGAACCAAAGGCCAGGCCGGCGGCAAGAGCGAGCCAGCCCAGCGGAACGAGCTGACGCCCGATCCTGCCCCTGATCAGATCGCCCGGACCCGGAGGGAACTCTTCCTCCTGGTGCTCCGAGTCCTCGTCGGATATGTCGGGGTCGCCAGGGACCGGCTCGAGGCCGCCCAGGTCCCGCCGGTCGACCGGGCGGAGGCCGGATCGTGTGGATTGGTTCGGCCGATTCGACTTGGTCATGGTTTCGGCGATGTTACACGGGTGGAACCCAGGCCGAACCGCGCCGGAGCGGGCCGGAGCGCGCCGCGCCGGAGGAGGGTCGCAGGAGCACCGCGCCGGACCGGGCAGGAGGACCGCGCCGGACCGGGCAGGAGGACCGCGCCGGAGCGGGCGGAGCGGAGACGAGAGGCCCAGGTGAAGATCGCGCATATGACGTAGCTCCACCCTTTCACAACCGGACGACCTCAGCCGAAGCCGCTACTAGACAGGGATGGAGTCCTGGCTGTCCGGTACCCGTTTACGGCAATTCCGACTCTCCGGAGGCACTGGTCCCTCTTGGCAAGGTTCAAGTTGGCGGAGATCGCCCCAGGCTTTCGCGCCCGAGTTCGACCTCACGACATGATGGGTCGAGTTCAGCAGCTGCTTGTGGCGTTCGCCCTCGTCAATGCCGCCGGTGTCCTGGTCGCCGTGGTAGCGTCCAGCCCGCAGCCCTTCATCCTGTACGTCGCGGGCGTCGCTTCACCGCCCGCCCTTGCCTTCGTGTGGGTGCGGGCCTACCGGCGCCGCCGATACGACCTCCTGACCGACGGCGTGATCGTTGCCGGCATCTGTTTCCTGACCATGGCCGTTTCCGATCGCGGGTTCGCCGCGGTCGTGACCCTGCTTGCCGCGACCGTCTTGCTCGGCTCGTCCTTTGGGTCGATGCCGCGGGTCCTGCTCAGAACGGGTCTCCTTTCGACCGTGGTCATCGCCGAGGGGTACGGCGATCCAGCCACGCTGGCGATGGCGGTGGCCGTGGCTGCCTCCTTCTTCCTCGTCGCCTGCCTGATGCACGGGATGGCGAGCTCTACGGCACGCTACGAGGAGACGGCCGGCCGCGCGCAGATCCTGGCTGCCGTCGGGCTCGATCTGGTCTCCGCCGGCGATCTTCCGGCCATCGTCGCCTCCGCGATCGAGGGAGCCCAGGCACTGTGCGTGGACCTGCCGTCCGTGCGGGTGAGCCTGGCCATGATCGAGGGCTCGGACGCGCCCCCTGGTTGGCTCCGGGTGATGGGATCGGCCGGCCAGCGGGCCGCCGAGATGCAAGCGGCCATCATCGATGTCGGACGCCTGGTCGCCGCCGGTCACGAATTGGCGGATCAACACCTGTTCGGGACGCCGAGCGCACCGGCCCCGGCCGGCCACACGGCCGCGGGCGAGCCTGCCGGCCACACGGCCCCGGCCGATCGCACGTCCCCGGGCGAGGCTGCCGATCGCACGGCCGCGGCCGAGGCTGCCGGCACGCCTGCCTTCCTTGTGGGAGAGATCCTCGTCACGCGTATCAACGTGGACGGCACGGCCCGGGGCGTCCTGTTGGTGGAATCTCCGGACCCCGTCGGCACGGATCTGCCGCAGGCGATTCACGCCCTTGCGACACAGGTCTCCCTGGCCATCTCACGCATGGACCTGCAATCGGCGATCGCAAAGCGCGAGGGCGCCGAGCGGTTCGAGGCCATGGTCCGGAGCTCGACCGACATGGTCGGCATCGTCTCGTCGGAGCGCGTGCTCACCTACCTCTCGCCGTCGGCGCGCCAGATCCTCGGCCGCGAGCCCGATGATCTGATCGGCGTCAACCTGGCCGGCATCGTTCACCCCGACGACAGGAAGAGAGTTGCGCTCGACCTCAAACAGGTGGCCGCGGAGGCCGGCTCGAGGCGGGTCATCGAGTGCCGCCTGCAGCACGCCGATGGGTCGTGGCGGCATACCCAGACTCAGGCCACGAACCTTCTGGACGTTCCGGCCGTCAGCGGCATCGTCCTCAACACCCGCGACGTGACGGAACACGATGGTCTGGAGGCCGAGCTACGCCACCAGGCCTTCCACGACGCGCTCACCGGACTGCCCAATCGCGCCCTCTTCTCGACCATGATCGACCACGCCCTCGCCTCCGCTCCACGAGCCAAAGGTATCGTCGCGGTTCTCTATTGCGACGTGGAAGGCATGAAGCGCGTGAACGAGAGCCTGGGCTACGGCGCCGGCGACGCGACCCTGAAGGCGGTGGCGGACAGGCTCGTTGGATGCGTCCGGGGCCACGACACGGTCGCCCGTCTCGGCGGGAACGAATTCGGAATCCTGCTGGAGCGCCTCACCACTCCGACCGATGCCACGCAGGCAATCGAACGGATCATGAGCACGCTGCGCCAGCCCATTCCGCTGCCCGGGACCCAGGTGGAGCTGCAGCCCCACATCGGCATCGCCATCTCCACCGGCGGTGAGGAGACGGCCGAAGACCTGCTGGGAAACGGCGCCGTGGCCGTGCGTCACGCCCGCATCTACGAGGGCGGATACGCGATGTTCAACCCGGAGATGCATGTCGACGCGGTCCAGCGGATCGAGTTCGAGGCGGAGCTCAAGACGGCGCTCGAGGAGTCGCAGTTCCTGGTCTACTACCAGCCCACGATCGACCTCACGACCGGCCGCCTGACCGGCGTGGAGGCGCTGGTTCGGTGGCAGCACCCGCGCCGAGGCATCGTGGGACCGGTGGAGTTCATCCCGCTCGCCGAGGAGATCGGTCTCATCGTCCCGCTCGGGAAATGGGTCCTCCGCGAAGCGTGCCGTCAGGTCAAGGTCTGGCAGAACGACTTCCCCGCCGACGACCCGATCGCGCTCAGCGTCAACCTCTCGGGTCGACAGCTGCGCCATACCAACCTCATTCGTGACGTCGCCGACGCTCTTGACGACTCCGGTCTACTGCCCAGTCGGCTGATACTCGAGATCACGGAGAGCGTCCTGATGACCGACGCGGCGGCGACCCTCAGCCGCCTCTTCCAGCTGAGGTCGCTCGGGGTAAGGCTGGCGATCGACGACTTCGGGACCGGCTATTCGTCGCTGGCTCGCCTGCGCCGCTTCCCCGTGGACATCCTCAAGATCGACAAGTCATTCGTGGATGGAGTCGCGACCGAGCCCACGGCCGGCGCGCTGGTGGACGCCATGATCCGGATCGCGAAGACACTCAAGCTGGAGACGGTCGCCGAGGGTGTGGAGCGGTCCGAGCAGGCCGACCGGCTGCGGGCTCTCCAGTGCGACACCGGGCAGGGCTACCTCTTCTCGCGGCCGCTCCCGAGCGACCAGATGACGAGCCTGCTCCGCGACCGGGCCATCACCGCGTGGCCACGGGCCGACGCCGCCTAGACTCGCCGCCCGCCCTGCGCCGCCCGCCGGGCCGCCCCCGCCGCCGAAACAGCCCGCACCCCTAGCCGCACCCGCTAGCCGCCTCCGGCCAGCCGGTCGAGCGCGACCGCAAGCTCGGCCGCGTCGGCTGCGATCTCCGTCGGTCGATCGGAGGCAGCGAGCGCCTCGACCTGCTTACGCGTGCTGATCCCGGTCAGCATCAGCACGGATCGAGCCCCCACGGCTACGGCCGCGGGAACGTCCGTGACCAGGCTATCGCCGATCATCACCGCGTCGGACGCCTCCTTGCCCACGGCATGAGCCGCGATCTCGAGGAGGAGCGGCCCCGGCTTGCCGATCGAGACCGGCGTCACGCCGCTGGCCGCTTCGATGGCCGCCACGATCGACCCTGCCCCGGGCATCAGGCCCTTTTCGTGCGGGTAGATCGGGTCGCGGTTGGTCGCGACGAACCTGGCCCCCGCCCGAACTGCCTCGGCGGCGCAGGCCAGCCGCGCATAGGTGAATTCGAGGTCGAGGCCGACGACCACGGCGTCCACGTGCCCGACCGCCGCTGCGGCATCTCGCCCGTTGGCCGACCAGCGTTCGGCCGCATCGCCCGAGAGGACGACTTCGATGCCTGCGTCGACCAGCTCGTTGACCAGGCCGGCCCCGCCGACCACCAGCACGCGCCGGACCGGCGGCTGCAGGTCGCGCAGGTAAAGCGCCGTGGCCCGCGCGGACGAGATGATGCGATCGGGATCCACCGGCGCACCCATCCCCGAAAGGCGGGTAACGTAGTCGGCGCGGTCCCACATCGAGTTGTTCGTCACATAGACGACCTCGTCGCCGGCTTCCGCACGGGCGACGAGCAGGGCGGCTACACCGGGCACGGGCTGGGCGCCGCGATAGACGACACCATCGAGGTCGACGAGAAGAAGCATGACCAGGATGCTACCGGAGCGGCGAGGTTGGCGCCGGTCCGCGCCGGGCGGCCCCGCGCCGGAGTGGCGCGGCCCCGGGCCGGAGTGGCGCGGCCCCGGGCCGGAGTGGCGCGGCCCCGGGCCGGAGTTCGGGCGGCCCGCGCCGGGCGGCCCCGCGCCGCCCCGATTCGGCCCATCCACATCCGGCTCGCCGGAACGGAGGCCCCGTGCCTGACGATCGCCGCGTTCTGGAAGGCGTCGAGCGCCTGGTGGTCGACGGCACGAACGTCCTCCACGCGCTCCGCCGGTCCACGACGCCATTGCCGGCAGCGGCCCTGATCGGGCGCCTCCGAGCCATCGTTCCGCCGGGCGTTTCGGTCATCGTCGTCCTGGACGGCTCACCCGAGCACGGCCTCGCCTCGCGCCACGTGGCTTCCGGCGTGGAAATTCGATACGCGGGGCGGTTCACCGCGGACGAGGTGATCGCTCGCCTGGTCGAATACGAGTTCGCCGCCAGCTCGCCTGGGATCCTGGTGATAACCGATGACATCGAACTGACGGGCATCGTCCGGCGATCCGGTGGCCGAACGACTCGCAACGGCTGGCTCATCGACCGGTTGGATCGGCAGCGCCTTTCGGCTCCTTCGATCGGGCGACCGAGGGCGCAGCGACCGAACAAACCGAACGAGCCACCGCGCGAGTCGAGCTGGCCCGGCACGCAGCAACCGAGCGGACCGAGTCAGCCGCCAAGCGGGTCGCCACCCAGCATCGGCCGGCCCAATCCACCCCGCAAGGGCGCGGGACAGGGCGCTGGACGCGGCGCGGGACGCAGCGCCGCACCGGGCGCCGGCCCTGGCATCGGACGTGGCGCCGGCCCTGGCACCGGACCTGGCGCTGGACACGGCGCTGGACCGGGCATCGGACGCGGCACCGGACCGGGCGCTGGACACGGCGCTGGACCCGGCCCCGCTCCCGACGACGCCACCGCGGACGACCGCCCCCGCTGGTCTCCCGGTCGCGGCGCCACCCGCAAGCGCGGCAACGGCCGCCGCAAGCCCGCTTCGGGCCGGTAACTGCAGGACCGGCCGTCGACCCCGCTCCCCCGTCGCCACGCCAAAACTGCGCAACACCAGTGGACGGAGTACTAAGTCGCTCCAGCCTCCCCGCGCCCGCTCAGCACGGCACCTGGGCCGCCTCCAACCGGCGGCCCGCCGGCCAGAATCTACCGTTCCACGCTCGCGCCGGGATGATTCGGGCCCGCAACTTCCGTTCGGCGCCTCTCGGGAGCTGCTCGGACGCGATGGCTCGGCTCCGCTCCACGCATAGCACTCCCTCCACTGGTATTGCGCAGAAACCACACACCGCGCAGATCGCCGGCAGGTTGGCCGACCCAACGGCGCACGGCCACCGTCCCGGCCGGCAGAGATGCGGAGACCAGCGCCGAGTGACGCCTCAGGAGGTCGCGATGCGCGGTAGCGTCGGGCAGGACGACGGCGACACCGACCATCCGAGGCACCCAGCCACGCTCCGCCCGAGCGGTCTTTGGGTAGACGCGCGCCTTCACGTCGATCCGGCGCAGCGTCTCCTCAAGACTGGTGATCTCGGACTTGATCTCCAGGATCAGCAGCGCTCCGAGGTCGGGTCGCCAGCCCAAGACGTCCACCGAGCCCCGGTCCCCGAAATGGTTGAACGATTGCTCGGTGCAAACCTCCCAGCCAAGCCGGACCAGCGTCTCCGCGACTCGGTTCTGCAGGAAGGCGTGCCGGCGATCGAGGAGTCGGTCTAGCTTCGGGCCTCGCCAGCGCGGCGCCAGCTGAACGTCGGCATCGAGAACGTCGGCGATCCGGCAGTAGGCGTCGATCGATAGCCCACCGAACCGCCCGCGTTCGATCTTGGAGACCGTCTGCTGCGAAACCCCGGCGCGGCCGCCCACGTCGGCCTGGCGAAGCCGGAGCTCGACGCGGATCGCCCGGAACGTGTTGCCGACGCGGACCCGATCCATCGCCGCCATGATCGAATGGGCGGCTCTACTCCGGCTTACGCGAGCCTCGGCACGAGGTCGACGACGGCCATACGGAACCCGGGGACGGGGGCGACGACGGCCGAACGGAACCCAGACGGGGGGCGACGACGGCCAAACGGAACCCAGGCGCAGAACAGCGACGCCCCCACGTGGCCGGCCGGCGAGCGTCGTCGCTCTTCCCCCTCGACAGTCTAACAGCTATAATGGAACGCACGTTCGCAATCGGCGCATGTTCCGGTGTTAGGGGCCGCGCGGAAGCGGCGGACATGAAGGCCGGGAACCCGAACCCGGGGCAGGTCATCCACAGCGTGTCCACAGCCAATCCTCAGGCCGTCCACGCCCAGGAGGCGGATTTCCACCGAACTCGCCGAATGTCTAGATGTGGTGGTCGCCAAGGGTTACGTACCACAAGATGTTGTGGTTTGCCTATTGACTAAGCCGGAACGACAGGCGTAGATTCCGCTAGTTGGCCGGGTCCGCAAACGGCGCCCGAACGCGCCGCACGGGCCGATCAAGGAAGGTCAGAAACGGCGATCCGAACGGCCCGACTGGAGGAAGATCGGCCGAGCACTCGCAGCTATCGTCTGGGTGCCAGAAGCCGGCATTCGTCGCCGACGAGTCGCCCGAAGCACCGGCCGCCGGAGCACGGCCACGAAGCACGGCCACGAAGCACCGGCCGCCGGAGAACGGCCATCGAGGGTCGCGGGACCGCCGCTGGCGACAACGGCCGCCACAGCCACGAACGCGACCACCACGAACGCGGCCGCCACGCCGAGAACGCCAACGCCGAGAACGCCCCGCCGCCAACGTCCCCGGCACGCGATGAACGGCCGGCGAACGGTCGCCGAAGCCACTCCCCCGCCCCAGAGCAACAGATGAACGAACGATCGATCACAACCACGACTAGAGGTCCAGGAGATGCACCGAGCCGCCGAGCGCGCCCCCTCAGCGAACGCCCCCTCCGGAAGCGACCCCTCCGAGCGCCCCACTTCTGCGATCCCCGTCATGGATGACAGCATCGCCGCCGCCACCACTCCCGCCGCCGCCGCGCCCGCCGCC
>PMIP01000079.1 GCA_003158295.1 Chloroflexota bacterium | reverse complement strand
CCCGCCTGCTCCACGACCGCCACCGCCTCCAGCGGCGTCGGAACCTACAAGACGAGCTGCTCAGGGGCGGCCGCTGCCAACTACACCTTCAGCTACGTCGATGGGAGCGTCACCGTCAACCCGGCCCTCGTCACCGTGACCGCGTCCTCCGGCTCGATGCCCTACGGCGGCACCGCTCCGGTCATCGCCCCCTCCTACTCTGGTTGGGCAAACGGTCAGGGCCCGGGGGTCCTGACAACGGCACCGGTCTGCTCGACCGTGGCCACGAGCGCTAGCCCCGCCGGCACCTACACGTCGAGCTGTGCAGGCGCGGCCGCTCCCAACTACACCTTCAGCTATGTCGACGGCAGCGTGACCGTCATTCCGGCCCTCGTGACCGTGACCGCGTCCTCCGGCTCGATGACCTACGGCGGCACCGTTCCGGTCATCACCCCCTCCTACTCCGGCTGGGTCGGCGGCGACGGCCCAGGGGTCCTGACCACGGCACCGGTCTGCACCACCACGGCCACGAGCGCCAGCCCCGCCGGCACCTATCACTCGAGCTGCTCCGGGGCCGCCGCTCCCAACTACACCTTCAGCTATGTCGACGGCACGGTCAGCGTCAACGGGGTCATTAGCACCGGCCTAGCCCTCTCGCCCCAATCGAGTGGGCCGCTGCCCATCAACAGCTCCCACACGTTCACAGTCACAGCCACCGACTTGTACGGCCAACCCGTCGCTGGAGCCGCCGTAGCACTGACCGTCGACGGACCAAACGCAGCCACGACAATCATCACAACCGGTGCCGACGGCAAGGCCACCTACTCCTACACAGGGGTCAACGCGGGTACGGACTACGCTCAGGCCGTCCTGGCCGCCCAACCGAGCGTGGCGTCGAACACCGCGAGCGTGACCTGGTACGTACCGATAGCCGCGGTCACGACCGACACCGTCCAAGTCGACTTCTATACCCGGACCTCTTGGAGCCTTCCATCGTTCCAGGCTCAGCCGGGCATGACTCCGGTCTTTAGCCAGGACTTTCCCAACCTCGACTTCAACCCCATCCCTAATCTGGTGCCGGGCAACACTACGGTCGACGACTGGACCAGGCCCTACACCGACGTGGTCACCAACAGCGCCGGCTTCGCCACCGGCACGATCGTGGCTCAGGGCAACGGCTACCAGGCAGGAGTGGGAAGCCTATATGCGTTCGACGCGGTATACAGCGGCAACATCGCGGTCGAGCAGGCCGGGGATCTGACATTCAACGTCATGAGCGACGACGGCTTCGTCTTCGGCGTGGGTGGCGGGGCCACCCGGGTCAGCGGGGTGATGATCAATCCGCCCTCCACTGGCGCGACCGCGTTCAACGGCTATCCCCTCATGGGCGCGCTCCAGATTGCCACAGCGCCCCGACCCAACCCGGTCACCGTCCATTTCCCGGCTCCCGGTGTCTACCCCTACGAGATCGACCACTTCGAGATCAATGGCCAGGACCTCTCCCTGGTGGTACAGGAGCAGGACCAGGCCGTCGCCTCGACCGGTACGCTGACCCTCTCGCCGTCGACCAACGCCACCGTGGTGCGTGGCTCGACCCAGACCTACACAGTTCAGTTCGTCGATGCCTCGGGCAAGCCCGCGGCGAACCAGCAGGTTTGGCTCAACGTCACCGGGGCCAACAACCTGCAGCCCAACGGCGGCAGCAGCCGCACCGACGCCAACGGCCTGGTCGTCTTCAGCTTCGTCGGAACCAACGCCGGGGTCGACACCGTCCAGGCGAGCGCCGCCCTCGGCGGCGAGATGCTCGTGTCGAACACGGCGACTCTGACCTGGGTGAACAACCCTGGTGGCGGGGGCGGCAATCCTCCCTCGATCGGCTCGATCGTACCAGCAGATGGCTCGGTCCTGACCGCACCGACTCCGCTGACCGCCTCGATCAACGCCCCCTCCGGTGAGGCCATCACCGACTGGACTGTGTCCTACCAGAGTTCGGCGCCCGGCAGTCCGTCCGTTCCGCTGGCCAGTGGTTCGGGCACTCCGCCCGCGACCCTAGCGACAATCGACCCCACGCTCCTGGCCAATGGCGAGTACACGATCATCATCTCGGCCTTCGCCTCGGGCGGCGGTGGCCTGAGTTCCGCGGTCGATGTCGTCGTCTCGGGCAACCTCAAGCTCGGCCGCTATCAGGTCACCTACCAGGATGCGAACGTGCCGGTCGGCGGCATCCCGATCCAGGTTCAGCGCACCTACGATTCCTTCGACAAGAGCCAGGGTGCATTCGGGGTCGGCTGGCAGCTCGGCGTCGCGAACTTCCGCGTCTACACCGACGGTCCGCTCGGCGCGGGCGGCTGGAGCCAGTACGCCACGAGCTGCTTCCTTGCCGGACTCGGCGGCGGCCTGTGCCAGATGGCCTGGGCGACCAGCCGGCCGCACTTCGTAACCGTGGTCTGGCCCGACGGCCACACCGAGATCTTCGACTTCACGCCCTCGGGCGGCGACAACCTCTTCTGGCTCGGCTCGGCCGCGTTCACCGCGCGAGCTGGCTCCACGAGCAAGCTCGCGGTCTCCGGCGACGCCAGCCTTTCCTACAACGGCAACGGCAACCTGTATGGCGGCATGAGTGGTCCGGTGTTCGACCCGACCCGCTTCACCCTCACCGCCAAGGACGGCACGATCTACGTGCTCGATACCGTGAGCGGCCTCGTGTCCGAGACCGACCGCTCCGGCAACAGCGTCACCGTCGACGCTTCGGGCGTCCACAGCAGCCTCGGCCCCTCGATCACCTTCGTGCGCGACAGCTCCGGGCGCATCAACGAACTCGATCAGCCCGGCGGCGCCAAGGTTCTCTACGCCTACGACGCCGCGGGCGACCTCACTGGCGTCACCGACGAGCGCGGCAAGACCGTCACATACCACTACGACGCAGCCCATGACCTGACGGATACCGTCGACCCAGACGGGCATCCGCTCCGGACTCTCACCTATGGTACCGACGGGCGGCTCAAGACCATTGCCGACGGCGCCGGGAACGTGAGCACCCTCACTCTAGATCCGAACGCTCGAACCGAGATGGTCACCGGTCCGGACCCGCGTCTGACCACCGTCACCTCGATGAATCAACGCGGCGACATCGAGCGCATCGATCAGATCTTCGGCGGCAAGACCCTCACCACCGCGTTCAAGGTCGACGACTTCGGCCACGTTCTATCCAAGACCGACCCGCTGGGGCATATGACCGAGGCGACCTACGATGCCGCCGGATCACCGCTCACCCTGACCGAACCGGACAATGGCACCTGGACCTTCACGTACGACGACCATGAGAACCTGACCTCGGTCAGCGACCGAACCCAACGGCAGATCGCGACTCTGAAGTACGACTCATACGGTGAGTTGACCAAGAAGACGACGCCCGACGGTGACGTCATCTACACCTACGGCGGCCACGGCCTGCTGGCCTCGGTCACCGACACCCTGGTTCGCACCACCACCTACGGCTACGACTCCGCCGGTCACGTCGCCAGCGTCACCGGGCCCGACGGCCGGATCTGGGGCTATTCCTACGACGCGAATGGCAAGACCAAGACCGTCACGAACCCGGCGTCCGAGATCACGACATTCCACTACGACGATGCCGGCAACCTGGCCTGGTTCAAGGACGCGCTGGGCCATGGTCAGACCTATTCATACGACGACCTGGGTCGCCTCGCCACCGTGACCGACGCGCTCAGCCGTGACACCACCTACACCTACACTCCGGCTGGCCAGATCGAAACGATTCTCGACCGCAACAGCGCGACGACGCGTTTCGCATACGACGCATCGGGCAATCTCACCCAAGTCACGCTACCCGGCGGCTCGGCCCTCACCTACACCTACGACCCACTCGGCCAGATGACCAAAGCCGATGACGCCGATGCCACGCTCGCCTTCACCTACGACGATGCAGGCAGCCTCAAGACCCAGACCAGCGGCGGAACCGCGACGAGTAATCAGCCGACAGTTGCGCTCACCTTCGGCCGCGACACCGCGGGCCGGCCGACATCGGTGATCGGACCCTGGGGAACCACAACCTACGCCTATGACGCCGAGGGCCTGCTCAAGACCGTCACCGATCCATCGAGCGGCGTCTTCACCTTCGGCTATGACCCGCTCGGACGCCTGGCGAGCCTGTCGCGACCCAACGGCATCTCTGACGCCTACGTCTACAAGCCAACGGGCGAGCTCTCGTCCCGGACGAGCTCCCAGGGTTCCACGGTCATCGATGCGCTGTCATACACGTA
>PMIP01000024.1 GCA_003158295.1 Chloroflexota bacterium | reverse complement strand
TCGATCATGCCGGGCAAGGTGAATCCGGTCATGGCGGAGTGCCTGTCGATGGTCTGCTTCCGGGTCATCGGCAACGACACAACGATTGCCTGGGCCGCCTCCGCCGGCCAGCTCGAGCTGAACGTGATGATGCCGGTGATCGCCCACGCGGCGCTGGAGTCGCTCACGATCCTTACTAACATGAGTCGCGCCTTCGCCGAGTTCTGCGTGGCCGGCATCGAGGCCAACAGAGAGCGCGCCCGTGACCTGATGGAGCACTCCTCGGCGCTCTCCACCCCGCTGGCGCCGTACCTGGGCTACGCCCTTGCCGCGGAGATCTCCAAGCAGGCGGTCCGCGAGCGGCGCTCGATCCGGGAGATCGTCATCGAACGCGGCATCTTCACCGCCGCGGAGCTGGACGAGCTGCTCGCACCCCGTGAACTCACGGAGCCGGGAGTGGCCGGCGGCTTCCGCTTCACTCCGAAGCTGCCGGACGGATACAAGCCTCCGACAGGTCCGGCCGGCACCGGCGGGTAAGGGCGGCTCGCTCACCGGCCGCCTGGTCGCCCCTTCGCCCGGGACTGCGATGCGGCTCCTCGCACGTCAATCGCCTCGGCGGGACCCGAGGGCCGGGCAGTTCTGAGCCCACCCCGTCGGGCAGGGTGCAGGTTTGGGACTGCCACCTACCCTGATCCCTCTTCACCAGGTGAGACATCCAACCCGTTCGAGCGGTGCGCGGAGGCACCGTGTCAAGCGTGATCGGGCACATTGGCGCGCCCCTCGGGACAAACCTTAACTTCACCACTGGACAATTACGGCATGCCCCGGTCATCTTGTGCATCGACATCGGACCTGAAGGAGCTACCCAAAGGTCCAGGTCGATGTCACGCATCCGGCGCAACGCCTCGTTTCTGCACCCGCCCCGGTGGGCTGCGGCGGTAGCCGCAGCGGCGGCGGATCCAGGTGGGATGGCCTGCCAGATGCCCGTCCTAATTGAGTGCTGGAGTGACGCAATGCTCACGACTTATCGCAAGCTGATACTCGCCGCCCTGACCTCGGCCACGCTTCTGTTGGGCCTGGCCGGAGTCGCGGCTGCCAATACCGGGAATGTCGTCGCATCGGAGACGTGCTCCACGTGGAGCGTGACGGTTTCGCTGAACAACAACGTGACCTCCGACCGAACGGTCGTGGTCGTCACCACGATCCCCGGCACGGTCGGGATCACCGGAAACCACTACAACACGACGTTCGGCCAGATCTGGTCCGCAAGCGGCGCCGCGCCCGCGTCCGGGACGGTCACGCTCAAGATCTACGCCGGCTCGGTTCTCGAGTTCACGAAGAGCGCGACCATCGCGCCGGTCGTCGGCTGCGCCACCCCCACGCCGACCCCCACGCCGACCCCCAAGCCGACGCCCACGCCGACGCCGACCCCCAGGCCGACGCCGACGCCTACGCCGACGCCCAAGCCGACGCCTACGCCGACGCCGACCCCAACGGCGACTCTCAAGCCGACCCCGACTCCGTTCCAGTCGTTCCAGGGCGAAACGGCTACGCCGTCCGTGGATCCGTCGCGGACCCCGTTCCAGTCGTTCCAGGGCGAGACGGCCACGCCTATCCAGGTTCCCACGCCCCCGCCGACCAGCACCAGTAGCGGTTCTTCGGGCAACGGCTCGACGCCACTCCTCGCGTTGGTGATCTCCTTCGCCCTGGGCGGGCTTGGATTGGCCGCCGTGGAAGCTCAGCGCCGGAGCGTCCGCCGCTAGGGAAGACGCCATCGGTCGCCTCGAGCGACCTCCACAGACCGTAGATAGACCGACGGGCCGCAGTCATGGCCCGTCGGTCTGTTTGTGCTCTCGACGGTGAGCCGCGGAAGATCCCTGGGCTGCCACAGGTCCCTGAGGAGGGGGGCTTGGCCGCGGTATTCGTACCGCACGAGACCCGTACGTTCGTCAGGGCCGCGCCAGTCACGGGACGCCAATCAGTACCCAGCATTGGGTTACGGCTGGGCCGGCTGCCGTGTGGAGGCTCGGCAGCGGAGCGTCCGCCCCTCTCGCCCACGCGCTCCCTCGCCAGATTCGAGCGTGAGTGCTCGGCCGTCGGAGCACGGGTCATAGGACCAACCGGCAGGTCTCAAGGGGGCCGCGGGTTGCTATTTTGACGATCGCTGCTTCCAAATCCTCGGTGCGGCTCTGCACCGAGGAACTGGACCGGCCCTAGTGCAATCGGTAGTGTTACGGAAGTTTTGTTCGGGTGGTACGTCACCTGACCTATTGGGTGGCCTACCGACCCGACCCGAATCCAGAGAAACAGGGCCCAATGCCATTCGGACATAGGGGGTCGCGCACGAGGGGTGCGGCGACCTCGATTCTTGCGAGCCTGATCCTGGTGCTGATGACGGCGCCGGTGGTCAACGCGGCTGCGAACGGCGATGGAGTCATGACGGTGACTCCCGCCGTTGCCTATGCCGGCGACACAGGCCAGACCTTCACGTTCGACTTCTACAACGACGTTGCCGCCCGCTTCACTAATGGCTCCTCGGTCGTACTCACGGTTCCGGCCCTCTGGACGGCGCCGACGAAGGCGACCGGCGCAGGCCAAGTCACGGTGGCGAACGTGGGAGCTAGCAACTGCAGCGTGACCTTGACCACCGTGTCCATCGCCGGCTCCGGGCCATGGACCATCACGATCCCGCAGAGGTGCAGCCAGAACAACCACTTCACGGTCACCTACTCGGGCGTGACCGTGCCTGCCGCCAATAACTACCCGTTCACGACGCTGTCCCAAGATGGCGGCGGCAGTCTGACCAACATCACCACCCAGCCGACGATCACCGTCAACTCGCCCATCGGCGCCGTGACCGTCACCGGCCAGACGCCAAACCCGGTGGTCCCCGGTGGGACCGCAACCTACACCGTGACGGTGCAGAACCCGACCGGCACTGCGCACGCGTTCGAGGTGACCGCCGTTTCGGGCACAACCGGCCTGAGCGTCGCCTCGTCCGGTTGCGTCTCCATCGCCGCCGGCACCACCGGTCCGCTGGGCACGGTTCAGATCGCCACGACTGCTGCCACCCCGCCCGGGACGGCGAACATCACCCTGACGGTCACCGAGTACACAGGAACGACGTGCACCGGGACCGTGCTGGCCACGGCGACCGGCTCCGGGACCATGGTCCTTGCGACCCTCGGCCCCGTGACCGTCAGCGGCCAGACCCCCAGCCAGGTGGCGCCCGGGAGCGCCGCGACCTACACGGTGACCGTGCAGAACCTGACTGGCAGTGCGCACGCGTTCGAGGTGACCGCCGTTTCGGGCGCAACCGGCCTGAGCGTCGCCTCGTCCGGTTGCGTCTCTATCGCCGCCGGCACCACCGGTCCCCTGGGCGCGGTTCAGATCGCCACGACTGCCGCCACCCCGACCGGAACGGCGAACATCACCCTGACCGTCACCGAGTACGTCGGAACGACCTGCGCCGGGACCGTGCTGGCCACCGCGACCGGTTCGGCGACGCTGGACGTCAGGTATCCGCTGGCGGTGACCTACTACAAGGTCATCTGCGCCCGCTACACCGATGTTCCGGCCAACCGCAATCCTGACAACCTCGACGCTACCGGCGGGTACTGGCGGGAACTCAACACCTCCTACCAGACGGCGATGGCCAATCCCGCGACTGACATTCCAGCCGCTTGCGCTCTGGCCTCCGGCTGGCAGTTCCAGTTCAAGGACGGCCAGAACGGAGCTGTCATCGGCACGTACGCCACAGGGGCCGGTGGACAGGTCACGGTCAACCTGCCCGACAACATGGTCGACCTGGCCCGCGGCGGCGGCCTTTGGCTGCAGGAAGTGACCCAGGCGTCAGCCGGGTACGCCGCGGTCCGCTGCTACAACGACATCCTCAACGGCGACAACCTCGAGAACATCGCAGGCGTTCCCACGAACGTCTCCCAGATCTACTGCCTCGCCTACAACCGAACAGCCGGCCCCGCCATCACTTTGACCAAGACCGCGAACACCGCGACCTATGCAACCATCGGCCAGACCATCACCTACACGTACACCATATTCAACTCCAGCAACGTGAATACGGGCACTGCCCAGTTCACGGTCTCGGACGACAAGGTCAACTCGGGCACCGCGTTCAATTGCGGCGCGAGCGCCAACCTGACGCCGAACACGGGGACGGTGGCCGCGCCCTCGGCTGGCTCCTATCGCACTTGCACGAACACTCACACGGTCACCCAGGCCGACATCGACGCCGGCACAATCACGAATAACGCGACCGGCCACTTCGCGATCAGCGGCACGACGTACGACTCCAACCTCGCGTCGGTAACCGTGACAGGGCCGACCCGTAGCCCGTCGATCACCCTTTCCAAGACAGCCAGCCCGACCACCTACACCCTCGGTACGGTCCTCAACTACACCTACGTCTTCACCAACACTGGCAACGTCACCCTCACGCTGTTGTCAGTTGCCGACGACAAGATCACCAGCCCCAACTCGGTCAGCTGCCCGTCGGCACCGCTAGCTCCCGGTGCTCAAGCGACCTGCACCGCGTCGTACACGATCACCTCGGCCGACATCACCGCAGGTTCCGTGACGAACCACGCGACCGGGTCCGCTCACTTCAACGCGACCACGGTCACCGCCACGGCCCAGGCCACCGCGACCAAGGCCGTCCTGACCATCACCGCGTCGGGCGGCACGATGGTCTATGGCTCCGCCCCGCCGGTCATCACTCCTGGCTATGCCGGCTTCCTCAATGGCGACACGGCGGCAACCGCACTCACGACCCAGCCGACCTGCTCCACGACAGCCACGAGCTCCAGCCCGGTCGGGGTCTATGGCTCTAGCTGCTCTGGCGCGGTCGCGCCCAACTACAGCTTCACCTACGTGTCCGGCTCCGTGAGGGTCACGCCCACGGCCCTGACGATCACTGCCAATAGCACCTCCAAGACCTACGGCGCCACGGTCACCTTCGCCGGGACCGAGTTCACCACNNTGTCGCGGGCACCCTGACGGTCACTAAGGCAGCGCTCACGATCACGGCCAACGACCGGTCCAAGGTCTATGGCACCACACTCGTCCTGGGCACGAGTTCCTTTACCACGAGCGGCTTGGTCGGCACCGACACCGTCACGGGCGTCACACTGACAAGCGCCGGCGCGGTCTCGACCGCGGCCGTCGGCACGTACCCGATCACCCCGAGCGTCGCCGTCGGCACCAACCTCGGCCGCTACGACATCACCTACGTCAACGGGTCCCTGAGTGTGACCCCGCTGGCTCTGACCATCAAGGCCAACGACCAGTCCAAGGTGTATGGCACCACGCTCAACCTGGGCACGAGCGCCTTCACAATCACGGCCGGTAGCCTGATCA
>PMIP01000048.1 GCA_003158295.1 Chloroflexota bacterium | reverse complement strand
AAGCGGAGTCTGTGATGGCAAGGCAGCGGATCAGGATCCGCCTCAAGGCATACGACCACCGGCTGCTCGATCAGTCGGCGGCGCAGATCGTAGAGACGGCCCAGCGGACCGGCGCGGACGTCGTCGGTCCGGTTCCGCTGCCCACGCGCATCGAGAAGTTCACCGTCCTTCGCTCGCCCTTCATCGACAAGGACAGCCGGGAGCAGTTCGAGATCCGCACCCACAAGCGGCTCGTGGACATCCTGGAGCCTTCGTCCAAGACGGTCGACGCCCTGATGAGACTCTCGCTCGCTGCGGGCGTCGACATCGAAATCAAGATGTGACCAGATGACGATAGGACTTATCGGCCGCAAGGTCGGCATGACTCAGATCTTCGCGGCAGACGGAACGATGATCCCCGTGAGTGTCGTGGCCGTCGAGCCGAACACGGTGACCCGCGTTCGGACTCCCGAACGCGACGGCTACACCGCCGTCCAGGTCGGTATCGAGGAATCGGGCAAGCTCAACAAGCCGGAGCTGGGGCAGCTCAAGAACCTGCCGAAGCTGTCGGTGTTGCGCGAGTTCCGCCTGGAAGGCTCGGACGACCCGGCCTACGCTGTCGGCCAGAAGCTCGACGTCACCCTCTTCACGGCCGGCGACATCGTCGACGTGACCGGCGTGTCCAAGGGCAAGGGCTTCTCGGGCCACATCAAGCGCCACCACTTCAAGCGCGGTCCCAAGACCCACGGTTCCGACCACCACCGCGCCCCCGGTTCGATCGGTCCCGGCACCACGCCGGGTCGCGTCTACAAGGGGATGCGCATGGCCGGCCACCTTGGTGACGAGCGTGCCACCGTCAAGAAGCTGCGGGTCGTCCGCGCGGACGCCGAGCGCAACCTGTTGCTCGTGAAGGGATCCCTCCCCGGGTCTCCCAACGGGCTGCTCCTTGTGAAGAAGGCCTAGCGATGCCGACCACCACTCTCTACTCGAGCGCGGGCGAGGCGATCGGCGAGGTCGAGCTCTCCGACGAGCTCTTCTCGGCCCCGATCAACACCGCCGTGCTCCACCAGGTTGTGACCGCCCAGCTGGCCGGTCGCCACCTCGGCACTCACGACACCAAGAAGCGTGGCGAGGTCTCCGGCGGCGGCCACAAGCCGTATCGCCAGAAGGGGACCGGCCGCGCCCGCCAGGGCTCGATCCGTTCGCCCCAGTTCGAAGGTGGCGGCGTGGTCTTTGGGCCGCACCCGCGCTCCTACGCCCAGCGCCTGCCGCGCCAGATGAAGCGTCTCGCTCTGTGTGGGGCCTTGACCGCGAAGCTCGACGACGACGCGATCCGCGTGGTCGATGGCTTCGGGCTCGACGAGCCTCGGACGCGCGACCTCCTCGGCGTTTTGGACGCCCTCGGGCGGGCGGACGGCCGGGTCCTCATCGTCGCTCCCGGGACGGACGAGACGCTGATCCTCTCCGCGCGGAACCTGCCTCGGGTGGAGGTCATCCGAGCCGACTCACTCAACGTCGTGGCTCTGCTCAACGCCGACACGGTACTCATCGAGCAGCCCGCGCTGAGCAAGATGGAAGAGGTGTACGCGTGACCCTGTCCGCGCACGAAATCATCCTCCGCCCCGTCATCAGCGAGAAGACGATGGACGAGTCGCAACGTGGCAAGTACACGTTCGCCGTCCGAGACGACGTCAACAAGATCCAGATCGAGGCGGCAATCGAGGAGATCTTCAAGGTGAAGGTCGCCGCGGTGAACGTCCTTACCACACAGTCAAAGCAGAAGCGCGGCGGGATGCGCCGGAGCCGGGTCGCCGGCCGGACGACCCCGTGGCGCAAGGCCATCGTGACTCTGGCTCCCGGCCAGAAGATCGAGTTCTTCGAGGCCGTCTGAGATGCCGTTGCGTAGCTACAAGCCAACCTCGTCGGGGCGCCGGTTCATGACCCGGTCCACGTTCGAGGAGGTCACAACCAGCGAACCCTACAAGCCGCTCCTGGAGTCGCAGAAGCGCGGATCGGGCCGCAACAACGCCGGCCGGATCTCCGTGCGCCACCGCGGCGGCGGCGAGAAGCAGCACTACCGCATCATCGATTTCAAGAGGGACAAGTTCGGCGTCCCGGCCAAGCTGGCCACGATCGAGTACGACCCGAACCGGTCGGCCCGAATCGGCCTGCTCCACTACGCCGACGGCGAGAAGCGCTACATGCTGCTGCCCCACGGCCTCAAGGTCGGCGACGTCGTCGTCGCGGGCGTCGAGGTCGAGGCGCGCGTCGGCAACTCCCTGCCGCTCGCCAACATCCCGCTCGGCACCACGATCCACAACATCGAGCTCGTGCCGGGCAAGGGCGGCCAGATCGTACGCTCGGCGGGAGTGGCGGCCCAGCTCCTCGCCAAAGAGGGTGACTACGCGGCCGTGCGACTTCCCTCCGGGGAGGTACGTCGCGTCAGCCTGCGATGCATGGCCACCGTCGGCCAGGTTTCGAATCTCGATCACGAGAACCAGAGCCTGGGCAAGGCAGGACGCGCCCGGCACATGGGCCAGCGGCCCGAAGTCCGCGGCGTCGTCATGAACCCCAGGGACCATCCGCACGGCGGCGGGGAGGGCAAGTCGCCCACAGGTATGCCGCCGAAGACGCCATGGGGCAAGCCCGCCATGGGCTATCGGACCCGCCTTGGCAAGAAGCCTTCGAGCAGACTCATCATCCGCTCGCGTCACGGCAAGTCGTAAGGCAGAGGAGAGAGAGGCATGTCGCGTTCGGTCAAGAAGGGACCGTTCGTCGAGTCGCGGCTCCTCGGCCGCGTCCAGACGATGAACAAGCGCAACGAGAAGAAGGTCGTCAAGACCTGGTCTCGAGCGTCGGTCATCTTCCCCGATTTCATCGGGCATACGGTCGCCGTGTACAACGGCAAGAAGCACATCCCGGTCTACGTAACCGAGAACATGGTCGGCCACCGGCTCGGCGAGTTCTCCCCGACCCGCACCTTCCGCGGTCACGGGAAGCACACCGAGCGGTCGAGCGCCCTGAAATAGGAGCCTAGAAGGTGCGCGTATCCGCCACAGCCAAATACCTGATGGGCTCCTCGCGAAAAGCCCGACTGGTCACGAACGCGATCAAGGGCAAGCGTGTCGAGGAGGCCGCGGCTCTCCTTCGATTCATGCCGCAGGCGGCCGCCCGCGACGTTGCCAGCGTGCTGAAGAGCGCGACGGCCAATGCTGAGAACAACCACAACCTGTCCGCCGAGGATCTGGTCGTGGCCGACGCTCAGGCGAACATGGGGCCCGGCATCCACAAGCGGTGGCAGCCCCGGGCGCAAGGTCGGGCGTTCCCGATCCACAAGCCCATGACCCACATCACCATCGTCGTCGAAGACCAGGAGGCCTNNGTGGTACGCGGACAAGGACTACACGGATCTCCTCAAAGAGGACATCTCGATTCGAGCATTGGTGATTCGCCGGCTGGCCAACGCCAGCGTCAGCGGGGTCGAGATCGAGCGCGGCATCAACCACGTGACGGTCACGATCCATACCGCCAAGCCGGGCATCGTCATCGGCAAGGGCGGCGCCAACGTCGAGCTGCTCCGTCAGCAGGTCGGCGCCCTGACCAAGCGCAAGGTCAAGCTCGAGGTCAAGGAGATCCGCCAGCCGGAGCTCGATGCCGCCCTCGTGGCCGCCAACATCAGCCAGCAACTGGCCCGCCGCATCGCCTTCAAGAAGGCTATGAAGCAGGCCGTGCAGAGGACGATGAAGGCCGGCGCGAAGGGCGTGAAGATAGCCGTTGCCGGCCGCCTCGGCGGCTCGGAGATGGCCCGCCGCGAGTGGGACAAGGAAGGCCGAATCCCGCTCGGAACGCTCCGCGCGGACATCAGCTACGCCCAGGTTCACGCCCTCACGACGTACGGTCGGATCGGCGTGAAGGTCTGGATCTACCGGGGTGAGGTCCAGGAGGACAAGCCTCGCCGCGAGGTGGCCGTCCAGCCGGCCGCGGTCGGGACGGTGGTGTAGCCATGTTGATGCCCAAACGAGTCAAGCATCGCAAGGTCCAGCGAGGCCGGATGTCCGGCATCGCCAAGGGAGGTACCACGGTGGCTTTCGGCGATTTCGGCCTGGCCACCATGGAGCCGGCCTGGATCACCAGCCGTCAGATCGAGGCCGCCCGACGCGCGATGACCCGCTCGGTCAAGCGAGGCGGCAAGATCTGGATCCGCGTCTTCCCCGACAAGCCGGCGACGAAGAAGCCGGCCGAGACCCGAATGGGCTCCGGCAAGGGCGCGCCGGACCACTGGGTAGCCGTGGTCAAGCCCGGCCGGATCCTCTTCGAAATGGCAGGCGTCGACCGGGTCGAGGCCATCGAAGCCATGCGTCTCGCCAGCCACAAACTCCCGGTCGCTACCAGGGTCATCTTGAAGGAAGGCCTGGCAGATGGACATTGACAAGGTTCGAGCCCTCTCCGACGGGGAGCTCGACGAGCAGCTTCTTCAGGCCAAGCAAGACCTGTGGCAGGCTCGTTTCCAGCTCACCACCCGCCAGTTGAAGGACTACAGCTCGATTCCTCAAGCCAGACGAACGATCGCGCGGATCCTCACCGTGCAGCGCGAGCGCCGCGACGTGCGAACTCGAACGGGCGCCGTGCCCGACAGCATGGCGTAAGGAGATCACGCGATGGCAGGAGCAGCAGTGCAGGGCAAGCGGAAGACCAAGGTGGGCCACGTCGTCAGCGACAAGATGGACAAGACGATCGTCGTCTCCGTCGAGCGCATGACGCGGCATCCGCTGTACAAGCGGGTGATCCGCTTGACCAGCAAGTTCAAGGCCCACGACGAAGACAACGAGGCGCATGTCGGCGACACCGTCCTCATCGAGGAGTCGCGGCCGCTCTCGGCCACCAAGCGGTGGCGGCTCGTGAGCGTCGTCGCGCGCGCGGGTGAGGGCGCCACCGCCGAGCCGCTCGTCGAGGACGAGGCGACCGACGTCGCCATTCACGGCGCCGCCCACCCGGGTAAGCACGTCGCCGACCGGGAGGCTGCGGAATGATCCAGCAATACACCCGCCTCCGCGTCGCCGACAACACCGGCGCCCGGACGATCCAGTGCATCCGGATCATGGGCCGGTCGCGCAAGACGACCGCCGCCGTTGGTGACGTGATCATCGCCAGCGTCAAGCAGGCGATCCCGAACGCGCCGGTCAAGAAGGGCGACGTGGTTCGTGCGGTAGTCGTGCGGACCGCCAAGGAATACGGCCGCCCGGACGGAAGCTACATCCGCTTCGACGAAAACGCGGCCGTCCTGATCAACAACCAGGGCAATCCGCGCGGCACTCGGATCTTCGGCCCTGTCGCCCGCGAGCTGCGGGACCGCAACTACATGAAGATCGTCTCCCTCGCGCCGGAGGTGCTGTGATGGCTGCGGACAGGACCGCACCGTCCAACAAGGTGCCTGAGATCCGGAAGGGCGACACGGTCGTCGTGTTGCACGGCAAGGACGCCGGCAAGCACGGCACGGTGGAGCGCGTTCTGCGCAACCCGGCCGCCAAGGAGAAGGCCGGTAGTCACTGGCGTCGAGTCGCGAGCCGGCCGCTCTCGGTCGTCATCTCGGGCATCAACATCGCCAAGCGCCACCAGAAGGCGCGGCCCCGGATGAGCCAGACCACCCAGGCTCCGGCCCAGCAGGGCGGCATCGTCGACAAGCCGATGCCGATCGACGTAAGCAACGTGATGATCGTCTGCCCGCGCTGTGATCGGATCACGCGAGTCAAGCACGAGCGACTCGGCAGCGGCGAGAGCGTTCGCGTGTGCGGCCACTGCCGCGAGCAGCTGGAGGCACGGGCATGAGCGGCAGCCTGCGGCAGCGCTACCAGGAGGAAGCCGCGCCGGCGCTTCTCAAGCAGTTCGGCTACTCCAACAAGCTCGAGATCCCGCGGCTCTCCAAGATCGTGGTCAACATCGGTCTGGGAGAGGCGCTTACGAACCCCAAAGCGGTCGACGCCGCCGTGGGCGACCTGGCTGCAATCACCGGCCAGCATCCGGTGACCACCAAGGCCAGGCGCTCGATCGCTCAGTTCCGCCTGCGGACCGGCAACACGATCGGTGCCCGGGTCACGCTTCGCGGAGACAAGATGTGGGACTTCCTCGAGCGGCTCACGCGGCTCGCACTGCCTCGCATGCGCGACTTCCACGGCGTCCCGGCGAAGTCCTTCGACGGGCGCGGCAACTACTCACTGGGGCTTCGGGAGCAGCTGGCGTTCCCGGAGATTGATTACGACAAGGTGGACCGTCTCCGCGGGCTGGAGATCAGCATCGTGACGACGGCGAAGACCGACGAGGAATCGAAGCGACTGCTCGAGCTCCTCGGCATGCCCTTCGCCGGCTAGGCGCGGGGAGGGAGAAGCCATGGCCAAGAAGTCGATGATCGCCAAAGCGAAGCGAACGCCGCGGTTCAAGGTTCGGACCTACCACCGCTGCTTCGTCTGCGGTCGGCCGCGCGCCTTCATTCGTCGGTTCGGACTGTGCCGTATCTGCTTCCGAGAGCGAGCGCTCCTCGGCGAGCTGCCCGGCGTCACCAAGTCGAGTTGGTAGGGATATGAACGTCTCCGATCCGATCGCGGACATGCTGACGCGAATCCGCAACGCGTCGCGGGCGCGGCACGCCGACGTCGTCGTTCCGGCCTCGCGGACCAAGCGGCAGATCGCCCGAATCCTTCTGGAGGAGGGCTTCATCGCCGAGGTTCGCGAGGAGCACGAGGGCGCTCGCCAGGTGCTCCGCGTCACGCTCAAGTACGTCGATGGCAAGGCCCCGGTCGTCTCGGGCCTGAAGCGCATCAGCAAACCCGGCCTGCGCGTGTATGCGCGCAAGACCGAGATCCCCCGGGTGCTCGGGGGGCTCGGCCTCGTCATCGTCAGCACCAGCCAGGGAATCATGACCGGCGCTCAGGCCTACAAGGCCCAGCTCGGTGGTGAAGTCCTGGCCTACGTCTGGTAGGCGGANNAGTCCTGGCCTACGTCTGGTAGGCCGTCGATGTCGCGCATTGGACGACTGCCGATCTCCGTACCGCCCAGCGTGGATGTTTCCATCGTTGGCCGGGACATCACCGTGGTCGGCCCTAAGGGCACGCTCAGCCGCGCCCTCCATCCCGACATGCATGTCTCGATGGAGGGTTCCACGATCATCGTGGAACGACCCACCGAGGCCAAGCACCACAAGCAGCTGCACGGCCTGACCCGGACGCTCGTCGCCAACATGGTGATCGGCGTCACCGACGGCTATCGCAAGGCGCTCGAGATCACCGGCGTCGGCTACCGTGCCGCCAAGGTCGGGGAGAAGCTGCAGCTGAACCTTGGCTACAGCCACCCGATCGAGATCGCGCCGCCGGACGGCATCAGCTTCGAGGTCGAGAATCCGGTCCGCCTGGCGGTCGTCGGAATCGACAAGGAGCTGGTCGGGCAGGTCGCTGCCCAGGTTCGCGCCGCGCGCAAGCCGGAGCCCTACAAGGGCAAGGGCGTCCACTACCTAGGCGAGCAGATCCGCCGCAAGGCCGGCAAGGCCGGCAAGATCGGCGGCAAGAAGTGAGCCCTGTGACAAAGGAATTGGCACGATGACGCACGTCGACAGCCGCGGAGGCGCGCGCCAGAAGCGGCACGAGCGGATCAGGCTTCGCCTCTCGGGCTCGCCCGAGCGGCCGCGCCTGGCGGTCTTCCGCAGCCTCAACAACATCTATGCCCAGGTGATAGACGACACATCCGGCAAGACTCTGGCCGCAGCCTCCAGTCTGGAGAAAGAGCTGAAGGCAGCCGGCCAGAAGAAGAGCGACGAAGCGAAGCTCGTCGGTCGCTTGATCGCCGAGCGCGCGAAGAGCGCGGGGATCGAGCGCGTTGTCTTCGACCGGGCCGGATTCAGATACCACGGGCGGATCAAGTCCCTGGCCGACGCCGCCCGCGAAGCCGGCCTCGAGTTCTGACGCGAAGGAGCTGATCACTTGGCCAGGATTGATCCGAACAAGCTGACGCTCGAAGAGCGCGTCGTCCAAATCAACCGTGTGGCGAAGGTCGTAAAGGGCGGCCGCCGCTTCAGTTTCAGCGCCATCGTCGTCGTGGGCGACGGGGCCGGTCACGTAGGCGTCGGCCTGGGCAAGGCCGGCGAGGTGCCCGAGTCCATCCGCAAGGGCGTCGAGGACGCAAAGAAGAACATCATCAAGATCCCGATGGTCGGAACCACCATTCCGCACGAGGTCCGTCACGACTTCGGCGCCTCCAGGATCATGCTCAAGCCGGCCTCTCAAGGCACCGGCGTCATCGCCGGCGGTGCCGTTCGTGCCGTCGTCGAGGCAGCCGGCATCCGCGACATCCTGGCCAAGGTCTTTGGCTCCACCAACCCCGTCAACGTGACGCGGGGCACGCTCGAGGCTCTGGCTAGCCTGCACTCGGCCGAGGAGCTGAGCGCCCGACGTGGCGTTCGCGTCCGGTCGGTGGTGCCGGGCCAGCCTTCCGTGGAGGTGGCCGGTGGCCGGTAAGCTGCGAGTGACCCAGACCAAGAGCACGATCAGCCACATCGCCCGCAACCGCGGCACGATTCGGGCGCTCGGCCTGCGTGGCATCGGCGACACCGTCGAAGTGCCCGACAACGACGCCACGCGAGGGATGGTCCGTCAGGTCCGCTTCCTCGTCGAGGTGGAGGAGTTGCCCGAGGACGGGCCCGAGGAGAAGCGATGAAGCTGCATGACCTGCGTCCGGCCGAGGGCGCCCATAGGCCGCGCACCCGCGTGGGCCGAGGGATCGCCGGCGGCAAGGGCAAGACCGCCGGGCGCGGCACCAAGGGCCAGAAGTCGCGGACCGGCGGCACGATCCAGCCCTGGTTCGAGGGCGGCCAGACCCCGATCCACGTTCGCCTGCCCAAGCTGCGCGGCTTCAAGAACAAGTTCCGCGTCGAATACGAGATAGTGAACGTGGGCCTCATCTCGGCGCTTGCCGAGACCGGCATCCTCGACCTGCCTGAGCTCGAAGGCAAAGGGGCCAAGGCATCCAAGGCTGCCAAGGCGGCCCCGATCACGGTGACTCCGGACATCCTGGCCGCGGCGGGACTGATTCGGTCGCTCGACAAGCCTCTCAAGGTCCTCGGCCACGGCGACGTGACGAGGCCGATCTTCATCCTGGCCGACGCGTTCAGCAAGAGCGCCACTGCCAAGATCGAGGCGGCCGGCGGCACGGCCCAGGTGCTCGAGTTCCCGGCCGGGGACGAGGCCGACATGGCCGGCGAGACCTACAAGGCCGACGAGCCCGAGGGGACGGACGAGACCGACAAGGCCGCCGAAACCGACGCACCCGTCGCTCCTACCAAGAAACCGGCGGTCTCGGCCAAAGCACCCGTCGCTCCTACCAAGAAACGGGCGGTTTCGGCCGACGCGCCGGTCGCTCCTACCAAGAAACGGGCGGTTTCGGCCGACGCGCCGGTCGCTCCTACCAAGAAACGGGCGGCACGGGCGGTCTCGGCCGCCGCGGACACCCTCCCCCCGACGAGTCCGGCCGACGAGACCGGCTCGGAAGCATAGAAGGGCGCCTGAGCAATGCTCGAGTCGATGCTGAACGCGTTCCGCGCGCCGGATATCCGCAAGCGGATTCTGTTCGTGCTGGTGGTCCTCGTGATCTACCGTGCCCTGGCGCACGTTCTGATCCCGGGCATCAACGTCCAGGCACTGAACACCCAGGGCGGAGACACCGGCTTCTTCAGCCTGTTGTCGCTCTTCTCGGGCGGCGACGTGCGGCGCATGTCGGTTGTGGGACTCGGGCTGAACCCGTACATCAACGCCACGATCATCATGCAGATCCTGCAGTCGACGATTCCGTCGCTGCAGGCTCTGAGCCGAGAAGGCGAGTACGGCCGCAACAAGATTACGAGCTACTCGCGCATGCTCTCGGTGCCGCTGGCCGCACTCCAGGCATACGGCATCCTGGCCTTCGTCCAGAACGACATGCTGCGGCAGACGGGCACCCAGGCCTTCACGACCAACTTCAGCTTCGAGACCTATCAGAGCCTGACTCAGATCCTGGCGCTGACCGTCGGCTCGGTGGTACTGATGTGGCTGGGCGAGCTGATCACCGAGAAGGGGATCGGCAACGGCATCAGCTTCATCATCTTCGCCGGCATCGTGTCGCGCGTCCCAAGTGCGGTCGGGTCGTTCTTCACCAGCCCGGACTGGCTCGAGCTGTTCGCCTTCGGCGTCGTCGGCCTGGTCATCATCTTCGTCATCATCTTCGTCCAGGAGGGGCAGCGCCGGATCCCAATCCAGTACGCCAACCGCGTTCGCGGCCACCGGATATACCAGGGCGGTTCCACGTTCCTGCCGCTGAGGGTGAACATGGCGGGCGTCATCCCGATCATCTTCGCCATCAGCATCCTGCTCTTCCCGTACCAGATCGCGACCTACTTCACGGCCTCGAACGTGGGCTGGGTGAGGGACGTGTCTACCGGAATCATCTCCTGGCTGAACCCGCAGGGGGCGTTCTACCTGAGCCTGTACTTCTTGCTGACTTTCGCGTTCGCCTTCTTCTACACGTTCATCGTCTTCAAGCCCGACGAGACGGCGAACAACCTGCGCAAGTCTGGCGGATTCATCCCGGGCATCCGACCCGGCCAGCCCACAGAGGACTATCTCAGGCGCGTGGCCCTCCGGATCACAGTCGCCGGCGCCATATTCGTGGCTACCGTCGCGGTGCTTCCGATGGCAATCTCGGCCTTGCCCATGTTCAAGAACCTGCAGAGCGCCGGCATAGGCGTCGGTCTGGGAGGTACGAGCGTGCTGATCGTCGTCAGCGTGGTCGTCGAGACGATGAAGCAGCTNNGTCGTCGAGACGATGAAGCAACTCGAGGCCCAGCTGATGATGCGCAGCTACGAGGGCTTCATCAGGTGACGTTGCCCATCGGCCGCAGCTCGCCCATAGGGCACGACTCACCAATCGGGCGAGTCGTCGTCCTACTGGGCGCTCCCGGCGCAGGCAAGGGGACACAGGCTCAGATCCTGTCGAAACGGCTGGGCCTCGCCCATGTCGCCACCGGCGATCTGTTTCGGGCGGCCGTGCGAGACGAGACGTCGCTCGGGGTCATGGCCAAGGCCTACATGGACCGTGGCGAACTCGTGCCGGACGCGGTGACGATCGAGATGCTCCTGGAGCGCCTCGCCAGGCCCGACGCCGCGGCCGGCATCCTTCTCGACGGCTTCCCGCGCAACACCGCTCAGGCCGATGCCCTGGACAGGGCCCTGGCCGAAGCGGGCGGGCGCGTGGACGTCGCGCCGTACATCGAGGTTCCGGAGACGGATCTGGTGGCTCGTCTCGGCGGTCGCTGGATCTGCCGGGCCGAAGGTCATCCCTACCACGAGCGATCGAAGCCACCACTCGTAGCCGGCGTCTGCGACATCGACGGGTCCGAGCTCTACCAGCGCACAGACGACCAGCCGGCGACCGTTCAGGCGCGCCTTCGTCAACAGCTCGGCGCCCTGGCCGAAGTCGTCGGCTACTACCGAGATCGCGGCCTGCTCAGGACCGTCGATGGGCGTCGTGGGATCGACGGGGTCAGCGAGGACCTGTTCGCCTCGATAGCCGCCGCGACCGGCACGCAGGGTTGAGGGCCGAGTCGGTGGCAGTTCCCCACAGGACACCTCGAGAGATCGAGCTGATGCGCCGAGCCGGCCGCGTCGTCGCGGACGTGCTTGCCCTGATGGAGGAGGAGCTGCGCCCGGGAGTGACCACCGGACAGCTCGACGCCATAGCCGAGGCCTACATTCTGAAGGCAGGTGCCCGCCCGTCGTTCAAGGGTTACCGGGGCTTCCCGGGGAGCATATGCGTCTCGATAAACGAAGAGGTCGTTCACGGCATCCCCGGCAAGCGCGTGATAGAAGAGGGTCAGGTCGTCTCCATCGACGCCGGAGCCATCTGGCAGGGCTATCACGGCGACGCCGCCAGGACCTTCTACACGGGCACGCCGCCGGCTGATGTGGCCCGGCTCATCGACACCACCCGTCTGGCCTTGATGGCCGGCATCGCGGCCGCCGTTCCCGGCTCCTACATCGAGCACGTGTCGGGCGCGGTGGAAGATGTGGCGATAGAGGGTCGGTGCGACATCGTCAGGCCGTTCGTCGGCCACGGCATCGGCACGGAGATGCACGAAGACGTGCAGGTGCCGAACTACAGGATCGGCCGCCACGGCGTGCTGCTCGAGCCCGGCGTCTGCATCGCCATAGAGCCGATGCTGGCTCTCGGCAGCGCGGACGTGAAGACCCTGGCCGACGGCTGGACGGTCGTCACAACAGACCACTCTCTGGCAGCCCATTTCGAGCACACGATCGCGGTGACGGAGAGCGGCCCCGTGATCCTTACCACAGCATGAGCAACTCGGAAGTGGCCTGCTCCCTCTCTATGGGCGGCAGACTAACCACTCCACGAGGACGGCAGAGCGGGCAGGTTGCCTCGCTCGGGAGTCTTTGGTAACCTATTCGTTCGTGTGTCGGCCAGGGCGGCCGGCATTCGTGCGAGAAAGGGACGACACACAGGACGTGGCGAAGAAGGACGCGATCGAGGTCGAAGGAACGGTGTTGGAGCCGTTGCCCAACACCATGTTCGCCGTTGAGCTCGAGAACGGCCACCGCGTTCTGGCGCACATTTCCGGCAAGCTACGGATGAACTTCATCCGCATCCTGCCGGGCGACCGAGTCAGAGTGGAGCTCTCGCCCTACGACCTGACGCGCGGTCGAATCACGTATCGGCTCAAGTAGTGCCGCCGAGGATAACGAGGATCCCTTGAAAGTCAGAGCTTCCGTCAAGGCCCGCTGCGACAACTGCAAAGTCATCCGCCGGCACGGGACCGTGATGGTCATCTGCGCCAATCCCAAGCACAAGCAGCGGCAGGGGTAGGGCATGGCACGAATCGCAGGCATCGATATTCCGCGCGAGAAGCGGGTGGAGATCGCCCTCACCTACATCTACGGGATCGGTCTGCCGACAAGCCAGAAGATCCTCGCCCAGGCGAACGTCAATCCGGACACACGGGTCCGCGATCTCACCGAGGAGCAGGTCAACCGCCTGCGCGAGATCATCGATCGACGCCACAAGGTTGAAGGTGACCTTCGCCGCGAGGTTGCCCTGAACATCAAGCGGCTAATCGAAATCGGCTCCTACCGGGGCACGCGCCATCGGCGCAATCTCCCCGCTCGGGGCCAGCGAACCAAGACCAATGCACGGCAGCGCCGCGGACCGAAGAAGACGGTCGGCGTCCGGCGCAAGGCGACGAAGTAGAGGAGCCGGACGCAAGGAATGGCCGAACGAAAGCGCGCTACCAAGCAGCGCCGCAGGGAGAAGAAGAACGTGCCGCAGGGGCACGCTCACATCCAGGCGAGCTTCAACAACACCATCATCACCATCACGGACCCCAACGGTAACGTGGTCAGCTGGGGCTCGGCCGGCATCGCCGGCTTCAAGGGCTCCCGCAAGAGCACGCCCTACGCCGCGGCGCAGTCCGCCGAGATGGCCGCCAAGAAGGCCATGGAGCACGGCATGCGCCAGGTCGAGGTCTACGTAAAGGGTCCCGGTGCCGGCCGCGAGCAGGCCATTCGCTCTCTTCAGGCTGCCGGCCTCGAGGTCAGCGCGATCACGGACGTCACCCCAGTCCCCCACAACGGCTGCCGCCCGCCCAAGCGGCGTCGAGTGTAGGGAGGACGACAGATGGCCCGCTACACCGATCCCGTTTGCCGGCTCTGCCGCCGGGAGGGCGCCAAGCTCTTCCTGAAGGGGACCCGCTGCTATTCGAAGAAGTGCTCCTGGGAACGCCGTCAGGCGCCTCCGGGCCAGCATGGCGTCCGCCGCCGCAAGGTCGGCGACTACGGCATGCAGCTGCGAGAGAAGCAGAAGATCCGCCGCGTCTACAGCGTGCTGGAGCGCCAGTTCCAGGGCTACTTCGAGAAGGCGAACTCCACACCGGGAGTCACCGGAGAGAACCTGCTCCGGATGCTGGAGCTGCGCCTCGACAACGTCGTCTACCGCATGGGCTTTGCCGCGTCACGCGCCGAGGCGCGCCAGATGGTCGGCCACGCCCACTTCACCGTGAACGGCCGCGTTTCGAACATTCCGTCGCTGCAGATGAGGCCGGGCGACAAGATCGAAGTCCGCGAGACGCATCGCACTCGTGAACCTTTCAAGGAGGCGGCGGAACTCATCCGGTCGCGCCAGGTTCCCGAGTGGCTCAGCGTCGATGCGGCGAAACTCGCCGGATCCGTCATAACCGCCCCGCGCCGCGACCAGATGCCGCTCGACCTCAACGAGCAGCTCGTGGTCGAGTACTACTCGAGGTAACGCACCCCGATGATCGAACTCGAGATTCCGCAGATAGCTCCGGTCGAGGAACTCGGCTCGTACGCCAAGTACGAAGCGAGCCCGCTGCCGGCCGGCTACGGCGTCACTCTGGGCAACGCCCTCCGACGGGTCCTGCTCTCCTCGCTCGAGGGAGCAGCCGTGACGGCGATCCAGATCCGTGACGTCTATCACGAATTCACGAGCATTCCGGGCGTGAAAGAGGATGTGACCCAGATCGTCCTCAACGTCAAGAAGCTCCGTCTGAAGAGCTTCGCGACGCACCCCGTCCAGCTCAAGCTCATCAAGAGCGGTGCCGGCACCGTTACCGCAGCGGATATCCAGGAATCGGCGGATGTCGAGATCGTGAATCCCGAGCTGCCGATCATGACCCTGGACTCCGACGACGTGACCATCGAGATGGATCTCACGGTCGAGAAGGGCGTGGGCTACCTCGCCGCCGAGCGCGCCGAGTCGAACCCGATCGGCGTCATCCCGGTCGACGCCATCTTCACGCCCGTCCGCAAGGTCAACTACTCGATCGAGAACACCCGCGTCGGGCAGATGACCAACTACGACAAACTGACGATCGAGCTCGAGACGGACGGCACGATCTCCCCCGAAGAGGCCCTCAGCCGCGCCGCCGACATCCTGGTCCGCCAGTTCTCGCTCTTCGCCAACATCGGCCTGGTGGCCGCCGGCACGGACCGCGTGACAACCAGCGTCCCGCAGCTTCCGCCGAATATGCTCGACATGCCGATCGAGGAGCTGGACCTGCCGATGCGGGCCTACAACTCGCTCAAGCGCAACAACATCGTCAAGGTCGGCCAGCTGCTTCAGCTCTCCGACGATGACCTGCTGCGCATGCGCAACTTC
>PMIP01000025.1 GCA_003158295.1 Chloroflexota bacterium | reverse complement strand
CGTCACCGGTGCAGGCGTCACCGGCTTCGGCGTGGCCGGCCTCGGGGTCGGCGGGGGTGTCGCCGCGGGTGTCGGGCTGGGCGTCGGCGTCGCGGTCGGGCTCGGCGATGGCGTTGGAGTCGGAGTCGGAGTCGAGCTTGCGGTCGGGGTTGCGGTCGGGCTGGGCGAGGCGGTTGGTGTCGCGAGTGGCGTCTCACTCGGGGTTGCCTCGGCAGTCGGGCTCGGAGAAGGCGCGACCACGATCGCCGGCTGAGTCGGAGAGGGCGTGCCGCCGACGAGCGCCCCAACCTCGAGGGCCACGAGGATCAGGCCCAGGGCGAGGGCAACGAGCGCCAGGTCGCGACGAAGGCGCCGGCTACGTGCGGGTCCGGCCTCCGCAACCGGCCGCGGGATCTCGGGCCCGGCTGGAGCGAAGGGAGGCCGCGGGCGAGCGGTTCCGGTCATCGCCTTGGCGACGCACGTCAGGCAGCTGCGACGGGCGTCGCTCCAGCAGCTGTTGCATACGAACTGGCGGCATTCGTGGCAGAAACGGAAGCTCTTGACGAACGACTGGTAAGCCTTGTCGTCAACCTTGGCGATCAGGCTGCGTTGGGCGGCTTCGTAGCCCGAGCCAAGACCCTCGTGGTAGCGAAGGGTTCGACCGAGCCCGATCCCAAAGGCCTGGATGCTCCCACGAATACCCAGCCGCCGGCTGGACGCCGGCAACACGAAGCGCGTCTTGCAGCGCTCGCACGCGTACTGGATGAGATCGGGCGCGGCCTGGGCAGTACTCACGAGGTCGTTCTACCAACAGCTAGACGGGGCTCGATGGGCGGTGGGAGCAGCAAGACCATGATGATTGAAGGTCGTTTGAATGCGCTCCTGTCGCAATGGGACAGTGGTACGCGTAGTACTGCTCCGGGGGCCCGCGCAGGCTGGTACTTTGGGGCTATCCGGAAAGTCAAACGGCTTGTGTGCTAGATCGCGGAGGCACGGCCGGGCGCTGGCGAGCCAGGCATTCCTGTACAGTCCGCCTGATATCGCAGCGGATCATTCCGGCGGAGATGGCAGGCCGGATTGCCGTCACAGGCTCGCCGACGGGCAGGTCGGCAAGCACGAGTGGTATGCGAAGCAGGTTTCTCGTCAGCGCAGTGAGGTGGCGTGATGGCCGGTTGGGTCGACCGCCTGAACGACGATCCCACCCCCTGGCTCCTGGGAACCGACCAGCCGGCCGTCCGCCATCTCGCCCTGCGCCAGCTGGCAGACCGACCGGCGGACGACCCGGAGGTTGTGGCCGCGCGAGCCGGCGCCATGCGGACCGACCCGATCGCGTCGATCCTGGCCGCGCAGGACCCGTTGGGGTACTGGGTCCAGCCCGGGCACGGCTACGGGCCCAAGTACACCGGCACGGTCTGGAACGTGATCTTCCTGGATCAGCTCGGCGCCGACGGTGACGATCCCCGGATCATGGCGGCCTGCGAGTACGTCCTGGAGCACACTCAGTCCAGCAGCGGCGGTTTCTCGGCGACCGGTCAGGGGCAGACGGGAGCGGCGCCATCCGGCGCGGTCCATTGCCTCAACGGCAATCTGTTGCGGGCCCTGATCGGCTTCGGCTGGCTGGACGACGAGCGCGTCCAGCGGGCCCTGGCCTGGCAGGTAGCGGCAGTCACCGGCGAGGGGATGGGACGCTGGTATGCGCTGACTCCCGGCCCGGGCCTCAGCTGCGGCGCCAACAGCGGCAGCCCCTGTGCCTGGGGAGCGACGAAGGTGGTCCTGGCCCTGGCGCGTGTGCCTGCCCTGCGGCGCAATCCCGAGGTGGAGAAGGCGCTGGCCGCGGGCGTCGCGTTCTTACTGGGACATGACCCGGCCGTGGCCGACTACCCCATGCCACCGGGCAACGCCAGGCCGAACGGTTCGTGGTTCAAGCTGGGCTTCCCGACCGGCTACGTGACCGACGTCCTCCAGACGCTGGAGGCGCTGTGCGAGGCCGGAGCGGCCGGAGACCCTCGCCTCGAGCACGCCGCGGACTGGCTGCTGGCTCAGCAGGACGCCCAGGGCCGGTGGGCGAATCGCTACGCCTGCGAGGGCAAGATGGTCCGCGACATCGACCGCCCCGGTCAACCCAGCAAGTGGGTCACTCTGAGGGCTTGCCGCGTGCTCAAGGCCGTCGTCGAGGCCTGGGAGTGACCAACCACGCGGCACGCTCGAGCCCGAGCCTGAGCCGGATCGCCCTTTGTCTTGGGCCGATGGCAGAGAGCCGGAGGGGGCGGATGCTGATCGGGCTTTCCTTCGTCCTGCTCTGCCTCTTCGCCTACGAAGGCGTGCTCAGGGCGCTGCTGCTCGGGATCGTCCGGCTGCCGCTCCTGCCCGGGGGATTGAGCTCCCTGACCGCGGTCGTAGCCATATGCAGCCTGGCGCACGCCTGGTATTCGCTCGGCGGCCGGCACACTCTCGCCTTCTTCGGCCTCAGTGCCGTCGTTTCGTGGATCTACGAGCAGGCAGGCGTTGCGACGGGGCTGGTCTTCGGCGCCTACCACTACACGGGCTACCTGGGGGCCAGGCTGGGCGATGTACCCCTCCTGATACCGCTGGCCTGGTTCATGATGATCTACCCGAGCTACGTCATCTCCAATCTGGCCATCGAACGCCGTGCGACAGGAACGCCGCAGGGAGTGGCGCGACTGGTCCGCCTGGCCGCGGTCAGCGCGGTCGTCATGACCCTCTGGGACCTGGTGATAGACCCGATCCTGTCCGGGCCGTCCGTTCGAGCGTGGGTCTGGGAGGCCGGCGGGCCCTACTTCGGCATTCCGATCCAGAACTACGCCGGATGGTTGCTGACCACGTTCACGGTCTACCTGGCCTACCGGGCTCTCGAGCAACGCTTCGCTCCCGTTCCGCTGGGGCCGGTGACCGGGAGCGTGGCTGCGCTCGCGGTCGTCACGTATGCGGTGATGCTGGCCTCGGATCTGCTCTCGGGCGTCGCGCCGGCCGGCCTGGCGGTCATCGGAGTGGTGGTCATGGGCGTGCCGGTAGTCGTGGCGGTGTGGCGCCTGCTGCCCCTTCGGATGGCCGCACCCTGACGAATTGGCCATCTGGAGCGTTGCCCAACGCGCCGTCGGGGACTATGGTGGAACCGGCATCGAGGTCGGAGCACGTTCATAGAGGGGCTCTTGAGCGGATCTGGCGATACGAGCAGCTCGGGGAAACGGAGCGACAACGGCGAGTCGCCCCGCGAGCCGCCCTATGAGTCGCCGGTCCCTGTGTCCAGACGCCAGCCGGTCCCCGTGCCCAGACGCCGGGCGCTGGCTGCGCCGGCCGCCCTGGCTGCGCCGGCGGCCCTGGCTGCCGGCCACTTCGAGCCGGAGCTACTCGAGACGATCATTCGGCTGACGTCTTCCCGGATCGCCTACCTCGACCAGGACGGCCGTTTCCTCCACGCCACTCCCGCCACGGGGCAAGGGGCCAGGGTGCCGGTCGAACTGCTCGTCGGGCACACTCCCGCCGAGCTCGAGTCCACGGCCGCCCAGCAGCAGCGGTTCGCGGCTCTTCGCCTGAAGATGGTCGAAAGCGGGCAGGCCGTCCGCGAGGTCCTCACGTCTGCGGGCGAAGCCGATTCGCGGGCATACGAGGTCATCCTCGAACCCGTCCGAGCCGCGGACGGGACGATCCAGGGAGCCGTCGCGACCGCCTGGGATGTCACCGAGCTGACTCAGTCTCTGCAGCGCGTCGCGAGACTAGAGCGGATCTACGCGATCCTGACCGAGATTGATCAGGCCAGCGCCCGCCTGCGCGATCCCGATCAACTCCACCAGGAAGCCTGCCGCATAGCCGCCGAGGTTGGTGGCCTCGAGCTGGCCTGGATCGGGCTCGTTGAACCCAATGGCGACATCAGGCTTGCCGGCCGCGCGGGACGAGACCAGTCAATCCTCGACGACATTGCCGTGTCGATCCGGAACGACCCGGCCGGCCCAGACCCGGCTGCGATGGCGATCCGGGAGAACAGAACCGTGGTCGTGGAGGATGTGAAGAACGACGACCGAATGGCCGCGTGGCGGTCGCGGCTCGCCGAGACCGACTTCCGGACGGCGGCCGCGTTTCCCATTCGCATGGCGGGACAGCCGATCGGGGCTATCGCCCTGTACTCGAGCCAGGTCGGCTACTTCGACGCGGACGAAAGGCGCCTGTTCGAGGAGCTGGCCGGCAACCTGTCGTTCGCCCTGGAATCGATCGAAGCGGAACGCGGGCAGACCGCGGCCGAGGAGGGCCTGCGAGATTCGGAGAGGCGCTACCGGGACCTGTTCGAGATGAACCCGCTGCCGATGTGGGTGTTCGACGTCGACACGCTCCGCTTCCTCGCCGTCAACGACGCCGCCGTCCACAACTACGGCTACAGCCGGGAGGAGTTGCTCGAGATGACGATGGCGGACGTCCATCCGCCCGAGGACCTTCCGGCGCTGCTCGAGGAGGTGGCCGCGCCGCCGTCGCGGGATTATGGGCGGCGGGACCTGTGGCGTCACGTCCGCAAGGATGGGACGCAGATGGAGGTGGAGGTCAGGGCTCGTGACCTCGAGTCGGGCCGCCGTCGGACGCGTCTCGTCTCCGCGATAGACGTGACCGAGCGGCGGCGACTGGAGGCGCAGCTGGCCGAGGCCACGCGAATGGAGGCCATGGGCCACCTTGCCGGCGGTATCGCCCACGACTTCAACAACCTCCTGACCGCCATGATCGGATACGCCGATCTGCTCGTCGCGGAGCTCGGTGACAATCCGCTGGCGGAAGACGCCACCGAGATCCGCCGTGCCGGCACCCGGGCCGCCGACCTCACGCGGCAGGTGCTGGCCTTTGCCCGAAGGCAGACTCTGGCACCGCGGCCGGTCGACGTGAACACGGTCGTGAGCGGCGTGTGCCAGATGCTGCGCCGTCTGATCGCAGAGCAGGTCCGCCTGGTGACGGAGCTCGCACCGCAGCCTGCCGTCGTGATGGCGGATCCGGGCCAGCTCGAGCAGGTGCTGGTGAACCTGGCGATCAACGCCCGAGACGCGATGCCCGAAGGGGGCGTGCTGGAGATCGACGTGACTCGGATCGAGGACGCGGCGTCGCTGGGTCGCGGCATCGAAGGGCCGGCGGTTCTCGTGAAGGTGACGGACACCGGCGAAGGCATGGACGCCGAGACGCTGGCCCATGCCTTCGAACCCTTCTTCACCACCAAGCAGATCGGCGCCGGCACGGGCCTCGGGCTCGCGACCGTCTATGGCATCGTCCGTCAGTCCAACGGCGTGATATGGGCGGAATCGGACGTCGGCCAGGGGACCACGGTCTCAGTGTTGCTCGGGCTCGTGGATGCTGAGCCAGAGCCGGTCTCCGAGCCGACTTTGACCGCGGCACCGCGCACCGCCGCCTCGGCGACTATCCTCGTGGTGGAGGACGAACCGACCGTCCGAACCTTCGTCGTGTCCAACCTGGAACGCGCCGGCTACCGGGTCCTGGTGGCCGGCTCGCCGGCCGAGGCTACTGCCCTTGCGGACGGCCTGCAGGAACCGATCGAGCTGCTGCTTACCGACCTGCTCCTGCCCGAGACCAACGGCCGGGCCCTGGCGGAACGGCTGGTCGTCTCTCGACCCTCGATGCGCCTCGTGGTGATGTCGGGCTACGGGTCGGATCTGACGGTTGGGCCGGAGAGTGCGCCTGCGTTCCTCGCCAAGCCCTTCACTCGCGATGAGCTGCTGGCGATCGTGGCGAAGACCCTCGCGGAGCCCGTCACACTCTAGCCGGGGCGGCGCCGCCGGTCCGGTTGGTGGCTCGGCGCGCCGAGGCGGCGTGCCTCACACTTGAGGCGTGATTGCGATCCTCGGCGGCCTGGGCGCTGCGGTCATGTGGGCCTCGGCCAACCTCATCTCGTCGAGGTCCAGCCGACTCATAGGGGCGTCTTCGACGCTGGCCTGGATGATGCTGGTTGGGCTGGCGATGGCCACTCCCCTGGCTGTTGCCTCCGGACCACTGCCGCCGCTGACGCCTGCCATGTCGGTCTGGGCGGCCGGTTCGGGCCTGGGCACCGTAATCGGCCTGTTCTTCTTCTATCGGGGCCTGCGAATCGGAAAGGTCGGAGTCGTCGCCGCGCTGGCGTCGACGGAAGGGGCGATCGCGGCCGCGATGGCGATCGTCGCCGGCGAGCGCCCGAACATACCGGTGATCGTGATGCTCTTCGTCATCACCGGCGGCGTGGCCACGGTAGCTCTCTCGTCCGGCGAGACGGCGGAACCGGACGCGAGGGCGAGTGCCGGCCATGATGAGCGTCGGGCCGTCATGTTCGGTGTCGCGGCAGCGCTCTGCTTTGGGCTGAGCATCTACAGCATCGGGCAGCTCGCGCTCAGCCTGCCGCCGTTCGTGGCGCTCTTGCCTCCTCGAGTCGTCGGCGTTGCGGGCGTGTGGCTTCCGCTCGCACTCACCGGCCGTCTGCGGATGAGTCGACGGGCGGTGCCGATGGTCGTTCTGATCGGAGTCGCGGAGGTCCTCGGCAACGCCTCCTACATCGTCGGGGCCCGAGAGAGCATCGCCATTGCCGCCGTGCTGGCGAGTCAGTACGCGGCAGTGGCCGCCGTGGGCGCCTTCGTCTTCTTCGGTGAGCGGCTCTCGCCGTCTCAGCGCTGGGGAATCGTGGTGATCGCCGCGGGCATCGCCGTTCTCACGGCCGTCCGGGGCTGAAGACCTGAACCGGCCGTCGGTCAGCGCAGGCTCACGTCCACCGTTACGGACCCGGTGCCCGGCGCCGGGAGCGGCACTACATCGCCATCCACCGCCACGCCATCCACGACCAGCGACACGGCGTTCCCCGGCCCCTCGCGCCGCACGGTGATCTCGTAGGCGGCGCCGCGGAACTCGCGGTGGGCCTTGAAGCCCGGCCACTCCGACGGCAGGACCGGAGCGACGCGCAAGCCGGCGTATGTGGGCCTGATGCCCAGGATCCATTGAGTGGCGGCAACGTACGTCCATGCCGCGGTGCCTGTCAGCCAGGCGTTGCGGGCCATGCCGAAGGAGGGATGTTCGGGGCCGCAGATGTTCTGCGGGTAGACGTACGGCTCGGTCTTGTACAGGTCCGAGTCGGTGCGGGCAAGCGGCAGGATCTGGCGGTAATAGCGGTAGGCGTCGTCGCCCCGGCCGAGCATTGCGGCGGCCACGATGGACCATGTGTTGGCGTGGCAGAAGATGCCG
>PMIP01000073.1 GCA_003158295.1 Chloroflexota bacterium | reverse complement strand
CCGCCGTTCTCCTTGGCCCCCGGCACGAAGGTGGACGTGCCGCGGACGCGATCGTCGACGCCGTCGTAGGCCGGCCACAGGAGCGCGATGCCGAACTTGGTATTGAGCTTCTCGTCGGCCGACGCGACGGCCTGTTCCGCGCGTTCGCGCGGGGCGACTTCGCCCATGACGCACCAGCTCTGGGGGATGAGATCGATGGCGTGGTGCGTTGCGCCGGCGACGCCGATCGGCAGGCCGTCGTCGTCGAACGACCGCATGTACCAGGCGCCGTCCCAGGCGTGCTCGTTGATCGCCGTCGCCATCGAGGCATGCAGGCCGGCGAAGCGGCGGGCGTCGGCCGGCCGGTCCAGCGCCTCGCACAGCTCGGCCAGGTCGAGCATCGTCCGGCAGAACTGCATGGCCGTCCAGACGCTCTCGGCCTTGCCCGACCCGTAGTCCACGTTGAGCGTGTCGTTCCAGTCGGAGAAGCCCGAGCGTGGCAGGCCGTGGGGCCCGCGATTGTTGAGCGTGAAGTCGACGGCGCGGAGCATGTGATCCCAGACCGTTTCCTCGGCGTGGTCCTCGTACGGAACCCTCTGATCGAGGTAGGCGAAGTCGCCCGTCTCGCGCAGGTATGCGCAGACCGCCAGCACCAGCCACAGGTGGTCGTCGCTGAACCACTGCGGCGAGGAGGGGTACTCCGCCGCGAGTCCGGGGCCGCCCTCGCCGGTGAGCGGGTAGAACTGGTGCCAGGTGTGGCCGTCGGCGAACTGCATCCTCCAGATGAGGGTCAGCATCCGGCGGGCGTGGTCGGGCACGGTGTGCATCGTTCCGAGCGTGTCCTGGCCGCTGTCCCGAGTGCCCATGCCGCGACCCAGGCCGGTCTCGTATCCGGAGACGAAGCGCGACCAGTACAGCGTCGTACGGCACTGGACCTGGTTCCAGAAGTTGAGCATCGCGTTCGTGTCGGCGTCCGGGGTCTCGACGGTGAAGCGGGAGAGGTACGCGGCCCAGTCATCGCGCAGCGAGGTGAGAGCGGCAGAGACCTCACTCGGCTGCGAGAAGCGGGCGACGACACGGCCGATCTCCGCAGGCCGCGAAGTGGCGCCCATGACGTAGACGATCTGCCGCTCCTCGCCCGGTGCCAGCTCGATGTCGTGGGTCAGGGAGCCCACGCTGTTGCCACGCGGCGAGGGGGCGTTGGAGGGAGTCCCCGTCTCGACCACGACCGGATCGGCGAGGTCGCGCCCCCGGCCCACGAAGTCCTCGCGGTCGCACGTGTAGCCGGCCGGCTCTTCGCTGCTGGCGAAGAAGAAGGTCAGGGGCTTGAACTTGGTCGCGACACGAATCACCCCGCCTTCGCACGCGCTGAAGACGATGTGCTGGGCCCAGTCGAGGTTGGTCATGTCGTTGAAGGCGTCGAAGAGGCTGAACTCGGCGTAGCTGAAGCTGCGCAGGCGGCGCGGGGCGGTGCCGGTGTTGCGGACGCGGAGGGCCCACAGCTCGCATGGGGCGGGCTCGTCGATCGGGCTCGGCGGCACGAAGTACAGGATCTCCGCGGCGATGCCTTTGTACGTGCTGGAGATCTTCGTGTAGGCCGTGCCGTGCCGGCACTCGTAGCCGTCCAGGTGCCGCTTGACCGGCGCGGCAGTTGGGCTCCAGTAGTCCCCCGTCTCCTGGTCGCGCAAGTAGATGTAGCGGCCCGGCTGGTCGTCCGGGACGGCGTTGTACCGATACCGGGTTACGCGCCGGTTGCGCGGGTCGCGGTCGAAGGAGTAGCCGCCGCCGGTGTTGGAGACGATGCCGCCGTAACGCCCCTCGCCGATGTAGTTGAACCACGGCGTCGGCGTATCCGGCCGGGTGATGACGTACTCGCGCGCTGCGTCGTCGAAGTAGCCGTATGCGTTGGCGCCCGGGCGCGCCTGGGCCTCGGTCATCTCTTCTTCTCTCCAGCGCCGCCAGGCGGACGGATCTGGCGACGCCCTACGTGACGGAGACGGGAACCTTCTCGACGAAGGCTTCGATCTCGAAGGACTGGCCCGGCCGCGTGGGAAGCGGTAGCAGGCTGCCTTCGATCTCGCGCCCATCGATGATGAGGCGGTTCACCCGCCCGGTCACGCCCTTGGGCTTGTGCACCGCGATGGCATACGTGGCGCCGCGGAACCGGCGAGTGGCCGTGAAGCCCTCCCAGTCCGCCGGCAGCACCGGGTCGATGCGCAGGCCGTCGTGCTCGGCCCGGATGCCGAGGATCCACTGGCTGATCGCGACGAAGTTCCATGCGGCGGTGCCGGTCAGCCACGAGTTCTTGGCCTCTCCCCGGACCGGCGCATCTCGGCCGGAGATCATCTGGGCATAAACGAATGGCTCACAGCGGTGCACTTCCGAAATGGCCTCGCGGACCGACGGGTTGATGCGGAGGTAGTAGTCGAGGGCACCCTCGCCGTTGCCCATTCGGGCCTCGGCGATCATCACCCATGGGTTCGTGTGGCAGAAGACGCTGGCGTTCTCCTTGTACCCCTCCGGGAAGGAGGAGATCTCGCCCAGTTCCACGTGGTAGTAGGTGTATGGGGGTTGCTGGAGGAGGATGCCATCCGGTGTGGCCAGGCGCTCGCGGACGGATGCCAGAGCCTTGCCGGCCATGCCGTTGTCGAGCCCTATCCCGGCCAGCACGCACATGCCCTGCGGCTCGATGAAGATCTGGCCCTCGTCGCACTCCTTGGAGCCCACGGCCCTGCCGTAGTAGTCGTAGGCGCGCCGGAACCACTCCCCGTCCCACCCGGTCGTCTCTACGACCTTCGCCATCGACACAGCGGCCTGGGTCAAACGCCTGGCCTCGGTCGCATCGCCGCGAAGCTCGGCGACGGCGGCCAGCTCGTTGGCCGCCAGCACGAAGATTCCGCCGATGAGGACGGACTCGGCGACGCCGCCCTCCTTGTTCGTCGTCGTCTGGAAGGTCTCGCCGGGCGTCTCCGAGAAGCAGTTGAGGTTCAGGCAGTCGTTCCAATCGGCCCGGCCGATCAGTGGCAAACCGTGTGGGCCGACCCTTTCGAGGGTGTAGTCGATCGATCGCCGGAGATGCTCCCAGAGAGGCGCCTCTGACCCGGCCAGGTTGTCGAAGGGGACGGGCTCGTCGAGGATCGAGAGGTCGCCCGTTTCACGCAAGTAGGCGGCGGCGGCGATGACCAGCCACGCAGGATCGTCGTTGAAGCCACTGCCGATGTCGTTGTTGCCGTGCTTCGTCAGAGGTTGGTACTGGTGGTAGGCGCCGCCGGTGGGCAGTTGCGTCGCCGCGATGTCGAGGATCCGTTCGCGGGCGCGCGCAGGGACCATGTGGAGGAAGCCGAGCAGGTCCTGGTTCGAGTCACGGAAGCCCATGCCGCGACCGATGCCGGACTCGAAGAGCGAAGCCGAGCGCGACATGTTGAAGGTCACCAGGCACTGGTAGGGGTTCCAGATGTTGACCAACCGGTCGATGTGCTCGTTACCGGTCTGGACCTGCAGGATGCCGAGCTGCCGGGTCCACTCGTCGCGCAGGTCCTCGAACGCCTTGTCCACTACTGCCGATTGGAGGTAGTGGGCGATGATCGGCTTGACCAGCTTCTTGTTGATCGTCTGACTGCCGGGCGGGTCGAACTTGTCGTTCTTCTCGTTCTCCTGGTAGCCGAGGAGGACGATCACTTCCCGGGTCTCGCCGGGCGCGAGATCGAGCTTGACGTGGTGCGATCCCATCGGCTGCCAGCCGTGGGCGATCGAGTCCGTGGCCCTGCCCTGCTCTACGACGATCGGGCGGTCCCAGCCACGGTACGGGCCGAGGAATGCGTCCCGCTGAGTGTCGAAACCGGCGAGGGGCGCCGAGCAGGCGAAGAAGGCAAAGTGGTTGCGCCGCTCCCGGTACTCACTCTTGTGGTAGATGACTCCGTCCACCACCTCGACCTGTCCGATCGAGTAGTTGCGCTGGAAGTTGGTGCTGTCGTCGTTGGCGTCCCAGAGGCACCACTCTATCGAGCTGAAGAGCGAGAGCCTGGCCGGCGCCGGCCGCTCGTTCGTGACCCGAATCCGCCACACCTCCAGGTTCTCGCCGAGCGGCACGAAGTAGAGGGTCTCAGCCCGGATCCCTTTGTAGCCGGAAGCGATGATCGAGTAGCCCAGGCCGTGGCGGCAGCTGTAGTCCTCGAGATCGCGCTGAGTGGGCTGCCAGCTCGGGCTCCAGAACTCTCCCGACTCGTCGTCGCGGAGGTAGACGTAGCGTCCGCCGAGGTCCAGCGGAGCGTTGTTGTAGCGGCAGCGAGTCAGGCGGCGCAGCCGGGCGTCACGGTAGAAGGAGTAGCCGCCCGCGGTGTTCGAGACGATCCCGAAGAAGGCCTCACTGCCCAGGTAGTTGATCCACGGCAGGGGCGTGTCGGGCCGGGTGATGACGTATTCCCGAGCTTCGTCATCGAAGTAACCGTAACGCACTACTCTCCTTTGGTTCTGCAATGCGGCCGGTCGACGCCGGGACGCAGGCTCGCCCGCCATCCCGATCGCCGGAGGCCACGCCCCGGACTCACTGGAGCGTCGCCTAGGCGACCTGTTGGGCCTTCTCGCTCTCGAGCTCGAAGCACCCCACGAAGTGGTCGTCCTCGATCTTTACCAGCGTCGGCTCGTCGGCCGAAGGCTCCGGCGAGCGGCCGGCCAGCGGGTACGCATCGTGGAACGGGCAGCCACCTTTGCCGGCGATCGGCGCGCTCAGCTCCGCCTCGATCTCCGCCCATTTCTTGTGAAGCTGCGGCACGGATGAGACGAGCAGCCGCGTGTACGGATGGGTGGGATGGCCGAAGACCTTCTCGGTGTCACCCATCTCGACGATCACTCCGCGCCGCAGGATGACCGTCTTCTGGCTGATGTAGTTGCCGAGCGACAGGTCGTGGGTGATGAAGAGAATGCCCATGCCCCGCGTCTGGAGGTCGGCCAGCAGGTTCAGGACGTCGATCCGGGTGGAAGCGTCCAGCATGCTGATGATCTCGTCCGCTACGAGGATCTTCAGATCCAGCAACAGCGCGCGGGCCACCAACAGGCGCTGCAGCTGGCCGCCGCTCAGTTGATGCGGGTACTTGTTCAGCACCTGGCCGGGATCGAGCGTCACGCTGCGCAGCGCGGCGTCCAGCTTGTCTGCCCACTCCGAGGCGGGTACGTCCGGGAAGTACGCGCCTCGGATCATGGCGAAGACCCGGTCGGCCTTGAAGATGGGGTTGTAGGAGCTGAACGGATCCTGGAACACGCCCTGGACCTGCCGGTAGTACGACTTGACGTCGCCGCCGTGGATCTGGGAGATGTCCTGGCCGTCGAGTGTTATCGTCCCGCGACTGATCTCGATCAGCTTCAGGATC
>PMIP01000018.1 GCA_003158295.1 Chloroflexota bacterium | reverse complement strand
TCTGGCCCGACGGCCACACCGAGACCTTCGACTTCACGCCGACCGGAGGGTCCAACCTTTTCTGGCTCGGATCGGCGGCCTTCACCGCCCGATCGGGCTCGACGAGCAAGCTGCAAGTCTCCGGTGACGCGAGCCTCTCCTACACGGGCGATGGCAATCTCTACGGCGGCATCGGTGGCCCGGTCTTCAACCCAACCCGCTTCACCCTAACGGCCCGTGACGGCACCGTCTACCTCCTCGATGGCGCGAGCGGCCTCGTCTCTGAGACCGACCGCAACGGCAACACCGTGACCGTCGACGCGGCGGGCATTCACAGCTCGCTCGGGCCGTCGCTGACCTTCACGCGAGATAGCACGGGGCGTATCACCAAGTTGACGCACCCCGATGGCAGCACGGTGCTCTACGGCTACAACGGAGCCGGCGACCTCGTCTCGGTCACCGACGAGAACGGTAACGTCGTCACCTTCTCTTACGATGCCAACCACAACATGCAGGTCTCCAAAGGCCCGTCCGGGAACCCGATCCGGAGCGTCAGCTACGGGGCAGATGGTCGCGTCTCGGGTGTCACCGACGCCTCGGGGAACACTACCCAGATCAGCTCGAACGTGGATGGTCACCAGGAAGTCGTAACGAGCCCAGACCATGCCTTGACGATGGTCATGTCATACGACGCGCGCGGCGATCTGATCCAGGTCGACCAGGTCTACGGGGGCACGACGCACACGACGAAGTTCACTTATGACGATCTGGGTCGCATTACGAGCAACACGGACCCGCTCGGTCATGTCACAAGCGCGACCTGGGATGACGCCGGCAATCCACTGAGCCTGACCGAGCCGGACGGCACCACGTTGCGATTCACATACAACGACCATGACCAACCACTCAGCGTTTCCGACGGGACGGGGACCGTTCTCGATAGCTTCGCCTACGACGCCAATGGCAACCTCTTGAGCGCTACCCAAGCCGGTGGATCGAAGACAACCTACGCGTACGACTCGCTCGGGGTCCTTGGATCGATCACGGACCCCACTGGCGAGGTCGCGACGCTGGCCTACACTTCAGCTGGGCTGGTGGGAAGTCTCACCGAGTCTGATGGCCGAGTCTGGACGTACGGCTACGACGCAGGGGGACGCCTCGCAAGCTACACCGATCCGACCGGGGCGACTACCAAGTACGCCTACGATGGTGCCGGTGATCTCGTGTCCTTTACCGATCCCCTCGGCAACGGTCGGACGTATGCCTACGACTACGCCGGGAACGTGACATCGATGGCCGACTCTCTGGGTCACAAAACCTCGTACGCGTACGCGGGCGACCTCCTCGCCTCGGTCACGGATCGCAACGGGGCAACCACCAGCTATGCATACGACGCCGAATCGCGCCTGACTTCGGTGTCGCTCCCTGACGGGACCTCGATGTCGTACGCCTACAACCCACTCGGTGAGCCGACCGAAGCGGATAACCAGAACGCACGAGTCAGTTTCTCCTATGACGCTGCCGGCTATCTCACGAGCCAGACCAGCCGAGGGACCGCAACGAGCAACCAGCCCACGGTCTCCCTCACGGTCGGCCGAGACAGTACCGGTCGGATCTCCTCGGTGCAGGCGCCTTGGGGCGCGACCAATCTGAGCTATGACAGTCGAGGATTCCTCTCTACTTTGACGGACGGCAATGGCGGAACCTTTGCGTTCAGCTACGACGTTCTCGGTGAGCTGTCGCAGTTGTCGCGGCCCAACGGCGTCAACGACGTCTTCACGTACAACCCGCTCGGCCAGCTGCTATCGCGAACCTCATCGGGTGCGGGCAACGTAGTGGATTCGGTCGCGTACACGTACGACATGAGTGGCCAGCCAACGAGCCGGACCGACGCGGCCGGGACCGTTTCGTATGGCTACGACGCCGCGACTCGGTTATTGTCCGTGACCCCATCCGCGGGTTCTACTCTGCCCACCGAGACCTTCACCTACGACGCGGCTGGCAACCGCACCTCAGGTGGGGCAACGTACGACGCCAACGACCGCCTCACCTCGGATGCAAACTTCACCTACCTGTACGACAACGAAGGGAACCTGATCACCAGGACCGAGAAGTCGAACGTACACACCACGCATTACTCGTGGAACGCCCTCGACCAGCTCATCTCGGCGACGCTCTCAGACGGTACCGTCGTGGCCTACAAGTACGACGCCCTCGGCAGGCAGATCGAGGCGTCCACGCCGGCAGGTAGCTCCCGCTATGTGTACCTAGGAACGAACAAGGTTGCAGAGTACGACGGGTCGAACACGCTGCTAGCCAGCTACACGGTCATCCCCGATCTCGGAGGCACTCCCGGCACCGTCCTCGAATCCACGGGCCAGACCACCAGCACGTATCCGCTTCTCGATGCTGTGGGGTCAGTGACGGCGGTCACCAATGCGGCAGGCGCTGCCGCAGCCCGCTACGAGTACTCGGCATTCGGCGCGCCCGTGGGCGCTTCCTCCGGCACGTACGCCTTCGGCACCTATGCCTACGACTCGGAGACCGGGTTGTATGACGCCCGGGCCAGGACATACGACCCGGGGACTGGCCGATACTTGAGCGAAGACCCAATGGCGTCTGTCAATCCGTACTCATACGCTGTAGACGATCCTATCGCACACGGAGATCCCTCCGGGGCCGAGGCCACAGTCGAACAGGGTCTCCTTCGCTCGATCGCCGTCGGCGCCGCGACCGGGGCAATGCTGGACGTGACGACCTATCAATTCACTGAGCCCAGCAAGGACCTGGGGGGTTATGTGAGCCATGCTGTGGAAGGCGCAGTTACAGGCGGCCTCTGGGGTGCCGGTCTTGGCGGCATCTCCGCATTGTCGAAGGCGTGGGCTCTCGCTCCTCTTGAGGTCGTTACTCTTAAGGTGCTGCTTGGCCTGTTCATGACTTGTGAGGCCCTCGTAGTGGCCGGAGTCGAGGACGAAATTCAAGGCAAGAGCATGTCATCTGATCAAGCTCTGTACATCATGGCCGTCAACATCGGGACGGGGGGCGCGAGCAAACTACCTGAGCTAGCCGAAGGCTTCGGTTCCCAACTGATTGGAACACCAGCCGATCCGGGCTTCTGGGTCGGAGTGGGCGATAGCGCCTGCAAGGCGGCGCACCTCCCGTTCTGCTCGTAGGGAGACCGCGATGAGTCGTAGCGGCTGGGGTGCAAACGTCGACGATCCCGGCTGGACTGTGGTGAACCGGCCGCAGCTCCAGCAATGGGTCGTGCCGTACACATTTATCTGCGGTATCCCGTTCCTGATCGGCATGCATGACTTCCTGACGAGTCCGGTCAACAGCGGTAATTGGCAGGGAAGCTTGTTCGTCATCCCATTTGCCTTGAGCTGCTACGTGCTCATCTGGCTGCTGCTCTGGCGTGGGCTTGCGACGTTCGCCTTCGGGCCAGACCGGATACTCGTTCGCAGCTGGATTGATCTGCTGCGAGGCCGTCCTCCGCGGGCCATCGCCCTGACGCCGGACCTCAAGATCGTCTTCCAGCTCATCTGGGGACTGACGATCCGGACCTCGACCGAGCAGCTCGTGACGAATGCCCAGTACTTCCCACCGTCGCAACTGCAGCGGCTCATCGCTGTTGCCGAGGAACGGGGCATCCCGATCGAGTACCAGTGGAAGCCCGACTTCATGACGGACCACCCGCGCAAGCCACGCTGGCAGCGCTGGCTAGGGCTCTGAGCGTCCGCATTTCGCTGGTCCCGCACACCATGCAGCTGTAGGGTCGTTCAGTGCATGGACCACAACGACAACCCCCAACCGCATCCTGCCCGGTCGGCCCCAGCACGCTCGATCCGCTGATGGCCTGGCGGCGAAGGCGTCAGCGTTGAGGCGTATAATCCGGCCCCTCGTCGCGGGCATTTGAAGGAAAGCGATGCCGACGAGGGCATCGGACTCTTCCAAGTTCACACGATGGGACCAAGACTCTCTCCGGGGCGGGATCCTGACTCACCCCGGAATCGACCAAAACGGCGTCCTCGCGATGACCGTTCCAAGCACGAATCGACTGCCACTGCTCGCCCTGACGGGAACCGGANNTCGAATCCCTCCGGGCGCGCCAGATTATGAGTTCTGCCCAGGTCCTATGCAGGGCCAGGCTGCACCGAAGCGTACATTTGCACCAAGGTGCATGAATGCCGTAGGATGCAGCAATGAGCAACTCACCCGGCCTCCGCGAGCGCAAGAAGACCGAGACCCGCGCGGCCATTCAGCAGACGGTCCTGTTCCTCGCGCTCGGGCGCGGTCTCGATGCCGTCACGGCCGACGAGATCGCCGCAGCGGCCAACGTTTCGGTGCGGACGTTCCACAACTACTTCGGCTCGAAGGAGGAGGCGCTGGTCACCGCCTGGGTGGGGGAGTTCGAGGTCTATGTCGACGCCCTGCGCAATCGGCCGGCCGACGAGCCGATCCTCGACGCGCTGGAGCACGTCTTCGGCGTGATCGCGTCCCGCATTGAGGAGCGCCCCGGCCAGGTGGAGGTGCACGCTGACCTCCTCTGGACCAGCGTCGCGATGGCGCGCTACCGGTCCGTCCTCCTCGATGAGGCCGTCCGGATGGTTACCGAAGTCGTCGCGGCCCGGACTGGCACCGATGCGGCGACGGACGTGTATCCCCACCTGGTGACGGCCGCCGCGATTTCGGCGATGGTGACCGCCTACCAGTTCACGCCGGCGTCCCGGCCGGCCGTCGACCGCGAGCGCATGCTCCGCCAGACGTTCGCGCTTCTCCGAACTGGGCTGCAGCGGGCGCAGCCGCTACCTGCATGATCACCACCGTCCCAGTGCTCCCCAACACCTGATCCCGTCTGCGGCGGCCGCCGTGAGTAGTTCGCCGCGCCCCGCCGCCTCCCGCAACCATCCTGGAGAACCCGCATGGCTGAGCTGCTCTACCGAATCGGCCGGATCGCCGCGAGTCGACGCTTCGCCGTCATCGCGACCTGGATCGCGACCCTCGCCATCGTCGTGTGCGCATTCGTCGCCTTCGGCAAGACGCCCTCGGGCGAGATCTCGATCCCGGGCACTCCGACCGACATTGTGACCCAGCAGCTGGCCGCCGCCATGCCCGGGACCGCCGGCACGAGCGGAACGGTCGTCTTCAGCACGCGGGGCGGCACACCGTTCACGGACGCGCAGAAGGCCGCCATCTCCGAGGCGGTCGCGCGGGCGACCGGGGTCGCAGGCGTGGCGCAGGTCGTCGACCCGTTCGTCACCCAGGCGCAGGGCGAGACGCAGGCCAAGAAGCTCGCCGACAGCCAGACGCAGCTCGATGCTGCGAAGGCGCAGCTCGCCGACAGCCAGACGCAGCTCGATGCTGCGAAGGCGCAGCTCGCCGACAGCCAGACGCAGCTTGATGCCGCGAAGGCCGCGCCCAGCGTGACCGCGGCCACGCAGACGCAGCTCGCAACCCAGCAGCAGCAGCTCGACGCGAGCGCCGCCACGATCGCCGCCCAACAGAAGCAGATCGATTCGAGTCTCGCGACGATCGCGGCCCAGTCGAAGCAGCTCGAGGAGGGCGCGACGCTGAGCCAGCTCGCCTCGAAGATCCGTCTTGTCTCGGACGACGGCAGCACCGCCGTCGCCGCCGTGATGTTCTCCGGCACGAGCCTGAGCGTGCCCCAGGAGCTCAAGACGGCCGTCAAGGCGGCGTTCCTCACGCCCGCGATCGACGGGGTCGACATCAACTTCTCGTCATCGATCGCGCAGGGGATCCCGAACCTCTTCGGCGGAGGCGAGCTGGTCGGCCTCGTGATCGCCGCGATCGTCCTGCTCCTCATCGTGCGGACCCTGATCGGCGCCGGCCTCCCGATTCTCACGGCGCTACTCGGCGTCGGACTCGGCGCGCTCGGCGCCCTCTCCCTCGCGGGCGTCGTGGACATGGTGTCGGTAACGCCGATCCTCGGTGTGATGCTCGGGCTCGCGGTGGGGATCGACTACGCGCTATTCATCATCAACCGCCACCGGCGCCAACTCCGGGACGGCTACACCGTCGCGGAATCGATCGCCCTCGCGAACGGCACATCCGGCAACGCCGTCCTCTTCGCGGGTTCGACGGTCGTCATCGCGCTGCTCGCGCTCAACCTGACCGGAATCCCGTTCCTCGGCCTGATGGGGACGGTGGGCGCCGTGTCCGTGGCGATCGCAGTCGTCATCGCCGTCACCCTGACTCCGGCGTTGCTAAGCCTCGTCGGGATGCGAATCCTGCGCGGCACCGAGAAGGCGCACCTCGTCGACCAGGTAGGTCCCGCGCCCGTGACCACGGCACGCCCGGTTCCCGGCCCGCGGGCGATCGCTCTCGCGCTGGTGGGCATCGCGGTCCTCATGGTGATCGCGATCCCGTCCTTCTCGCTGCGCCTCGGCCTCCCGCTCGGCTCGGCCGACAACGCGGACACCACGCAGCACAAGGCGTACGACCTGATCGCCGAGAAGTTCGGCCAGGGGTCCGACGGGCCGCTCCTCGTCGTCGCCGATCTACCCGCCGGGACCACCGCCGACCAGCTGCTGGACGACCAGGTCTCCATAGCCCAGCGCCTGGCCGCCTTCGACGGTGTCGTCGCCGTCGCTCCGATTGGCGCCTCGACCGACCGCACCGTGACCGCGTTCGAGGTTCTCCCCGCGGATGGACCGTCGAGCATCTCGACCGAGCAGCTCGTCAACGCGCTTCGGGCGGCCTCGCCGCTCCCGGGCGGGTTCACCATCGGCGTGGCCGGCCAGACAACCGGCAACATCGACATCAGCCAGAAGCTTGCCGACGCCCTGCCGCTCTACCTGCTGGTCGTGGTGGGGCTATCGCTCGTGATCATGGTCGTCGTCTTCCGCTCGCTCTTCGTCCCGCTCGTGGCGACCGGCGGCTTCGTCCTATCGTTCTTCGCCGCGCTCGGCGGCGTCGTCGCGATCTACCAGTGGGGCTGGTTCGGCGGGCTGTTCGGGGTCGCCACGCCGTCGCCGGTCCTCAACTTCCTGCCGACGATCCTCTTCGGACTCCTCTTCGGCCTGGCGATGGACTACACGCTCTTCCTAGCCTCGGGCATGCGTGAGGCGTATGCGCACGGAGCGCCCTCCAAGACCGCGGTGGTCCTGGGACTCCGCGCAGGACGCGCTGTCGTAATCGCCGCTGCGATCATCATGACGGCGGTCTTCGGGAGTTTCGTCCTATCCGATAGCGCGATCATCCGGCCTATCGGGTTCGCGCTCGCGTTCGGCGTCGCGATCGACGCGTTCCTCGTTCGGCTCGTGATCTTGCCGGCGCTGATGACGCTCGCCGGCGACTGGGCCTGGTGGCTCCCGCGCTGGCTGGACCGCCTGCTCCCGAACGCCGACGTGGAGGGCGCTTCGCTCGAGCGGCGGCATCCGCACGTTTCGGCGGATCATATCGGACCGGCGTGACGAGAGGTCTCGCGGAGGGCTCGGACGCAACGTCGCGGAGTGCGGACCGGCGAGGACGGATGACGCTACGCTCGGCCTTGAGGTCAAACCGGGAGCATGCTCCTGGGTATGTTCCGCCGGATCGCGACGAGCGTGCCGGCCATCAGGCGATTTCGGGCTGGGGGAATCCTCTTTCGCCGACCAGTCCTTGGTGGAACGCGGATGCACTGCACTCGCGATCTATGCGGCTCGGAGAACCGCGACCAGTTCCTCCGCGCCCTCGATCACGATGGTTGGTGGAGTGTGTTCGAATCCCTCCGGGCGCGCCACTTCTTGACTCGCGACATCGGTTACACATGAGTCGCGTCATGAGTGACACCTGTGCTCAGCCGATTTCCTGGGACCCCGGCCATCGGCATGGGCCTCGTCGTTCGTTCCGCCGTCTGCGATGATGGCATCCACAACCAGCTGAGGGTCTCATCGCCGGTGGCTCGCTTGCTCATCACCGTGCCGCCACGGCTCGACGAAGTCCTGCGCGGCGGCATCGATGAACCCGGCTGGCTTGGGCGCATCCGCTGCAGCGGCGACGGCGCCGCATTCATCGGATCAGACCCGCCGGACCGGCGACTTGGATCGGGCGGCGGAACGGTCAACCTCCTGTTCGACGCTTGGCAGGCGGAATGCGCGTCCGGCTCGGCGATCCCGCTTGAAGAGTGGCTCGCAACGTCCCAGAAGGTGATCATCCATTCCGGTGGCGAGACCCGCCGACTGCCAGCCTACGCCGCGCTCGGCAAAGCCTTCATGCCGCTTCCGCCAGTCGCGGGTCTCAGCCCGCGCCTGCACGACCAGGTGCTCGCCGACTTCCAGATCCCCACTTACCTGGAAGTTCTAGCCGAGGCCGGGCCCCGCGCCGCGGCGCTCGTGACCTCTGGCGACGTTTGGCTCGACTTCGACACCACGGAGATTCCCACCGTCTCCGCGGACGTGACCGGCATCGGAATGCGCGTCCCAAACGACATCGCCCAGCACTTCGGGGTCTTCTTCGTGGAGCGGACACGGCTGGTACGGAACCAGGCACGGCCTGTGGCCTTCTTCCTCCAGAAGCCAACGCCCCAAGCGATCGCCGCCAGCCGGCTCGAGTTCGAAGCGTTCGTGGACACCGGCATGTGGCTTCTTGGCGTTGCGGCATTGCGTTTCCTGTTCGAGGCGTGCGGCTGGGATTCGGAGGGGCAGCGCTTCGCGACGCCGGACGGCCGGCCAGGCTATCTGGACCTGTACACGGACGTCGGACCGGCGCTGGGCTTCCAGCCCGCAGCGCCACCGGGCGAGGACTCCCCCGTTTGGACCGAAAGGGCGGCCGACCTTACGACCAGCGTGGTGGCACTCGATGACGCGCGCTTCTATCACCTCGGGTCCAGCAGGCAGCTCCTCGACTCGATGGAACGGGTCCAATGGCGTTCCTACGCGCCTCGCCGCGCCTACCAGATCGCCTCTCCGGGCCATGGGTTCTCGGTGCCCGTCGGCGATCCAACGTGGATCGAGGGTTCGGCAGCCGGGCATCAGGTTCGGCTTGACGGTTTCAACTTCCTTACCGGGCTGCCCGCCGAAGCAAGTCTCGACCACCTCGCACCCGGTGCCTGCGTGAACGTCCTGCCGGTCGGGGCCGATCGCTACGCCGTCTTGCCGTATCACATCGATGACGCCTTCCGCGGCGGCTCGGACAGCGCGTCGATCTGCGGCCAGCCGGCCCGAGCCTGGCTGGAGCGACGGGGGCTGACAGCCACCGCGGACGGTCCTGCGTCCACGGCCACCGAGCTATTCGCGGACGTGTTCGAGGCGCCCCTGTACCCCGTCGTGGCCGCCTCGGACATCACTCAGGAACTCGTGGATTGGTTTTTTTCGGACTCGCCGGCTCCGGCGACTACCGCCCGAGTGGCCGCTCTGCCTCTCCTCTCGGCCGCGCGACTACCTGAGCACCTGGACTTCGGACGGTACTTCGAGCAGCGCCGGACGCTGCTCGAGCGGCAGCTGTGCGATCAGCTCGACGCCGCTCTTGACCAAGGGGACTCGGCGCCGTTCGAGCAGGACTGCGCCGCCCTAGCCTCGTTCTGCGACACGGAGGCCCCGGAGCTCCGGAAATGGATCACCGACCACGGCCGATCTCTGCTCGACGCTCCGAACCGGCCTGAGCATCAGGCCAGGGCTGCCATGCTCCTGGCCAGCCTCGCCCACGGGGAGGAGCGGGCCGGCTGGCGAAGCGAGGGGTTCGGCCGCCTGCGGACCGCCTTGATCTCCGGGGCCCACTTCCCAAAGGCGAACCCAATCTCTGTCCTCAAGGCCGATCAGATCGTGTGGGCCCGCAGTCCCGTACGACTCGATCTGGCCGGCGGCTGGACGGATACGCCGCCCTTCTGCCTGGAAGCTGGAGGCAGCGTGCTCAACGTCGCCGTCCTGCTCAACGGGCAGCCCCCGATCCAGGTTTTCGCCCGTCGCATCGCCGAGCCGATCTTGAGGCTGCGCTCCATAGACCTCGGCTCTAGCGAGGAGGTTCGAGCCTACGAGGAGCTCCAGGCCTTCCTCGCGCCGGGTCAGTCGTTCAGCCTGCCCAAGGCCGCCCTGACGCTGTCGGGCTTCCATCCCGACTTCACGTCCGGCCCGGGGTTCCCGTCGCTGGAAGCGCAGCTCGCCGGGATGGGTGGTGGGCTCGAGATCTCCATGCTCAGCGCGGTCCCTAAGGGATCCGGGCTGGGAACGTCGTCGATCCTCGCGTCGACGCTGCTCGGAGCCATCAGCCGCGCCTGCGGCCTCGAATGGGACGAGCTCTCCCTCTACGATCGCGTCCTCGGCGTCGAGCAGTTGCTCACGTCGGGCGGTGGCTGGCAGGACCAGGCCGGCGCACTGTTCCCCGGGCTCAAGCTCATCGAGACGCGCCCTGGCTTGAGCCAGTCCCCAACCGTGCGCTATCTCCCCCATCGCCTCCTCGATGATCACGTGAACCGGTCCCTGCTTCTCTATTACACGGGTGTGACCCGCGTCGCCAAAGGGATCCTTCAGGAGATCGTCGAGGACATGTTCGTCGGACGGGCCCAGACGATCCGAACGCTCGAAGGTCTGCGAACGAACGCCAGACGGCTCTATGCCGAGGTCCAGCTCCATGACCTGCCGGGCATGACGCGATGCATCGCGCGCTCCTGGCGGTTGAACAAGCAACTCGACGGCGGCGTGAGCACGCCCGAGATCGATGCGATGCTGGCGGCCTGCGGCAGGGATCTGGTGGCGGCGAAGTTCCTCGGTGCGGGCGGGGGCGGCTTCATGGTGATGTGCGCCTGCGACGCCGCGGCCGGACGACGCATCCGAGAGCGGCTCGAGTCCGAGCCGCCGAATGACCGCGCTCGGTTCGTGGACTTCTCGGTCGCGCCGGCAGGGCTCGAGGTCACGGTCAGCTAACCGACGCTGACGCGCTCCGCACGTCCCGCCGAACTGGGTAGCGCGGCGCTTCCCGGTGTCCTGCGCCCGATCGGCTTGCCGCCACCCGAACCGTGCCGTCTGGACCGAAAACGTCTGTCTCCTTGTAGTTCCTTCCCGATCGCTCATCGGACCCGGCGGAAATTGGTGTACAGAATACTTGACATCGTGTCTGCGGTGCTTTACATTGCCGATGTCAACAATCTTTGACAGTGGAGAGGGCAGATGGCATTCCTGGAGAAGAGCAACTGGGTCGTCGTGGTGGTTGCGGTGGCTACTCTGGCCACGTACGGGACGTGGACGCTCGCGCAGGCGCTGAGCAAGCCGGTGGCCGAGATCGATTGGGTCCAGCCCATGATCTACTCGATCGTCGGCTTCGTCGTCCTGAACATTCTGGGCAACGTCATCGCCGCCGCCACCAACCCCAAAGAGGCCGATAAGTCGGATCAGCGCGACAGGGAGATCAACGCTTTCGGTGAGCGACTCGGCAACTACCTGGTCATCGCCGGCGCTTGCGTGGCACTCGTGCTGACCATGGTCGCGGCGGACCGGTTCTGGATCGGCAACGCGATCTACTTCGCCGGCATCCTCGGGGCGATGGGCAGCTCCGTCACCAAGATCGTGGCCTATCACGGGCCGTTTCAGAAATGGTAAAGCCCACGCACGTCACCAACTCGATCCGGGCACTGCGGTTCGCCAATGGCGAGATGACCCAGGCGGACCTGGCCGACCGAGTCGGCGTCACGCGCCAGACGGTCATCGCCATCGAGCAGGGCAAGTACTCGCCCTCGCTCGAGATGGCGTTCCAGATCGCCCGTGCGTTCGGCGTTCGCCTCGACGAAGTCTTCCAGTACCCAGACTCTGAGGAGAAACCGTGAATCCGATTAGCACCCCATCCACGCGCCTCGCGAGAGCCGCAGGGCTTCTCTATCTGACGGTCGGCATCTTCGCCGCCTTCAGCTACGACTACGTGGGCGCCCGGCTCGTGAAGGGAGTGGGGTCGGTGTCACCGAGCAATCGAGCGCCCGCCGCGGACGTCGCACTCGGGCTGGCCTGAGACCAGCTGCCGGGCATCGATCCCGACACGACCGCCCGACGCTACGGCCACCTTCGCGCCTATCTGGAGCACTCCGTGACGGAACCGTCGGAGAAGTCACCGTCCCTGCGCCGCGTTGGTTCATCCGCTTGTTCTGGACGTTGCGGCGTGACCTCCATTCAGTCACGCGCGGCTGCTTCGGCCTCCCGACCGTGACGGCCGATCGTCAGGGCATGATGAGGCTGCGGACGGTCGGGCGCGTCAGCGGCAAGGAGCGGGCGGCTATGCGGCCCGGCATGCCGTGGCCCTGCCCAACCGGCGCAAGCGCCGCGCGGCTTAGTCGAGTTCTCTGGCCGCTGGGTCAGCCTCCGGCCTGAACGCCGATAAGTGAGCCGACCGCAAACGTGACGGCGGCGGCAGCGCCGCCGAGGAGGACCTGCCGCGCGCTTGCGTAGAGCGGCGGGCGGTGCGTCAGGCGGCTGATGCCGAAGCCGAGCACTGCGAGTGCCGCGAGGCTCAGGCCCAGACTCGTCCCAAAGGCCGTTCCGCCGGCCAGCAGAACGTAAGGAATGAGCGGTACGAGCGCGCCGATCGTGAACGCGACGAACGAGCTTCCCGCCGCCGCGGTCGGCGATCCGATGGAGCGGGCATCGAGCCCGACCTCCTCGAATATGAGCAGCTTGGCTGCATGCTCGGGGTCGGCGAAGACGCGGTCGACGAAACGCGACGACTCCTCGGCCGTGAACCCGCGTCCCTGGTATACCCGGGCGAGGATCTGGCGTTCCTGCTCGGGCGTCTCGCGAATCTGCGTCCGCTCGAATGCGAGCTGATGTTCGAGGAGCTCGCGCTGGGATCGAACCGAGATGTACTCGCCGACGGCCATGGAGAACGCGCCAGCGAGCAGCCCGGCAACGCCGGCCAGGACAATCACACCCGGCGCCGGGTTTGCGCCTGCGACGCCCATCACCAGGGCCAGATTGCTGACCAGTCCGTCGTTCGCTCCGAAAACGACCGGGCGAAGCACGGCGTTCGCCTGCGTCTCGTGCGGTGACGCCGCCTTGTTGGGCAGGGGCTTGAGGAAGGGGATGCGATTCCAGAATCGAGGGGTTCGCACGTGGATGCTCCGTCAATGCGAGTCCGCCGAGTGTATCGGAGTCGCCGGTCGGCTGGTTGGCCCGCCAGCCCGGCAGGCCGCCGGTCACGTAGACTGTCTGCCGACCCGGCCAACGCCGGCTCGATCGTCGAGGCTCCGTGGGACGGTGAAGGGTTCGAGGGGCAGGCCATGAAGCAAGACCAGCTCAAGTCCGGCGTGACGGGCGGCGAGTTCCGCACCGACCTCGAAGGCCTTCGGGGCGTCGCGATACTGCTCGTCCTGCTCTTCCACGCCCGCGTGCCCGGTTTCGACGGCGGCTTCGTGGGCGTCGACGTCTTCTTCGTCCTGTCCGGGTTCCTGATCACCGGGCTCCTGCTCCGTGAGCACGAACGCGTCGGCCGGATCGACCTCGGCGCGTTCTACGCCCGCCGCGCCCGCCGGATTCTGCCCGCGGCGGCCGTCGTTCTCGTGGCCACGATGATCCTGTCGTGGTTCCTGTTGGCTCCCCTGGACCTGCCGCGCGTCGCGGGGGATGCCGTGGCGGCAGCACTCTCCGTCGGCAACATCCGCTTCGCGGCCGGCGCCACGGACTACTTCGGGACGGACCTGGCCCCGTCCCCGATCATCCATTACTGGTCGCTCGGGGTCGAAGAGCAGTTCTATCTCCTGTGGCCGGCCCTGCTGATTCTGGCGACGCGGAGCCGCCGGCCGCGGATGGCGGCCGGACTCCTCCTCGCCGGCGTGGCGATCTTCTCCTATCTGGCGGCGTTCGTGCTGACCGACGCGGCCCCGGCCTGGGCGTTCTACTCGCTGCCCACCAGGGCCTGGCAGCTTGCCCTCGGCGGACTCGTCGCCGTCGGTGCCGGGAGACTCAACGGCATCCCGGACCGCGTTGCGGTGCCCCTCGGGTGGATCGGCCTGGGGGCCATCCTGGCAGCGCTCGTTGTGATCGTGCCGGGCACGCCGTACCCGGGCCTGGCGGCCCTGCTGCCGACGCTCGGGAGCGCCGCGGTGATCCTCGCCGGCGTGCGGCGGCTATCGGTCTCTTCGCTCCTCGCCGTCCCGGGGCTCCGCTTCCTGGGACGGATCTCGTACTCCGTGTATCTCGTGCACTGGCCGATCCTCGTGCTGCCGGCCGCGACCCTCGCCGTCGGCGAGGAACTCCCCATCGCGGTCCGCGTCGCGCTTGCGGCACTTTCGGTCGTGGTCGGCTGGGCGAGCTTCCGGTGGGTTGAGCAACCGATCCACCGAGGAGCTCGCTTCGCGTGGCGGCCGAGCCGGACGCTCGCTGCGGCCGGCGTCGCGATGGCGTTGACCGTGGCGTTCTGTGGCAGTCTCGGCTTCGCGGCGTCGGCGGGGATCGAGCAGGGCGGGCCGGCAGTCGCCGACGCCGGGACGATGGCGCCCCCTACCGCCTCGGCCACGGCGGCAATCGAGGCGACGGCCAGCGCGGGGGACGCGACGTCTCCATCGCCGATTCCCACGGCGACCCCGAGGGGCCCGCAACCGCTGCCGGCCAACGTCCGGCCGTCGCTCCGGGCGGCCGGCGGCGACGCCGAGACTCTCGAGGCCGACGGCTGTCTCCTCGGCCAGCCGCAAACCAAGCCACCCAACTGCGTCTACGGCAACAAGCACGGCACCTTCACCGTCGCGCTCGTGGGCGATTCGCACGCCGCCCATTGGTTCCCGGCAATCCTGGCGATCGCGAATGCCCGCGGCTGGCGGCTCATGCCATTCATCAAGCTGTCGTGCCGGTTCCTGGACATGTCTCTGTACTCGCACTGGTATCAGCGGATGTACACGGAGTGCGACACGTGGCGGCGGCTCGTCGTCACCAAACTCCGGGCCATCAAGCCGGACCTGGTCATCGAGGCGTCGATCCGCGACCGGGTGACATCGGACGCGACAGACAAGGATCAGGTTCATCAGGGCGAGGCCATGGCCAGGCTCCTGAATCAGGTGCCGGGCGCCAAGGCGATCATCGTCGACACGCCCATCTCGAAGTACAACGTTCCGACCTGCCTGTCGTCGCATCGGTCGGACGTGCGGCCGTGCGAGACGACCCGTAGCTTCGCCCTCGGACCGTCCCCGGGGATCGTCGAGGCGACGGCCGCGACCGCGCTCGGGGCGACCTTGATCGACATGACGCCCCTCCTTTGCCCCGGCGACCCGTGCCCGGTCGTGATCAACGGGATGATCGTCTACCGGGACAACCAGCACATGACGGCAACATTCGCGGCCTCGCTGCGGGCGAACCTCGAGGCCAGTCTCCCGCCGGCTTCGCCGTAGGCCTCGGGGCCTCCGGGGGCGGAGGTCCGGCTTCGGGCGTGCCACCTCCTGGTCCCGAACGCGCCCGATCCAGGAACCCCGGCTCAAGGGTTTGGCCCTATCTCCTCGGAACATCCAGGCCCCGACACCTCCGCCGTCGACCAGATCGTCGGATTTGGTTGATGGCGCGGTTTGGACGCGCGAGTCGTTAGGCCGGGAGCCTCGCTCACATGTCGATGCGGATCAACACGAACATCGAGGCGATGAACGCGCAGAGGAATCTGGGCGCGACCGCATCGGCGTTCGCCACCAGCGTCGAGAGGCTGTCGAGCGGTCTCCGCATCACCCGCGCCGCCGACGACGCGGCCGGTCTCGCGATCAGCGAGAAGCTGAATGCGCAGGTCACAGGTCTCAACCAGGCCCAGAGAAACGCCCAGGACGGCATCTCGATGGTCCAGACCGCTGAAGGCGCCCTGACCGAATTCCACGCCATGCTGCAGCGCATTCGCGAGCTGGCAGTGGAAGCGGCCAACAGCACGCTCAGTTCCGACGACGCCAGGTCGATCGATACCGAGATCACCGCCCTCCGTGCCGAGATCGACCGAATCAGCGGCGCGACCAAGTTCAACGGCCAGCGGCTCTTGACCGGCGCCCTTTCGGTATCGCAGTCCGGCGGCAGCGCAGCCGCAGGCACAGTCCTCGGGACCGGCCACAACGCGGTCCTGAGTGCGGTGGACGTCTCCGGTGCCACGGGCAACGCGACCTACACGATGACGAGCCAATCCGGCGGCAGGGTCACGCTGTCGGATGGGCTGGGCCACAGCCAGCAGCTGACTCTGACCGCGATCGGCGCCACGGGCACCGAAACGATCAACTTCGGCAGCCTGGGCGTGAAGTTGACCGTCACAGGCGACCCCGCCAAGACCGCGGTCGAACTTGCGACAGACCTGGGTTCCACACCCAGCACGCTCGCTTCGACCATCGTGGGCTCCTCCGCCACGGACCTCGTGACCGGCGACATCCTGGGCACGCCCGTCACCTTGCAGAACGTCATGTACTACCCGTCCGGCGCCATCAACGCTCCGGCTCCCACGGCGGTTGCCTCGGCCGGTATCACTCCCGGCACCATCACATTTGCGACCAACCCAGCCGGGCATATCACTGGGACCCTGGGTGCGGAAACGTTCGCGGGCGACCTCGCGCCGTTCGTGCGGGGCCACTCCGATTCCATCGTCCTGACCGGCAGCCTGGGCAACACCATCACGCTCACCTACCATCAGTCGGCTACCGCAGGGACCCTGGCCGATGAGGCGACGGACTTCAACGGGTCATCGGTCACCTTCACGGGCGCGGAAGGCAACGCGACCGTCACCGCCATGACGTCGGCCCCGGCCACAGGTGGCGGTACATACACCTTCACGTCGGGCGGTGCGAACTCGCTGACGCTCACTGGGCCGGATGGCGCGTCGACGGCGGCCGTCAGCAACATGGGCGCCGGTGGAGTGCAGACGCTGACCTTCGGCAACATCAGCTTCACGCTGACTGCCGGCGGCAACGGCATGTTGGCAACAGCGGTCGTCGCCAGCCTGCTCCAGCCGACAAACGACACTATCGTTGTCACGAGTTCCGGCAGCGCCGGAGTTCCCCTCACGCTAACCACGACCGGAAGCTCCGTCGCCTACTTCCAGATCGGCGCCAATGCCGGGGACACCCTCGGCGTCTCGTTCGTGGACACGAGTACCGCCGCTACCGGATACGGGGCCTGGAATGGCGACATCAGCGCGTTTGACTCCGCCGTCACCAGCGGCACCGGCATCATCGCCGCTGCCCAGGCCCTCATTACGTCGTCCGACACCGCGATCGACTACATCAGCAGCGTCCGCGGCAACCTGGGGGCAACCGAGAACCGCCTCCAGCACACCGTCGCCAGTATCAGCGTGGCGTCGTTGAACCTGAACGCGTCCGTATCCCGCATCAGGGATCTGGACGTGGCGGCCGAGATGGTCCACTTCACCAAGACGCAGATCATGCAACAGGCGGGCATGGCGATCCTGGCCCAGGCCAACTCCGCTCCGCAGAACGTCCTCACCCTGCTGCGCTAGTAGAGGCACGATCGCGCCGGGTAGGATATCGGTGCCGTCCGCAAGGTTCCGAGGGTGCAGCCAGATCCGACGGTGGTCTACGCCGGCCGCATTCGGGATGGGCGCCGGTTCGGCAGAGAACCCTGTAGCGAGGGGCGTCGTAAGGCGATGAAAGTCCACGGCAGCATCACGATGAACGGCCGCGATTACTCCAGCGGCGACGAAATCCCCTGGACCAGCGTCTACCCCTTCTTCCTGGTCCACATGCTGGGATTCGGCGGGTCGGCCTTCNNTTCGGGCGCGACGAAGTCAAGTGGATGTTCATAAATGCCGGGTTGGGCTTGTTCGGGATCTACAGTCAAATCGACTGGCTACTGTCCCTGTTCGGCAGGCGAGCCGCCGATTTCCCACTCTACGTTCATGCAATTCCGATGATGTATTTCGTCATGTACACATTCCTGATCCGTCACGCCGTCCTGGATATCCTGAGCGCACGGGAAGACGAGGCGAAACAGACGCGGGTCCAATACCTCTACGTCGGCGGGTCGTTGTTGGCATACGCCCTGGCGCACTTCCTCGAGTCCGGAAGATAGATCGCGCTCTTCACCGCGGCCCGCCGAAAGCAGCGAGCGGCTAGCTGCCGGTCCGCCAACGCTCGAGAATGTGGCGGTCCAATTCGGCCACCAGGTCGCCGCGCTCGTCCGTGAACTTGCGGGCGAAGAGCATCGGGCCGGTGCCGTAAACGTCTTCCTCCGGAAATGAGGATTGCGTCCGCAGGATGGGGAGGTGCCTGTCGGAGATAGTGGCCGGGCTCCGCCCCCCGGCGCTCCAGTCCGTGTAGGTGAGATTCCTGGCTATCCGGGACTTGAAATCGGAGTTGCCGAGGATGGTCTGGAAGAACGACTCGTCGGGACAGTGGGCATGCCTGTGGAACCGGACAAGCCTGGTTTCTCGATTGGCGACATCGGCGATGTACTCGCATGCATCCCGCGAGAGCGCCCACCAGGTGGATCCGGCGTAGGGAGCCAGACCGCCGAAGCAGGATCTGTAATCCCGTTCGCGTGGCAGGACGCGAGCCATCATCAGGAGCCTCTGCACGGCTCTGAACGGCCTTGGGGTGGCCGGGCGCAGCCAGTACGTGGAAAGGCGGGAAATCGGCTTGCCGGCCGCGACCGAGGGCATCGGGACGAGGTTGATGAATTCCGTCTTGGGGTGACTCTCGAAGAAGCTCTCGATTTCGGACGCCGATCTGAGTGGGTAGTCGGCGCCGCTGAGGAGCACGAAGCGCTCGAAACGGCGTTCGTCGGCCAGCGCCGCCTCAATCAGAGCCAGGATCGCTTCCACCTGCGTGAAGTCGCCCCAGAAGACCGCGACTCGCTTCTTGGTGAAGTGGACGCCGTCGCCGGTGACCGAGAAATCGGACAGTCTTGACTTCCTATCGACGTGAATGAAGAAACCGGCCGAACTGGTGGATAGCGCGGAAACAAGTCGCTGGACGTGCCGCGGAGTGTTGTGGGCCATGATGAGGTAGGCGATCTTCACGACGTACCTTGCAGAGGGAGTCCGGGCGACGATTGCGACACGAGGGACGCCGATAGGATAGCCGCCTCCACGGGCCTGTCGGCGGTGCGACTCAGCTACTGACAAATGGCAGGTGTCGACGGCGCAGTTCTCTCGGAAGATTTGCGTGGGGTACGGGCCCGCGAAAATGATCCGGTGGGTGGCGCGGCCGATCCCCAGCGGAGAGAGGGTAGTCGTGATGCGCCGTGCTTTCGGTTTCGCCATATCGCTGGCGGGGATCCTGGCCCTGACATCGGGGAGTGCTCTTGCGGCCGCGGCGGGGGGCGTCCAACCTGCCGCGATCTCGCACCCGGTTCTGACGGCGGCGTTCAAGACGGCGACTGTCGCCGAGAACGGGAAGACCACCCTCACCTTCACGATAACCAACCCCAACGCATCGACGACTCTGACCGGCATCGCCTTCTCGGCCACGCTGCCGCTTGGACATCTCGCCTTGTCCAGCTCCACCAGCACCCGGTGCAACGGGACGCTCACTCTCACAGCGCCGACGTCGATCAAACTCAGCGGTGCCAACGTCAAGACGGGCAGCCTCAACAAGTGCTCGTTCTCTATGACCGTCACCGGAATCGTGCCCGGCAACGCCACCTTCACTTCGTCTGCGATCAAGTCCACCAACGGCGGCACGGGCAACACCGTCTCGCCGAGCATCGCGGTGGTAAGGCTGCCTGAACTGACCACGACATTCGACAAGGCTTCGGTGTCGGTAGGGACGGTGGACCACCTCACGTTCAAGCTCTGGAACTCGAACATGAACACGGTCTCGCTCTACAGCATTGGCTTCACCCTCACGCTGCCGGCCGGGCTCTCCGCAACGCCGTACACATACAACAACTTCCCGTGGTGCCACGTGAACATCACCGCCACCGCCACGAAGATCACCGTCTCAGGTGGTTCGCTGGCGCACGGGATCGAATGCGACTTCGGCGCCGACATCACCGGCAGCAAGGCCGGAACCTACACCCTCACAACGAGCACCGTGAGTTCCGACAAGGGCGCTGGGCCGAAGGCGAAGACAAGCCTCACGGTCACCGGCGGAACGGCTCCGGTCAAGACCCCCGCGCCGGGGAAGACGCAGGTTCCGGGCAGCACGCCCGCTCCGGGGGAGACCCCCATGGCAGCCCCCTCTGAATCGGCGGGCGCCCCTGAGTCGCCGGTCGCGACGGCAACGGCCACCGACTCGGCAACTGCCACGCCCGCGGCTTCGAGTTCACCCACGGTCGCGGTTCAGGCGAGCCCAACGCCCGCGACCGGCGCTCCGGCGTCGGCCGACGGCGGCTCGAATGCCCCGGTGATCGTCGGTGGTGTCGCCGTCGTAGTCCTCGGCCTCGGCGGCCTGCTGGGGTTCCTCTTCCTTCGTCGAAAGCGAAGCGCCGGCGAATCCGGCCCGACATCGGCAGCGTAGGGGGTCAACTATGAAACGCCACGCCTCCCTCCTCGCCGCGTCATTGGCGAGCTTCCTGCTCCTGACCTCCGGCTCGATGGCGGCTGCCGCCGGGCCCGGCGACGGGGCCGGCGCCGGCCCCGCCCTGAACCCGCCGCTGACTATTGATGCGCCAAAACTCACCTGGAAGT
>PMIP01000015.1 GCA_003158295.1 Chloroflexota bacterium | reverse complement strand
AAGTCGGCGACTTCGAAGTACTTCATCGCTTTGCCGTCGTCGGAAAGCTCGAGGCTGCCGAGGATCAGGCCGACCTCTTCCAGTCTCTGGAGGTGCATGTGGAGGAGGGGGCGGCTTATGCCGATCTCTCGAGCCAGATGGCTGACGTAGTCCCTCTTGCCTGCCAGCACCGCGACTATGCGCAGCCGCGTGGGGTTCGCCAGAGCAGCCAGCATCGCGACTAGTTGGTCGCCCGTCGGAGGATCCTTCGTATCGACTCCTTTCATGTGTAAGAACTTTCTTACATATGTCAGCCTAGCACACGGCTTTTCGACGTGCAACTGGCGAATGCCCAGGCGCCAGCACCCCGCCTGCGGCCGCGGCCCGCTCATGACCCGCGGTCCGGAAGGTACCGAAAGCCTGAGGCGGCAGGGTTGCGTCCGATTCGGGTCGATAAGTCGCGGCCGCGCAGGGCACAATCCGCTAGACGGAGGCCACGAACGAAGTCCGCGAAGGGTTGGCGACATCGTTCGTCATCGTTCGCCGCATCCGTCGCGATCGGAGCGAGAGTCCGCAAGAGGAGGCCGTGGTGAGCACCTGGAACGACCCGCCGGGCGGGTTTCACTCGGTCAGCGCGCCGGACTACCTGCCGCGCCCTCAGCTGGCAGGGGTCCAGCTCCAGCGGTTGCAGTCCGTCGTGACCCGCGCCTATGACCGGGTGGCGCTCTTCCGGTCGCGAATGCAGGAGCGTGGCTTGACGCCCGCCTCGATCGCCTCGCTCGCGGATATCGCCAGGTTGCCGTTCACCGTCAAGACGGACCTGCGGGACACGTATCCCTTCGGGCTCTTCGCCAGCCCGATGGAGGAGATCGTCCGCCTCCACGCCTCGTCCGGTACGACGGGCAAGCCCATCGTCGTCGCCTACACCCAGGCCGACCTGGACGTCTGGAGCGAGGTGATGGTCCGCTCGTTCGCGGCGTGCGGCATTCACCGCGGCGACGTCATCCAGAACGCCTACGGCTACGGCCTCTTCACCGGCGGCCTGGGCATGCACTACGGCGGCGAGATGCTGGGTGCGACCGTCATCCCGATCAGCGGCGGCAACACCGAACGCCAGCTGATGGTCATGGCGGACTTCGGCGTGACGGCCCTGTGCTGCACCCCGAGCTACTTTCTTCATCTCCTCGAGTCCGCCAAGGAGATGAAGATCGACTTCTCGCGATTGCGAGTCGGCGTCTTTGGGGCCGAGCCGTGGAGCGACTCGATGCGCGACCGCATCGAGCAGGAGAGCAGCATCAAGGCCTACGACATCTACGGCCTCTCCGAGATCATCGGCCCCGGCGTGGGCGTCGAATGCTCCGAGCAGCGGGGCCTGCACATCTTCGAGGATCACTTCTATCCGGAGATCATCGATCCCGAGACCGGGGATGTGCTGCCCGACGGGAGCGAGGGCGAGCTGGTCCTGACGACGCTGTCGAAGGAGGCGATGCCGATGATCCGGTATCGAACCCGCGACGTGACGTCGATCATTGCCGAGCCGTGCGCCTGCGGCCGAACCCTGCGCCGCATCCGTCGCATCGGCCGCCGTTCCGACGACATGTTCATCATCCGCGGCGTGAACGTCTTCCCATCTCAGGTGGAGACGGCGCTGCTTCGGGTGGAGGGCACTCTGCCGCACTACCAGATCGTCCTCACGCGTGAGGTCGGCCTGGACCAGATGGAGGTCAAGGTCGAAGTCACGCCGGAGGTCTTCTCCGATGAGATCCGCAAGCTGGAGGCGCTCCAGCATCAGCTCGAGGCGTCGATCGAGAACATCCTCGGCCTGAGGGTGAAGGTAACCCTGGTCGAGCCCAGGACGCTGGCCCGCAGCGAAGGCAAGGCCCGGCGGGTTACGGATCTGCGGAACGTCTGACGAAACCCACGGTCGTACGGCGAGGGTCCGCCTTCGCCGAGGGAGGCCATCGAATGAAGCTTCAGCAGCTGTCACTCTTCATGGAGAACAAGCCCGGATCGCTGCGCGCGCCTTGCGAAGCCCTGGCCGCCGCCGGAATCGATCTGCTGACGATGTCGCTTGCCGACACGAGCAGCTTCGGCATCCTGCGGTTCATCGTCCGCGACCCCGAGCGGGCCCGGCAGGTGCTCGAGAGCGCGGGAATGGTCGCCCGTGTCAGCGAGGTCGTGACGGTCGAGGTCGAGAACAAGCCGGGCGGCCTGGCTAAGGTGCTGGCGGCGATCGATGCGGCCGGGCTCGGTGTCGAGTACATGTACGACTTCGGTGCCGCGTCCCGAGGCGGCAAGGCGGCGATCATCTTCCGCTTCGAGGATCCCGATGCCGCCCTCGCCGTTCTTCAGGCCGCCGGCGTGCGGGTCATGAGCAGCGAGGAGCTACTGTCAGACGGGAAGGCCTGACTCTCCGGCAAGGCCGCCGGATCGACGGTGCCCGGTTCCGACTGCGGCGAGCGGGTCAGGCGTCCCGACCGCGCAGGAACGCGGCCCTGAAGCCGCGCAGCTCGCCGGTGGCGTAGCCGCTCGTGATGGTGGGGTCCTCTTCCATGATTCGGCGGGCGGCCGCCTCGTCCGGCGCCTCGAAGACGACGACCCCGGTATTGATGCGCCCCAGCGTCGGGCCGGCCAGCAGCAGGGAACCCTCGTCCAGCAGCCTCTTGAGGCGCTCTGAATGGATCTGCCAGACGCGTACTTCGTCTGTCGTCATCGTCGCCGCAAAATCCTCACGCGGCACGTGGAGGAAGTAGATCCATTCGGCCATGTCGTCCTCGTGTCCGTTCTGCCAGTCCGGTGCAGAGTATGGGCTCGGCGAAGCTTCCCGGCCCGCTGCCGCCCGCGAGAGCGGCCAGGCTCGTGGCACACCGCCCACGGCCGGCGGCGTGCCTCCCGCAGCGAGCCTCCCGCGAACCACGTGTAGCCACGCGCAGCCACGCGCCGCCAGGTACGATTCACGTCGGGTTGCGGCGAGCCGTTGTCCGGCGGTCTCGCGGGACGCCGAGCCTGGGCAGGAAGGGCGGGGAGATGCGGTATCGGAGCTTCGGTCGGAACGGCTGGCGCGTCGGCGAGGTCGGCTACGGCATGTGGGGCATGGGCGGCTGGACCGGGTCCGACGACGTTCAGTCGCGCCTCTCGCTCGAGGCCGCGGTCGCCCGGGGGGTCAACTTCTTCGACACAGCCCAGTCCTACGGCGATGGCCACAGCGAGCTGCTGCTCGGCCGGCTCATGGCCGCCCACTCCGACAAGCGTCTCTACACGGCCACGAAGGTGCCGCCTCGCAACCGAGAGTGGCCCAGCCGGCAGGGTGTGCCACTGGCGGAGGTCTTCTCCCGAGACTACGTCCGCCGCTGTGTCGACATCAGCTGCGCCAACCTGGGAGTCGAGACCATCGGGCTCCTCCAGCTCCACGTCTGGGAGGACGACTGGCTTGTCGATGGCGACCTTCAGCGGACGGTGGCCGAGCTCAGGAAGGAGGGTTCGATCCGGGCGTTCGGCCTCAGCCTGAACCGCTGGCAGCCGTGGAACGGCGTGAAGGCAGTGCAATCCGGCCTGGTGGACTCCGTCCAGGTCGTCTACAACATCTTCGACCAGTCGCCCGAGGACGAGTTGTTTCCGGCGTGCCGGGAGCATGGCGTGGCAGTGATCGCCCGAGCTCCTCTCGACGAAGGCAGTCTTACCGGGGCGTTGACCCTCGACTCGAAGTGGCCTGCGGACGACTGGCGCAACGGATACTTCGCCCCTGCGAACCTGGCGGAGTCCGTGAAACGCGTCGACGGACTGAGGCCGCTCGTCCCGGCCGGCACGACAATGGCCCAGATGGCGTTGCGGTTCATCCTTTCGAATCCGGACGTAAGCGTCGTGATCCCCGGGATGCGGAGGATAGAGAACGTCGAGATGAACGCGACCGCCGCCGAAATGGGGCCGCTGCCCCCCGACCTCCTCGCCGAGTTGCGCAAGCATCGGTGGGACCGGCCGTCGATCCGGAGCCGCTAGGGGAGCGGCGCCTCCGGGGTCTGGGGCATCGCGCCTTCCTTGGCGATGCGTCGCAGCACCGCCGGCAGGATCCCGCCCTGGCGGAGGTAGTCGAGCTCGATCGGACCGTCGAGTCGGACGATCACTTCAAACCGGCGCTCACTGCCGTCGTCGTCGCGCGCGACTACGCCGATCAGGGACCTGGGCGCGGGCCCGCGGGTCGGCACGGCGATCGTGTACGCCTCGCGGCCGGTCAACCCGAGGCTCGCGGCGCTCTCGCCGGGGAGGAACTGCAGCGGCAGTATCCCCATCCCCACGAGGTTGCTGCGGTGGATCCGCTCGAAGCTCTCGGCGATGACGGCCCTCACCCCGAGCAAGCGCGGTCCCTTGGCCGCCCAGTCGCGGGACGAGCCCGAGCCGTATTCCTTGCCCGCCATGACGATCAGTGGGACGCCCTCCGCCGCATAGAGCATCGCCGCGTCGAAGATCGTGGTCGGGCTGCCGTCGGGGAGGTGGACTGTGAACGGCCCCTCTCTATCCGCCAGCGCGTTGTGGAGCCGGATGTTGCCGAAGGTGCCGCGCATCATCACTTCGTGGTGGCCGCGCCGCGCCCCGTAGCTGTTGAACTCGGCCGGCGGAACCCCGTGAGCCTGGAGCCACTGACCGGCGGGCGACCAGGCGGCGATGGAACCGGCCGGGGAGATGTGGTCGGTCGTCACGGAGTCGCCCAGGAGCGCAAGTGCGCGAGCTCCGTGGATGGCCGTCACGGGCTCGGGCTCGGCGCGCAATCCCACGAAAAACGGCGGCAGCGCCACGTAGGTGGACGCGGCATCCCAGCGATAGCGGTCGCCGGTCGGCACGTCGAGACCCTTCCAGGCCGGCCCGCCTTCGAAGACGGATGCGTAGGCGGCTCGGAACAGCTCGCCGTTGACGGCCGAGCCCACCGTCGCTCGAACCTCCGCGGCCGACGGCCAGAGGTCGGCCAGGAAGACCGGCCGGCCGTCGGAGCCCACGCCGAGGGGCTGTGTGGTGAGGTCGATGTCCACGGTCCCGGCAAGAGCGAAGGCGACGACCAGAGGGGGCGAGGCCAGGTAGCTGGCTCGGACGAGGGGGTGGATCCGACCCTCGAAGTTGCGGTTGCCGGAGAGCACCGCGGCAACGACGAGATCGTTCTTCTCGATCGCCTCCGCAACCGGCGCGTCCAGCGGTCCGCTGTTGCCGATGCAGGTCGTGCAGCCGTAGCCGGCCAGCGCGAAGCCCAGTTTCCCGAGCGGGTCCATAAGGCCGGCTCCGCGCAGGTACTCGGTGACAGCGCGAGATCCGGGCGCGAGACTCGTCTTGACCGTGGGCGGGACTCTCAGGCCGCGGGCCACGGCGTTGCGGGCCAGCAGACCGGCCGCGACCATCACGGTCGGGTTGGAAGTGTTGGTGCAACTGGTGATCGCCGCGATAGCCACCGAGCCGGTCCCGATTTCGACGGAACGACCGTCTGCTTCCACCCTGACCGTCGGATAGCCCGCCGCGGCGGCGGAATCGACCGCGCTCGACAGGCCTGCCGCGACCGTCACCCCGGCCTCGGCAACCACGGCCGCCGCCTCCTCGAGTCCCTCCGGGTAGGCGGCTCGGAATCCAGACCCCAGGTTGCGCAGGGCCACTCGATCCTGCGGTCGGCGAGGACCCGCCAGGGACGCTTCGACGGATGCCAGGTCGAGCGTCAGCAGCGCATCGAACTCGGGGGTCGTGCCGGGCTCGCGCCACAGGCCCTGCTCTTTGGCGTACCTCTCCACCAGCGCGACGCGGTCTGAGCTGCGGCCCGTAAGCCGCAGGTAGGCCAGCGTCTCGTCGTCGATCGGGAAGAGCGTTGCCGTGGCACCGAACTCGGGCGACATGTTCGAGATGGTGGCCCGGTCCGCGAGCGCCAGCCCGGCCAGACCGTCTCCGCCGAACTCGACGAACGACCCCACGACGCCGTACGCGCGGAGCATCTCGGTGACGACGAGGACCAGGTCGGTGGCGGTCGCCCCCTCGGGCAGCTCGCCGGAGAGCCGCACGCCGATCACCTTTGGCATCGGCTGGTAGAGCGGCTGGCCCAGCAGGACCGCCTCGGCCTCGATCCCGCCAACCCCGTATCCCAGGACGCCGAGGCCGTTGACCATCGTGGTGTGGGAATCCGTCCCGACGAGCGTGTCCGGGAAGGCGACTTCACCGGAGCCGTCTTCGTCGCGGCGTTGCGCGACGACGGTCGCGAGGTACTCCAGGTTGACCTGGTGCACGATGCCCGTCCCCGGAGGGACGACGCGCAGGTCGTGGAAGGCACCCTGAGCCCAGCGCAGGAGCTTGTAACGCTCCCCGTTGCGCTCGTACTCGCGGGCCACGTTGAAGGCGAACGAGTCGCGGGTGCCGTATCGGTCCACCTGGACGGAATGGTCGATCACGAGATCGGCGGGCACGAGCGGGTTGACCCGCGCCGGGTCGCCGCCCAGCTCGGCCATGGCGTCGCGCATCGCGGCCAGGTCCACGACGGCCGGGACCCCGGTGAAATCCTGGAGGATGACCCTGGCCGGCACGAAGGGAATCTCCACCTCGGTGGTGGAGGCGGCGCCAGGCTTCCAACCGGCGAGAACCTCGACGTCGGATTCTCGGACGACGCCTCCGCCGGCGTGCCGCAGAAGGTTCTCGAGCAGGATCTTGACCGTCACGGGCAGCCGGTCCAGGTCCAGAGCGGGCATGGCGCTGGTCCGTGGCAGGGCCGAGAGGCGGTAGAAAGACGGCAGGCCGGGTCCCAGTGGAGCCCGGGCGCCGAAGGGATCGCTGGCCGCCACTACAGATCCTCCGATGGTCACGGGCCGAACGAACGATCGATCGCCCGATTCCGGCGGGAGTGCGCTTCCGCCGCCGGGGACGCGCTACACTCGGGCTGGCGGTCGCCGTCCCGCCGCGCCTTGACGCGACCTTGTTGTGACCGGCCGCCACGGTGCAGGTCCGGCAGAAGAATACCGCCAGTCGCGGTACGAGGAGGAAGTCGCGTGAAGCCATGGCGCGACGATGCACGCCGCGGTCCAGGAAGCCCGGAAGCGACCACAGCGCAAGAGAGGGCCTACTCTCCCGGCCCGCGTGATGGTCGCCACCGTCACGGCGACATGATTCACGCCCACCAGGAGCCGCATCCGCACGGCCGCGGAGCGGCAGGAACCCCGACCGTCGGGATAGTGGGAGCCGGAGCGGTCGGAACAGCCTTGGGCGTGGCCATCAGCCGCGCCGGCTGGCCGGTTCGGGCGGTTGCCAGCCGTGATGCGGTCCGGCGCGACCGGTTCCGGAGCCTGGTCCCGAGCGCCAGGGCATTCATGGAGCCCACGGGAGTCCTGGACGAAGTCGAGCTTGCGATCCTGGCCGTCCCCGACGACGCGATTCCTTCGCTCATCGAGCCCTTGCGCCTGTACAGCGGCCAGGCGCTGGTTCACACCAGCGGTCTACTGGGCGCCGAGGTACTCCAATCGACACTGGCGGCGGGCAGCCAGATCGGGGCGTTTCATCCGCTCGTCTCCTTTACCGCGGACGTAGAACGATCGGTCGCGGCGATCAACGGCGCGACGATTGCCCTCGAGGGCGACGATCGCCTGATGGGCCTTCTGGCCGACCTGGCGGAGGCGATCGGCGGGTTCCCGGTTCGCCTGCCGAAGGGCTCTAAGGCCGCATACCACGCCGCCGCGGTCCTGGCCTCGGGTGGGCTGGTCGCCCTTCTCGACGCCATCTCGACGCTGGGCGCCGCCGCGGGCCTCGACGAGCGCGGCGCTCTTGCCGTCTATGGGCGCCTGATCGAGCAAACGCTGGCAAACGCCCGGAGCATGGGCGTGGCCGCCGCCCTGACAGGGCCCATCCCTCGCGGCGACAGCGGCACCCTGGAAGTCCATCTGGCGACCCTCAGCCGCCTCGCTCCGGAGGTAGTGGACCTCTATCTGGCCGTGGCGCGGCGGGAAGTGGGGATCGCGGAAGAGCGTGGCGCTCTGTCACCGGAGCAGCTCGAGCGTGTCATGCGCGCGCTTGCAAAGGTGGGCTGACCGGGTACGATTGCCTCCATGCAGCACAGCATTGCGGCGAGGCACGTAGGCTGGCCCGCGGCCCGCTTCGCCGGTACCGGTGGCCGAGAAGGGGAGCGGCGCCTGGGCCTTCACTCCGGCCTCTCTTTCCAGCGAGCAGCCACTAACAGGACGATCCTGCGCCCTTCTCACGGTGGCTTGCAGGTGACGGGTTGGATTCCTGCCACAGAGACCCGTCGCGCCTCGTCTCGCAGCGGCCTCGTTCGAGCCGCAGTAACCATCCACTGGGCGGGCGTCGGGCGGCCGCAGGCCGACCGACGGTCGAGCCTTACGCCGGCTCCGTGGCGAGGCTGAGCAGCGCCACCGCCACCTCCGCCGGCGGCATCGTGGTCCGCTACAAGGACGCGATTCCGCAGTTCGTGGTCGGTCGACGCAGGCGCGAGAAGGACGGCCAGACCTGGACCTTGCCGAAGGGCACTCCGATTCCGGGCGAGACCCTCGAGGAGACGGCCCTGCGCGAGGTCCGCGAGGAGACCGGCCTGACCGTTCGCATCGTGTCACCCCTGGACGCGATCAGGTACACCTTCGTCCAGCGAGGCACGCGGATCCACAAGACGGTCCACTACTTCATGATGGAGGCCACCGGAGGCGGGCTCGAGGATCACGACCACGAGTTCGAAGAAGTCCGGTGGATCGCCTTCGAGGAAGCCCCTGAGCTCCTATCCTTCGAGACGGAACGTACCCTCGTGGGATTGGCGGCCAGCCGGCTTCAACAGGAAGCCACTTGATCTTCGCGTCCCGCTAGACCTATCCGGCCGCGACCCGCAGCCGGCGCATCGATGACCACGACCGGAGGTCGATCCGATGGCCCAGACACACGAGGCTCCGCTCGCCACGCCCCTGGCCGGGCGGCACGAGGCTCTCGGAGCCAGGATCGTGGAGTTCGGCGGCTGGCTCATGCCTCTGCAGTACAGCGGCATCCTGGAGGAGCACCGGGCCGTGCGATCCGGAGCCGGCCTCTTCGACCTCTCCCACATGGGTGAGTTGTTCCTGGAAGGTCCCGAAGCCGCGGCGGCGCTCGGCTATGCCCTGACGACCGACCCCGCGAGCTTGAAGGTCGGGCGCGCACAGTACTCGATGATTTGTTTCCCCGACGGCGGGATCCTGGACGACCTGATCGTGTATCGGCTGGCCGACGAGAGGTTCATGGTGGTTGCCAATGCCTCCAACGCCGGCGCGGTGAGCGATGCCCTGGCAGCGCGGCTGGCCGGCTTCAGCGTGGTCCTGGACGACCGCTCCCTGGCCACGGCGCTCGTCGCGATACAGGGCCCACGCGCCCTCGGAATCCTGGCGCCGCTGACGAACGTTGCGCCCGACGGGCTGCATTACTACGGCATAGCCGAGGGCCAGGTGGCGGGCGTTGCCGCGCTGGTGGCCCGGACCGGGTACACGGGCGAAGACGGATTCGAGATCTTCGTCGACGTGACGAGTGCTGGACGGGTCTGGGACGTGCTGATGGAAACCGGCGAGTCCGCGGGATTGATGCCGGTCGGACTCGGCGCCCGGGACACGCTCCGGCTCGAGGCGGGGATGCCCTTGTACGGCAACGAGCTTGGGCCAGACACGACGCCCTTCGAGGCCGGCCTCGGGCGCGTGGTCCATCTCGAGAAGGCCGGGGACTTCGTCGGTAAGGAAGCGCTGGAGAAGGCCGCGACCGATGGTCCCCGCAAACAGCTCGTAGGGCTGATCGTCCGAGGTCGGGGGATCGCCCGCCACGGCTACGAGGTCTTTGCGGGAGACGGCCGTGTCGGCGTCGTCACGAGCGGCACTCTCTCGCCAACGCTCGGCGAGCCGATCGCGATGGCCTACGTCACGCCCTCCGAGGCCGGGCCCGGTACGATATTGGCCGTCCGTATCCGCGACCAGCAAGTCGCAGCCGAAGTCGTGCCGCTGCCCTTCTACCGGCGGCCGACGTAGGCTGTCGCAGGGCTTCGCGCCCACGGGCTCAAGGGCAACTCGACCTGCGGCCCCGGGCAGGGACGACAGGGTAGGCGACCGGGCGTAGGAGGAATCGAAGGCTATGGTGCCCCAGGATCTGCGCTACACGAAAGAGCACGAGTGGATCCGGGTCGAGGGCGACCTGGCCACGGTGGGGATCACCGACTACGCGGCCGAACAGCTGGGGGACATCGTCTTCGTCGAGCTCCCCGAGATCGGCCGGAAAGTGGACCAGTTCGCGCCTGTGGGCGTGATTGAGTCGGTCAAGGCCGTGAGCGATCTGTTCGCGCCGGTCAGTGGCGAGGTCGTGGAGACCAACGCCGAGCTCGGCACTCGTCCTGAGTTGCTGAACAGCGAACCGTTCGGGGCCGGCTGGATCGTCCGGATTCACCTCTCCGACAGCGGTCAGCTGGGCAAGCTGCTCGGGCCGGCTGCATACGAGGAACTGACTCAAGAAGCGTGACGCCGTTCCGCGACGTTGGGTTGCGCCCCGGACGCCCCACCTGATGAACCCCGAAGGGAGCTGAGTCGATGGCCTACGGACCGCACACGTCCGAAGATCGCGCGTCGATGCTGGCCGCGATCGGCGTTGCCTCCGTGGACGACCTCTTCGCCGACATTCCGCCATCGCTGCGGGCCTCGGGCCTGGAGCTACCGGAGCCCGAATCGGAGGTCGACCTGTCGGACCGGCTTCGCACACTGTCCGATCGCAACCGTGTCGACCTGGTCAGCTTCCTCGGTGCCGGGGCTTACCGTCACTTCGTTCCCGCGGTCGTTGACCAGCTGCTGCTCCGGGGCGAGTTCTACACCGCCTACACGCCCTACCAGCCCGAGATCAGCCAGGGCACCCTTCAGACGATCTACGAATACCAGTCGCTTCTGGCCGAGCTGACCGGTCTCGACGTCGTCTCGGCTTCGCACTACGACGGCGCGACGGCCACGGCCGAGGCCGCCCTGATGGCCTGCCGGGCGACACGTCGCCAGCGGATCCTGATCAGTCGCGGCGTGCACCCGCACTATCGCCAGACGGTGTGCACGTACTTCGGCGGAGCATCGCTCGAAGCTGACGAGATCCCCCTCGTCGCGGAGGGCCCGGCCGCCGGCACGACCGATCTCGCGGCACTGGAGCGGATGCTGGCCGATGGGGACCGCCCCGTCGCCGGGGTCGTCGTGGCGAACCCGAGCTTCCTCGGCCTCCTTGAGCCCATGGCCGAGATCGGCCGCGTGGCCCATGCCGCCGGTGCGCTCTTCGTGTCCGTCGTAGAGCCGGTGTCACTGGCCGTTCTGGCGTCGCCCGGGGAGTACGGCGCCGACATCGCGGCCGGAGAGGGGCAGTCGCTCGGCATTCCGCTCTCATTCGGCGGGCCCTACCTGGGTATCCTGGCCTGCCGGGATGCGCTGGTTCGGCAGATACCGGGCCGGCTCATCGGCATGACCACGGACGTGGACGGCAGGCGCGCCTTCGTGATGACTCTCCGAGCACGGGAGCAGGACATCCGCCGCGAGAAGGCGTCCAGCAACATCTGCACCAACCAGGCCCTGTGTGCCCTGGCCGCGGCCGTCTACCTGGCCTCGATCGGGCCTCACGGGCTGCGAGACGTTGCCGCTCTCGGGGCAGCCCGCGCCGCGCAGCTGGAGCGAGCCCTGACGGAGGCCGGAGCTCCGCGACTCCACTCCGGCCCGTACCTGAACGAGTTCGCCGTCAGAGTCCCCAATGCCGCCGAGGTCCACCGGCGCCTCCTGGACCGGGGCGTGCTGGCCGGGCTTCCTCTGGCCCGGCTGGAGCCGGCTGACCCGACGCTTGCCGACGCCCTTCTGGTCTGCGCCACGGAGGTCACGAAGCCGGCCGAGATCGCCCTCTTCGGCCGCGCATTGGGCGATGAGATCGAGCGTGGACGACAGCTGAGCCTGGAGAGTCCGGGTGTGGGATGGCCGGCCGGCTCGTCCGGTCGGCAGGCCGGGGAGGTGGCCCCATGACGGCGGCCGGCGATCGCCTCGGCCCCACCCTCTTCGAGCGGTCCCGACCGGGCCGCGGCGGCGGGAAGATCCCGCACCCGCCCAAGGAGGCTCTGGCCCGCATTCCGGCCGATCGACTGCGCGCCAAGGGCCCCCGCCTCCCGGAGATCTCGGAACCGGAGCTCGCCCGGCATTACGTCCACCTCTCCGGGCTCAACTACTCCGTCGACACCGGCTTCTATCCGCTCGGCTCGTGCACGATGAAGTACAACCCCAAGATCGACGAATGGGCCGCTCGGCTTCCGGGCTTTGCCTCCCTGCACCCTCTGGCTCCGGATGAGCTGGCCCAGGGCACGCTGCAGCTGCTGTGGGAACTCGAGCAGGCGCTCGCCGAGATCGGCGGAATGAAGGCGGTGACCCTTCAGCCGGCGGCCGGCGCCCAGGGCGAGCTGACCGGAATCCTGATGGTCCGGGCCTACCACCACAGCCGGGGCGACGTCGAACGGACGGAGGTGCTCGTGCCAGACTCGGCCCACGGCACCAACCCCGCGACCGCCTCGATGGCCGGCTTCAGCACGGTCACCATCCCCTCCGCGCCCGACGGCGGCGTCGACATCGCGGCGTTCACTGCGGCCCTGGGGCCTCACACGGCCGCGGTCATGATCACCAACCCTTCGACGCTCGGCCTATTCGAGTCGCGGCTGTGCGAGCTGCTGGAGGCGGTTCACGCGGTCGGTGCCCTGGCCTACATGGATGGCGCGAACCTGAACGCCATCATGGGCCGCTTCAAGCCCGGCGAGGCCGGCTTCGATGTGATGCACTTCAACGTCCACAAGACGTTCGGCACACCTCACGGGGGAGGCGGGCCGGGTGCCGGGCCGGTCGGGGTGGGGGAGAAGCTGATGCCGTTCCTGCCCTCGCCGCGGGTCCTTCGCGAGTCGGACGGGAAGTTCCGCATGGAGCGCACCGGGGAGCGGCCGCAGAGCATCGGGCGGATGCGGGCCTTCGCCGGCAACTCGGGCGTCCTGGTCCGGGCATACGCCTACATTCGCGCCCACGGCGCCGATGGACTTCGTGAGGTGAGCGATGACGCCGTCCTGGCGGCCAACTACCTCAAGACCCGTCTGGCCGGGATTCTGGACGTGCCGTTCGAGCGGCACTGCATGCACGAGTTCGTGGCGTCGGCCGCGACGCTGAAGTCGGAGACGGGGATTCGAACGCTCGACGTGGCCAAGCGGCTCATCGACTACGGCTTCCACCCGCCCACGATCTACTTCCCGCTGACTGTCGAGGAGGCGTTGCTGATCGAGCCGACCGAGACCGAGACGCTGGAGACGCTCGACGCGTTCGTGGAGGCGCTTCGGCGCATCGTCGCCGAAGCTCACGACGACCCGGAGCTGCTGCACTCGGCTCCTCATGAGACCCCGGTGCGTCGATTGGACGAGACGATGGCCGCCCGCCAGCCCAACCTCAAATGGCGGGCGATGACGGGCAGCCAGACGCCCTGTCCCGACTGACGGATAGGGAGGCTCGCGGATGCGTCAGCGTCTCGGCGGCTTGCTCGCGGTCGCGATCCTGGCTGCCGGCGCCTGTTCCTCACCGACGAGAACGCCCGTGCCCGCGACGGCGACGACATCGGGCCAGACTGCGGTTGCTCCGGCTGCATCGCCGACGCCGACGAAGCCGCTGTTGACGGGTTCAACGTACCAGGCCACACCCGCCGCCGCTACCGGCGGCAAGATCGTTCTCGCCGGGTGGCAGTATCCGGACACCCTGGTGCCCTACTACGCTCGTCTCGCGGCCGACTTCGAGGTCACGAGCAGCATGTTCGACGGCCTGCTCACCGTTACCCCCGACCTGCGCTACACCCCGGACCTGGCGCAGGAGGTCCCCACCGTGGACAACGGTGGCGTGGTTCTCAAGGACGCCGGCATGAACGTGAGCTGGAAGCTCAAGTCCGGCATGCAATGGTCGGACGGTGAGCCCATCAACTGCGACGATCTCAAGGCGACCTGGACGTGGAACATGGATCCGGCCAATGCCGGCCTCGTCGGCGGGACCGCCGGCTGGGAGAACATCTCCGGCATCGACGGCGGCATCGGCACGACCTGCGTGGTCCACTACTCGACTGTGTACGAGGGCTACCTGAACCTGTTCTCGCCGGTCCTGCCCGCTCACTACCTCACCACGGTTTCCGCCAAGGAGGCTCCGGCGAAGTTGTACCCACTGAACAACCCCAGTGCAGGCGTCTACAGCGGCCCGTACATCCCGAAAGCCACCAAGGCTCGCGCCCAGATCACGCTGATCCCGAACCCCAAGTGGCAGACCATCAGCGGGCACGCGCCCTGGCTTGGATCGGTGACGTGGAACTTCTCCGCCGGCCCGAACTCGGTGATCGCCGCTTTCAAGACCGGCGGCTACGACGTCGCTCAGGGCTTGGGAAACGACGACATCCCGGCCCTGGCGGGAATCGACCCGAGCGAGGAAGTCATCCACGACTCGCTGGCCTACGAGCTCGACGCCTTCAACAACGCGAGCCTCAAGGACAAGTTCGGGACGGACTCTCCCATCATCATCGGGGCCATCAAGCTCGCGACCGATCGCCAGGCCATCGCCGCCGGGCCTCTGCGCGGCTCCGTCACGGTGAGCAACAACTTCGTCTCGCCGCTCTCCTGGTACTACAAGGATCTGGGCGGCTCCACGGCCGCCGATCCGACCTCGGCCTCCACGCTCCTCGCGAACGCTGGCTGGAGCAAGAACGCCGACGGCTACCTGTCCAAGGGAGGGCAGCTCCTTGAGCTGACCTACTGCTCGGACACGCCCTCGGTCCGCGTGGATACGGTCAAGCTCGTGGCCTCCCAGCTCAAGGCGATCGGGATCAAGGTCGACGTGGCCACGAAACCGACCGCGGACGTCTTCGGCCCCTGGAGCACGAGCAAGCCCGAAACCGCGTGCAATCTCCGCCACGGCAACTACGACGTGGCCGAGTTCTCATACGATTGGTCCGGAGTTGATCCGCTCCTTCAAGCTCGCGCGTACCGGTCGGACGAGATCCCGGACAACCCACCGAACACGGGCGACAACGTGACTCGCATCGCCCTCCCGGCGCTCGACAAGGCCTACGGCACCGTCAGGTCGAGTGTGGACTTCACCCAGATTCGGGATGCCATGTCCGCGATCCAGGACATCTACGGCTCGGACAAGAACACCTACGAATTGCCGCTCTACTTCCGCAGGGACGTCTGGCTCGTCGGGCCGCGAATTCACAACTTCATGGGCAACCCGACCCCCGCCGGCGGCGAGTGGAACATCGGCGACTGGTGGGTCGACTGATCGTGTCCGCGCCCGGGGCGCCGTTGCGAGCGGTGAGTCCCGGGAAGTCAGCCACCGTCCGGTCCACCCTCCGCGGCCCGCTTCCAGGGCGCATGGCGTGCCCGTTGGCGGAGCCCTCGAGCGGCCGGCCATCGCGGCCGGGCCGGACCCGATGGAAGGTACCCGCGTCCGCACTGCCGGCCCGAGCCCGGTTGAGAAAGACAAAGCATTTCACGTCACGTTTGACACCTATGCGGAGCGTGGGCATAGTACGGACCAGTGACAGCCCAACAACGCCCAACGTGCCCAAGAATGAACGATGTCGAATCCTGGCTTTTCCCGGAGGGAAGGACATCTCGGGCCGCGATGATTGGGCTGCATTCCTTTTTGGGAGGCGGATAGATGCGCAAACGTCTGGTCAGCGTTCTCTCGATTGCGGTCCTGGTGGCGGCTGCGTGCTCGTCATCCACCGCCACGCCATCACCGGCGGGTACGCCGGCTCCGGCGGTAACACCGGCGGCGGCCACGCCGACTCCGGTGGCGACCGCGACGCCCCTCAGCGACCTGGACAAGGCCCTGTTCGGCACCAACTACAAGCCCGCTGCCGGCAAGGCAGGCGGCACACTGGTCATGGGCGAGTGGCAGCCGGCTTCTCAGCTGAACCCGTTCTACACGACCGCCTTCGGTGACTTCGAAGCCCTCGGCCCGATCATGCGCGGCTTCACCACTATCAGCTCCGACGGCAAGTACGTCCCAGACCTTGCCGTCACGGTTCCCACACTGACCAACGGCGGCGTGACGGTCGACGCCGACGGCAAGGGCATGAGCATCAAGGTCACCCTCAAGCCGAACCTCAAGTGGTCCGATGGCAAGACCCTGGACGGCAACGACTTCGCGTACACCGTGAAGTGGGCCCAGGATCCCGCCCAGAAGGGCTGCACCGCCTGCGCCGTCGGGTTCACGTACGTCGATGCGAACGGCAAGACTCAGCCGCTCATCGACAAGGTCGACGTCTCGGCGGACGGCCTGACCGTGACGATGCACTTCGTGCAGCTGTACTCCAGCTGGCTTAGCTTCCTCGCCGGCCCGGCGACGATCCTGCCGCAGCACTACATGAGCACCATCGCGATCGCCGATGCCTCGACCAAGTCGATGCCGGTGAGTGCGGCGGCCGCCAGCGTTCCGTGGAGCGGCCCGTTCATGGTCACCGCGGCCGGCCCCACCGAGATCGACTACAAGCCGAACCCATATTGGGCCGGTGGTGTCGGTGGAGCGCACGCCCCGTACCTGGCCGGGCTCAAGTTCCAGTTCTTCACCGACAAGGCGGGCATGATCGCCGCCTTCAAGAACGGTGAGATCGACCTGGCCCTCGACCTGACCCAGGCCGATGCCTCGAACGTGAAGAGCACGGACCCGAAGATCGGCAAGGCCGAAGTCACGCCGGCCTGGCAGTACGAACACTTCGACATGAACATGGCGAGCAAGAACGCTCCGTTCCTGTCCGACGTGAACGTTCGCAAGGCCATCTACGAAGCCGTCGACAAGCAGTCCATCATCGACGCGGTCTTCCCCGGGTCGGGCGTCACGCCCGCCTGCTCGAACGTTCCGCCCGGACTGTGGTATCTCACCGCTGTGACCTGCCCGAGCTACAACGTGGCTGACGCCAATTCGCTCCTCGACGCGGCGAAGCTGACCGCCGGCTCGGACGGCAACCGCACATACAACGGCAAGGCGATCGACCTGCTGCTTTGCACGACAGCCGGCAACAGCACGCGCCTGACCGAGCTCCAGAAGCTGCAGGGCTATCTCAAGGCAGTCGGCATCAAGAGCCACATCGTGACCGCCGACGCCACCTCCGTGGTCTTCGCAGGCTGGAACGATACGGCCAGCACCCCGACCAAGGACTGCGAGATGTATCGCGGCAACTACGACATCGTCGACTACGCGTACATCATCGGCGGCAGCCCATACAGCGACAACGATCCCGTCTATGACTCCGCCCAGTGGCCCGAGAAGGGCGATCACTCCGGCGCGAACGACTCTCGCTTCAGCAGTCCCGACATGGACGCGGCCCTCAAGATCCTCAGCTCGGCCGTCGACCCGAAGGACCAGCTGACGGCGATGGTCGCCGTCCAGAAGGCTTACGTCGCCGGCCTGCCGGAAATCCCGCTGTACTACCGCGCCGAGACCACAGGCGTGGGCGTCCACATGGGCAACTGGCCCGGCTACAACCCGAGCTCCATCGGCCCAACGTGGGACGTGGAGGACTGGTTCTTCCAGTAGACCGGTGCAGCTAGGCCTGCAATAGTCCACGAAAGCAGGGGGCGGGCGATGGTAACCNNCACCATCGCCCGCCCCCGTTCTTTGCCCCTCGCGCGGTTCATCCCCGGGCCCCGGCTGCGCTACGATGTGCCGCAACTCCGCTGCTCGTCTCCGGTCCTCAGCCCCGCCGGCTAGGACCGTAAGGGCCCTCTAGCAAGACGCGTAGGAAAGCGATGACCAAGTACATCATCCGGCGGCTGCTGCAGGCCATCCCCGTCATCTTCCTGATCAGCATCGTCTGCTTTGTCCTGATGCTGATGGCGCCCGGAGGCCCGCAGGCTCAGTTCAACCAGAACCGGTTCATCAAGCCAGAGCAGGTCGACCTGTGGCTCCAGCACTGGTGCCTGGTCCGCAACCCGAGCCCCCCGGACATGATCAAGGAATATGCCGGCTGGCTGGGGGTGTGGAACTGCCAGACCCAGAGCTTCATCAGCGAGAATGGGGGCCTCAACTTCCTGCCTTCGTTCCTCGGCGGCGGCGTCAACGGAATGCTCCACGGCGACTGGGGTATCTCGATCTACCTCAATCAGCCCGTCCTCGACATCATCCTCGGCCGGCTACCCGTGACATTGCTGCTCATGGTCACAGCCTGGATCATCTGGCTGACCCTGGCCTTGATCCTCGGCGTCGTGGCCGCGATCCGGCGCTACAGCTTCTTCGATCAGGCGGCCACGCTGTTCAGCTACACGTTCTACTCGTTGCCGACATTCTGGCTGGGCCTGATGCTGATCGAGATCTTCGCCGTGACGCTGCACTGGTTCCCCAGCCAGCTGATCCAGTCGCCCAGGATCTCACCCGGTCCATTTGCGTCGGCAGTCTGGTGGCAGGCCTTCTGGACCGATCCGGGGCTCTACGGCTGGGACGTGGCGATGCATCTGGTTCTTCCGGTCACGACGCTCGTGGCCGTGAGCGTGGCCGGAGACAGCCGATTCGTGAGATCGGCCATGCTGGAATCGCTCAACCAGGATTACGTGAGAACGGCTCGAGCCAAGGGGTTGTCAGAGCGAAGGGTCATCTTCCGGCACGCGTTCCGGAACGCCCTGCTGCCGATCATCACCAACGGCGCCCTGGAGGTCGCCTTCCTCTTCTCGGGGGCGATCGTCACAGAGACCATCTTCAGCCTGCAGGGGATGGGATATCTGTACATCCAGGGCCTGCAGGCCCATGACTACTTCCTGCTGATGGGGATCGTGTTCATCGGTGCGATCCTGGTGGTCGTGTTCAACCTGGTGGCGGACGTGCTATACGCAGTCGCCGACCCGCGAATCCGGTACGACTGAGGCCCGCAGAAGATGTTCAAACCCGAATCCGCGGATAGCCTGCCGATTCCCGCAAGTGCGGCCACACCATCCCTGATCGACGGCCCGGAGCTGCCCGTCGATGTCGAGGTCGCCCTCGAGTCCTTGAATCAGTGGCAGCTCGCCGTCAAGCGCTTCATGCGCCACAGAATGGCCCTGATCGGTCTGGCCATGTTCTGCTTCATCGTTCTGGTAGCAATCATCGGCCCCATCGTGGCCCCATACAACCCGATCGACATCCCGGGCGCCATCCACCAGGGTGGAGATGGCCCGTCGTTCACCCACCCGATGGGGACGGACGATGCCGGGCGAGACGTCTACACGATGGTCGTCAACGGAGCCCACATCTCCCTTGCGGTCGGCTTCTTCGCAACGGTCATCGCCGGGATCATCGGAATCATCGTTGGTTCGATCTCCGGCGCCGCCGGCGGAGTCGTCGACAACCTCCTGATGCGCCTGGTCGATGTCACCTTCGCCGTCCCGCTGCTCTTCCTCATCCTGGTGGCGGCGGTCTTCTTCGGCCAGGGCAGCATGGTCGCGCTCATCCTGATCTTCGGGATTCTGCAATGGGGACTGATCGCACGGCTGGTTCGTGCCCAATTCCTGAGCCTGCGCGAGGCCGACTTCGTCGAGGCGGCCCGAGCGGTCGGCGTCGGCACCATGCGCATCACCTTCCGGCACATTCTGCCGAACGCCCTTGGTCCGGTGATCGTGGTGATGACCCTGCTGATGGCCTCGAATATCGTTCTCGAGGCGTTCGTGAGCTTCCTCAACTTCGGCATCGCTGCCACGGAGCCGACGTGGGGCAACGCCCTGTCCAATGCCCAGAACGCCATGGGCGACGGCAACTGGTGGTGGGCGTTCTTCCCGGGGATGGCGATCGCCCTGACGGTGATCTCCATCAACTTCGTGGGCGACGGGCTGCACGACGCACTCGATCCGAGGGCACGCCTGTGAGCACCGTCATCGATCTCAGCCACGTCGCCGAGGCGGCCCCCGGGCGATCGATCGGCCAGAAACCGCCCGACGACGTGCTGCTCGATGTCCGCGGTCTCAAGACCTACTTCCACGTCCTGGACGGCACCGTTCCCGCCGTGGACGGGGTGGACTTCCAGATCAAGCGCGGCGAGACCCTCGGGCTGGTGGGCGAGTCGGGCTGCGGCAAGAGCGTCACCTCGCTGACGATCATGCGCCTGATCGACATCCCGCCGGGCGAGATCGCCGCCGGCGAGATCTGGTTCGACGGTGTCGACATCCTCTCTCTATCGCCCTCCGAGATGCGCGACATCCGCGGCAGCGAGATGAGCATGATCTTCCAGGAGCCGATGACGTCGCTCAATCCCGTCTTCACGGTCGGCTACCAGATCGCCGAGGCGGTCAAGGCGCACCGGAACGTCTCCAAGAACTCGGCTCGAGATCGAGCCATCGAGATGCTCGCGGCTGTCGGGATCCCATCGCCGGAGCGCCGGTTCAAGCAGTATCCGCACGAGCTCTCGGGCGGCATGCGCCAGCGCGTGATGATCGCCATGGCCCTGAGTTGCGATCCGAAGCTGATCATCGCGGACGAGCCGACGACGGCTCTCGACGTGACCATCCAGGCCCAGATCCTGGAACTCATGAAGTCCATCCAGGAGAGGACGGGGACGGCTCTGCTGCTGATCACCCATGACCTGGCCGTTGTGGCCGAGACGGTGGAACGCATCGCGGTCATGTATGCGGGCAGGATCGTCGAGGCAGGGACGGCCGAGGAGGTGCTCCTCGACCCGAAGCACCCCTACACGCAGGGCCTGATTGCCTCGATACCCTCGACCGTGCCGCGCGGCCAACGTCTGAACGTCATCAAGGGCACTGTCCCCAACCCGTTCAGGATGCCGACCGGGTGCCGTTTCGAGCCGCGTTGCCCGCACGCTTTCGGGCCGTGCAAGGACTTCGATCCGCCCCTGCGGCTTACGGGACCGAACAGGGAATCGGCCTGCTGGCTCCAGTATCCGCCGGGCGAGCTACCGGTGAAGGAGACCGACGCCCCGCCGGCGACGCCGGTCCCGGTTGAGAGGGTGGGCCATTGATGACCGGCCAACTTCCGATCGATCCCGCCGCCGCGGCCTCACCCCCCGAGAGTCCCGCTTCCGGCGAGCCAGCCCTGGTCTCGGTTCAGGGACTCGTCAAGTACTTCCCGATCATGGGCGGCTTGCTGCGCCGCAAGGTCGGAGATATCAAGGCCGTCGACGGCGTTAGTTTCGACATCAGCAAGGGCGAAGTGTTCGGGCTCGTCGGCGAGTCGGGCTGCGGGAAGACGACCCTGGGCCGGGCGGTGCTGTACCTGCAGCGTCCCACAGCCGGCGAGGTCTTCTTCGATGGCCAGAACCTGAGCACCCTGAAGGCGAACAAGCTCCGTCGCATGCGGAGCCGAATGCAGCTCATCTTCCAGGATCCATACGGCTCACTGAATCCCAGGATGCCGGTCAGCGACATCGTCGGCGAGGGGCTTCTGGCGCAGGGCATGAAGTCCTCGACCGCGCGCGAACGGAAGGTCGAGCAGACGATGCAGGCCGTCGGCCTCCGACCCGAGTACTGTCGGAGATACCCGCACGAGTTCTCTGGCGGCCAGCGTCAGCGCATCGGCATCGCCCGTGCCCTGGCCCTCGATCCGGACTTCATAGTCTGCGACGAGGCCGTCTCGGCCCTGGACGTCTCGATCCAATCGCAAATCCTCAACCTGATGTTGGATCTGCGTCGGGAGTTCAACCTGACGTACCTGTTCATAGCCCACAACCTGTCCGTCATCGAGTACGTGAGCGACAGGATCGGCGTGATGTACCTGGGCAAGCTCGTCGAGGTCGCCACGGCGGAACAACTCTTCAAGGGAGCGCGCCACCCGTACAGCGTGGCCCTGCTCTCGGCCACTCCCGATCCGGACCCGAGGGTGCGGAAGAAGCGGCTGGTCCTGCGGGGGGACGTTCCATCGCCCGCGAACCCTCCCTCCGGCTGCCGCTTCCACACGCGCTGCTGGCTGCGCGAACGGCTCGGCAACCCCGAGATCTGCTCGACCGTTGACCCACCGCTCCATGACACGGGCGGCGGCCAGATGTCCGCCTGCCATTTCGCCGAGCAGGTGTCCGTCGAGGCCGCTGAGGAGGCGGCCGCAACGCAGTCGGTCATCGAGACCGCCGCCGGCGCCACATAGGGCCTCGCGGTCGGGTCGCTACTGCAGCGGTGCCCGGCTTGATATAGGGTGACGGGGCCTGCGGAGATCCGTCTCGCCGGGCGAGGCAGAATCGGACCGAATGACGAGGGACCCGGGTGTCGATGCCCAACTCGACAGTCGCGTGCACCGGGAGAGCGCAGAGAGGATGAAGGGAGAAGAAATGAAGCGTCTGGCCTCGTTGCTCGCCGCTGCTGCCCTTGCCGCCGCGGCGTGTGCGAGCGGCTCTGGTACGCCGCCTCCGGGGTCAGTTCCCAAGTCCGGTGGCACCCTCTCGGTCGCGATCGGCGGCGACATGGTCTACGCGGACCCCGCTCTCGTCAGCGACGACAGTTCCATGTTGGTTGCGGCCCAGGTGGTCGAAGGCCTGGTCGGCCTGAAGCCGGGCACCGTCAGCGAGGTCGTTCCAGTCCTCGCCTCCGACTTGCCCGCGATCAGCCCGGATGGATTGACCTACACGTTCAAGATTCGGACCGGCGTCAAATTCCAGGACGGCACGGACTTGAACGCGGAGGCCGTGAAGTCCAACTACGACCGCTGGCAGGGTTTCCCCAAGGGCGATCTGCAGGATCACGCCACCTACTACGCAGCGGCATTCGGCGGCTTCGGTGACGCCTCGAACGTGCTGTCGGTGGAGGCACCCGACAGCACGACGGTCGTCTTCAAGCTGCGCGCGCCTCAGAGCAACTTCCTGCTCAGCCAGACCGGTCCGGCCTTCGGCATCCTGAGCCCAACGTCGGTTCAGGCCAACGATGGCGACAACCCGACCCTGAGCAACAACCCATACGCCCTCGGGCAGGGTGGGCAGGGCAAAGCCATGGTCGGCACAGGGCCCTTCATGTTCAGCGAGTGGGTGCCCAAGGACCACATCGCCCTTGTCAAGAACCCGGGCTATTGGAATGCGACGGGCCGGCCCTATCTGGACCAGATCGTCTTCAAGCCATACGCCGACAGCGCCGCGCAAGTCACCGCTCTCCAGTCGGGAGCGGTCGATCTCATCGCGTCGCTGGATCCCACCGCGGTCGACAAGGTTCGCGGCGACACCAACCTCCGGGTTCTGCACGGGGGCTCGTCGTGCACGACCACCCAGATCTACATGAACAACGCGGCCGAGCTGAACGGCCAGGCCAATCCCCTCGGTAACAAGAACGTCCGCTTCGCGGTCGCCTCGGCCGTCGAGAGGCAGTCCTATGTCAACGCCTTCTACGCCGGCGAGGCAATTGTCGCGGACAACTGGATGCCAGCGGCGGCTCAGTACTACCAGCGCGAGTACCTGCCGGCATACGACGTCACGAAGGCGAGAAGCTACGTGGCCCAATCGGGCATCTCCGGAACGGGGCTGACTCTCGACCTGTGGTATCCCACCGGCCCGGCGACTGCGTCTCTGCCCGACCCGAAAGGCCTGGCGCAGGCGATCGCCCAGGACCTCCTGACGGTCGGTTTCACGGTCAACGTCAAGACCGAGGCGCTCTCGCCCAACTTCCAGTCGGACGAGGCGGCCGGGAAGCTCCAGATGTGGCTCTCCGGCCGGACGTGCCGGTGGGGCGGACCGGACGACTTCCTCAGCACGGGTCTCTTCCGCTACGTCAACGGGAGCCCGTCACCGGAGTTCAACTACAAGAATGACGACCTGAACACGGCCATGACGGCGGCCCTCTCGGCTGCCGACTCGGCCGCCGCACGGTCCAGCTGGTCCAAGGCGCAGGACCTGATAGCCGCGGACATGCCGACGGTCCCTCTCCTCGACGCCACGCTGCCGGCCGGCGCGCAGACCTACGTCGTGGGCTTCGTCGGGTCGGGTGGCGGCGTCGAGAGCCTGAGCTCGGTCTGGCTGAACAAGTAACCGGGAGATCCGGACGAGGCGCCGGCTCGGCTGCCGCCGGCGCGGACCGAATCGAGAGCCGACACTCGGCAGAGCCGTGGCGCTCGCCAATGACAACATGGCCCGACTGACATACCCTGTCGGAAGCTCGACCCACACTACGATCCCGGGAGCACGTCCGGACCTTCGGGGAGGAGTCCTTCACGCGCCCAAATAGGTCCTCGCCGGTCCCGGGCAGTTGCAGGGAGAATGGAAGGAAGAGGATATGAAACGTCTAGCCTCGCTATTGGCGATTGCCGCGCTCGTGGCCACGGCCTGTACCAGCAGTTCCAGCACGCCGGCCCCAGCCAGCGGCGGGACTCTCGTGGTCGGACTCAACGGCGACATGGTCTTCGCCGACCCGTCACTCGTCAGCGACGGCAACTCGCTCTATGTCGGAGCCAACGTCATCCAGGGCCTGGTCGGACTGAAGCCCGGCACGATCAGTGAAGTCATCCCCGTACTGGCCACGGATCTGCCGACGGTCAGCGCCGATGGCAAGACGTATACGTTCAAGCTCCGCACGGGCGTCAAGTTCCACGACGGCTCTGACTTCAACGCGGCTGCCGTGAAGTTCAACTACGACCGCTGGAAGGCCTACACGAAAGGCGACCTCCAGGACAACGCCTACTACTACGGCGCGGTCTTCGGTGGTTTCGGCGACGCCTCCAACATCTCATCCGTCGATGCCTCCGACGCCACGACAGTCGTCATCAACTTGAAGACTCCGCAGTCGAACTTCCTGCTCGCCTCGACGCTCGCGGTCTTTGGCATCCAGAGCCCGACCGCGCTGCAGAAGGACAACGCGGACACGACCCCGCTCAAGGACAACAAGTACGCCCAGGGTCAGGGCGAGAGCATGGTCGGCACCGGGCCGTTCATGTTCAAGTCGTGGACGCCGAACGACAGCATTGTCATCGTCAGGAACCCAAGCTACTGGGACAGCGCCAATGCGGCCAAGCTGGACCAGGTCACGTTCAAGCCGTTCGGTGACTCGACGGCCACCCTGCAGGCTTTGCAGTCGGGTGGGATCGACCTCGCCTTCTCGATCTCGCCGCTGGATGTCGCCACGGCAAAAGGCGCCGGGTTGACCATGATCGATCGCGGCGCGTCCTGCAATCAGCTCAACCTCGATATAAACCAGAGTGTGGGCGGTTCCCCGACGATCTACGCCAACAAGAGCGTCCGCACGGCCGTCGCCGAGGCCCTGAACAAGGACAGCTACGTCACCGCCTTCTACTCTGGCCTCGGCAAGGCGCCGACCGGCTTCATGCCGTCGGCGACGACCGGCTTCAAGACCGAGACCCTGCCGGCATACGATGCCACCAAGGCCACGGCCGACCTGAAGGCCGCCGGTCTGACCGCCGACCAGCTCACGGTCGATCTCTACTACCCCTCCAACGTCGTCCGGCCGTACATGCCGGATCCCAAGGGCATCGCCACGGCGATCGCCAACGACCTCACCAAGGTCGGCTTCACCGTGAACCTCAAGACCGAGGACTGGAAGGGCGGCTACGTCAGTGACGCCACGGGCGGCAAGTTCCCGCTCTACCTCTTCGGCTGGACCTGCGACTGGGCCGGCGCGGACAACTTCCTCTACACCGCCTGGTTCGGCTATCAGGACAACAAGCCGAACGCGCAGTTCGGCTGGGCAAACGACCAGGCCAACACGCTGATGCTGAAGGCTCTCGGCGAGCCGACTGTGGACGCGGCGAACGCCGACTGGGGTCAGGTCCAGGATCTCCTGGCCCAGGATCTGCCTATGGTCCCGATCGTCAACTCCCAGCCGCCTGGCGCGATGAGTTCCAAGGTGCACGGCTTTGTCGGTGCCAGCAACGGAATCGAGTACTTCAACACCGTTACTGTCACCAAGTAGTTACGGAGCCTGACGAGCGTCCGGGCGAGTCCCGCTTCGCCAGGACTGACGGTCCTACTCGGCCCCCAACGGGGCTGTAAGATCGAGGCAACCAACCCCCCGGGGTCGCAAGGCCCCGGGGGGCCTGTACCCGCGGAGGAACCCGTCCCTCGTGCTCAGGTTCATCGTCCGGCGAGTGCTCGGGGCCATCCCGGTTCTCTTCGGCCTGTCGGTAATCCTGTTCCTGTTCCTACGGCTCCTCCCGGGTGGCGGACCTGCCGTGGCGATCCTCGGGCAGCACGCGACGCCGCAGCTGATTGCCCAGATCAACGAGACACAGGGTTTCGACCACCCCCTGTATGTCCAGTACCTCGACTACCTCGGCCGGCTCTTCCGCGGCGACTTCGGCGCGAGCGTCATCGACGGCCGCACGGTTGCCGAGAGCTTCGCGATCAGGTTCCCGGCCACGGTCGAACTCACGATCGGGGCCTTGATCTTCGCCGTCGGCCTGGGCATCCCGCTCGGCCGGCTGGCGGCCCGGCACCCCAACAGCTGGATCGATGGAGTGGTTACCGCGATCTCACTATTCGGGATTTCGATCCCCGTGTTCGTGCTCGGGTACACCCTCACGTTCTTCTTTGCGGTGCAGCTCCACTGGCTGCCGGCGTTCGGCCAGATCGATCCCCGCTTGAACGTCCCACCGGTGACCCACTTCGCGATCATCGACGCGCTCCTGGCCGGCAACTGGTATGTCGTCGACGCCGTCGCCCATCTGATATTGCCTTCGATCGCGCTCGGCTCCATCCCGCTGGCCGTGATCACGAGGATCACCCGCGCCTCGGTCATAGACGTCAGCAACGAGGATTACGTCCGAACGGCCAGAGCCAAGGGCCTCACCGATCGACGAGTCAACAGCCGCCACATCATGCGCAACGCCTGGTTGCCGGTCACCACGGTCATCGGCCTCCAGGTCGGGGCGCTTCTGGCGGGGGCCGTCCTGACCGAGACGGTCTTCACCTGGAATGGAGTCGGCTCCTGGGTCGTCACCTCCATCCAGAACCACGACTACATCGTGGTCCAGTCGCTGATCCTGATCTTCGCCACGATCTTCCTAACGGTGAACCTGATCGTGGACGTCGGCTACGCATTCCTCAACCCGCGCATCAGGTACAGCTGAGATGGCGGCTCTGCCCGGTTCCGTAGCGGTCGTGCCTACGCGGCGGATCAGTCGTGGCCTCTGGCACGATGCCGCTCGGCGCCTGTTGCGCAACGGCCCGGCAATCGTCGGGATCGTCTTCATCGCCTTCTTTGTGATCGCCGCCATCCTGGCCCCGATCATCGCGCCCTACAGTCCGACCGCGTGCACGCTCTCGGACGGGATACACGGTCCGAGCCCGGCTCACATCATGGGCACGGATCTCCAGGGCTGCGATGAGTACAGCCGCGTCCTGTACGGAGCCCGGATCAGCCTGACCGTGGGCATAACGGCCGTCTTCTTCGGCCTGGTCGGAGGGGTCCTGGTCGGCGCCATCGCGGGTGGTGCGGGCGGGATTGTCGACGGCGTCCTGATGCGCATCATCGACGTCCTTCTGGCCGTCCCCGGGATCTTGCTTGCGATCGGCATCGTGGCCTGGCTGGGGCACGGGGAGATTCAGATCGTGCTGGCAGTCGGCGTCTCCTACGCGCCGATCTTCGCCCGCTTGCTGCGAGGCAGCCTCCTGGCCCTCCGAGAGTCGGACTATGTCATCGCGGCCAGGTCCATGGGGGCATCGCCCGTGCGCATCCTGCTGCGACACATGCTCCCCAACGCGCTCACCCCTTTGATCGTCCAGGCTACTCTGGCCGCGGCGACGGCCATAATCGACGTCGCCGGGCTTGGCTTCCTGGGCCTCGGCCCGGGCGACCCGCGAGTGGCGGAGTGGGGCGAGATGCTCACCGACTCGGCGCGCTTCCTCCAGAACGCGCCGTACCTGATCCTCTTCCCCGGGGCCGCGATCGTGATCAGCGCCATAGGCTTCAACCTCCTGGGCGACGGCCTGCGTGAGGCCCTCGACCCGAGACTGAAGCGGTAGCCGGCGATGCACCTCCTCTCCGTCAACAACCTCCTCGTTCGCTTCCGGACCCATGACGAGAGCGTGTTCGCCGTCAACGGCGTCTCCCTCGATCTCGACGAGGGCGAGACACTCGGGCTCGTCGGCGAGTCCGGCTGCGGCAAGTCCGTTACGAATCTGGCCGTCATGCAGCTCCTGCCCAAGCCGGCCGGAAAGATCGAGGGCGGCGAGGTCGTCTTCCAGGGACGGGACCTGCTCTCCCTGGACGAATCCGAGATGCGAGAGCTGCGGGGAAAGGAGATCGCGATGATCTTCCAGGACCCCATGACCAGTCTCAACCCGGTCCTCACCATCGAGGAGCAGATGGTCGAGACGATCCGCGCCCACCGCCGCGTCTCCAAGCCCGAGGCGCGCGCCCGGACGTTGGAACTCCTCCATACCGTCGGCATCCCTCAGCCCGAAGCAAGGCTCCGGAACTTCCCGCACCAGTTCAGCGGAGGCATGCGCCAGCGCGTGATGATCGCCATGGCCCTCGCCCTCGAGCCGAAGCTGCTGATCGCGGACGAGCCCACGACGGCCCTGGACGTGACCATCCAGGCGCAGGTGCTCGACTTACTCCAGCGCCTCACCACGGAACGCGGCACGGCCGTGATCCTGATAACGCACGATCTGGGCGTCGTGGCCGGCATGACGAAGCGCGTCAACGTGATGTACGCGGGTTTCGTGGTGGAAGCCGCCTCCACGGCCGATCTCTTTGCCCGGCCGCGACACCCCTACACGGTCGGCCTGCTCCACTCCATGCCGCGTTTGGATGCGCAGCCCGGAGAGCCCCTGATCCCCATCGAGGGGGTACCCCCCGACCTCCGTCGCGCCCCCGTCGGGTGCCCGTTTGCGCCGCGCTGCGCCTGGCGCGTCGAGGCGTGCTGGACGGCCATGCCGCCTCTCGATCCGATAGAAGCAACGCAGGTGATCGTGACCACAGGCCCGAACGCCACGCACCGGATCGCCTGCTGGAACCCAGTCACCCCGGAAGAGGCGATCGCCGCCAGGCCGCTCCGCGCCGGCTTCGAGCCGGCCGCGCCTCCGACCGAGGCAGTCTCGTGAGCGGCTCGATGGCCCAACCTCCTGCGCCCTCGGGCGTCGCCGCCGCGGCGGGTGCCGCCGGCGGGGCATCGCCGCTGCTCCAACTCGCCGACCTGCAGATGTACTTCCCGATCACCAGTGGAGTTCTGGTCAGCCGCCATGTCGGTGACGTCCGGGCGGTCGACGGCGTCTCGCTGACGATTGAGAAAGGCGAGACGGTCGGTCTGGTGGGCGAGTCCGGCTGTGGCAAGAGCACGGTCGGGCGGACGATCCTGCGCCTGTACCGCCCCACTGGTGGCCACATCGTCTTCGAAGGCCAGGAGATAACCACGGCCGAAGGCTCGACCCTGAGGGGCGTTCGGCGACGGATGCAGATGATCTTCCAGGACCCGTACGCCAGCCTGAACCCACGCATGACGGCCGCCGGCATAGTCTCCGAGCCGCTCGAGATCCACGGCGTGGGGACGGGTCGAGAGCGCCGGCAGCGCGTTCGCGAGTTGCTGGCGACGGTCGGCCTGGACCCGGACTATGGCGATCGTTACCCGCACGAGTTCAGCGGCGGCCAGCGCCAGCGCATCGGCGTGGCCCGGGCGCTCGCGCTCCACCCGGATCTCATCGTCGCGGACGAGCCGATCAGCGCGCTGGATGTCTCGATCCAGGCCCAGATCATCAACCTGCTGGAAAGGCTCCAGGGTGAGTTCGGCCTCACTTACCTGTTCATCGCCCACGACCTATCGGTGGTGCGACACATCAGCGACCGCATCGCCGTGATGTACCTGGGCCGCCTCGTGGAGACGGCGACATCCCGTGAGTTGTACGAGCGCCCGCTCCACCCGTACTCGGTGGCCTTGCTCTCGGCGGTGCCGATTCCGGATCCGGCGATCGAGAGCCGCCGCCGGCGGATCATCCTGATCGGCGACGTACCCAGCCCGTCGAATCCTCCGCCCGGCTGCCACTTCCACACTCGCTGCTGGCTGCGGGCGCGGCTCGGGAACCCAGAGCGGTGCGTCGAAGAGCAGCCGGCCCTTCGCGAGATGGCGAGCGGCCACGCGGTGGCATGCCACTTCGCCGAGGAGGTGGAAGGGTCGCCCGAGCAGGTTCTCCAGATCTCCGGCGACAGCCCGGGTGCCTCCGTGACGGCGGCCGCGATCACCCCGACCACCGCGACGACCGCGACCACGCCGCCCGCGCCGACCCCGGGCGCGCTCCCGGCCGGCCCAAGCACGCCCCAACAGCCGGTACCGCGGCGGCGTGAGCGAAGCTAGACTCAACTCGTGAAGCCGCTCCGCATCGCCCTCGCTCAGCTGGCACCGCGGCTTGGCGTGCTGGAAGAGAACCTTGCCCGCCACAGCGCGCTGCTCGCCGAGGCGAGGGCTGCCGGGGCCGGCCTGGTCGTCTTCCCCGAGCTGGGCCTCACCGGCTATCAGCTGCAGGACCTGGCAGCCGAAGTAGCTATCCGCCGGGACGACCCTCGCCTCATGGGCCTGGCGGCCGAAACCGCCGGCCTGTCGGCGATCGTCTCTTTCGTGGAGGAGGCGGACGACCACCGGCTCTTCATCGCCGCGGCTCTCCTGGAGGACGGCGAGGTTCGGTTCTTGCACCGCAAGCTCTTCCTGCCCACCTACGGCCTGTTCGACGAGCGCCGGTTCTTCGCCGCCGGAGATCGACTGCGAACGGTCGAGTCTCGCCTGGGCGTCCGCCTCGGGATCGCCATCTGCGAGGACTTCTGGCACATGGCCGTCCCGGAGACCCTGGCCCTGGACGGGGCGCAGGTGCTGATCAACGTCTCCTCGTCTCCCGGCCGGGACCTGGCAGCAATCAACGAGGTTGGGCTCGGCACCGCCGTCTCGTGGCGAACGCTGATGCGGACCTATGCCCAGCTCACGACGAGCTTCACGATCTTCTGCAACCGCGTCGGCATGGACGAGACGATCAGCTTCTGGGGCGGATCGGAGGTCGTATCTCCGAGCGGCGAGACGCTCTTCACCGCGCCCCTCTTCGACGAGGGTCTGTACCTCGTGGACGTCGAGCTCGGTGACGTGCGGCGCGAGCGGATCGGGCTGCCGCTGCTGCGCGACGAGCGGCCCGAGCTCCACCTGCGGGAACTGCGGCGCATCCTGGCCGAACGGACCGAGACGACGCTCGAGGTGGCCAGCGAGCCGCCCGCGGGGCACCGGTCGAAGCCCAAGGCTCGGACCGCGAAGTCGAAGACGCAGGGCCGAAAACCCAAGGCTCGATGAGCGGCGACGCGAAGGCCGGGCGCAAGCCGCCGGCGGAGACGTCGGGCCGGCTCTTCGAGCTGCCGCCGGAGCTCGCGATCGACACCGAAGTCGCCCGTCGCGTCACGGTCGGCTTCATTCGCAACCAGCTTCGCCAGGCCGGCTTCGAGCGAGCGCTGCTGGGGCTGTCGGGCGGTATCGACTCGGCCCTGGTGGCCTTCCTCGCCGCCGAAGCGATCGGACCCGAGCGCCTGCTGTGCGTCCTGATGCCGTTCCGGGCCTCCTCTGCGGGCTCCGTGGACGATGCCCGGACCGTCGTCGAGCGGCTGGGCTGCGCCAGCGAGCTGGTCGACATAAGCCCCATGGTGGACGGCTACTTCGGGCGCGAGCCGGAGCCGGGGGCGGCCGGGATGGAGGGCCTGGAGGCCAGTCAGCTGCGTCGCGGCAACTTCATGGCTCGCCAGAGGATGTGCGTCCTGTACGACCGGTCGGTCACGTGGGGCGGCCTGGTCGTGGGCACGGGCAACAAGACCGAGGCCCTGATCGGCTACACGACCCTGTTCGGCGATTCGGCCTGCGCCTTCAACCCGATCNNCAGACCGACGAGGCCGAGGCCGGCTTCACCTACCCGGAGCTCGATCGACTGCTCTTCTGGATGATCGACAAGCGCCGGACGGATGAGGAGCTGGCGGCGATGGGCTTTCCGGCGGCGACCATGGAACGGGTCAAGCGGCTGGTCGCCACGTCCGAGTTCAAGCGCCAGGTGCCGCCCGTGGCCAAGCTCGGGCCGCGGACGACCGGCGTTGACTACCTCTACCCGCGTCGGCGGCCAGGCTCGGCCCGGCGATGAGCGGCCCGGCCGGGGCTGGGCGGGCGGCCAGGGGCGCGGCCGCGGGCGCCGCTGGAGCGGCCGCGAGCACGGCGGGAGTGGCCTCGGGCGGACAGCTCTACGTCGTCGCCACCCCTATCGGCAACCTTGGCGACGTGACCTACCGCGCCATCGAGGTGCTGCGGGCGGTGCCACTCGTCGCGGCGGAGGACACGCGTCTCACGAGGCGGCTCTTCGCCCGCTACGCGATCGAGACCCACCTGGTGAGCTATCACGCCCGGAGCGGACCCGGCCGCGAGGCGGAACTGCTCGCTCACCTTCGATCGGGGCGGGATCTGGCCCTCGTGACGGACGCGGGCACGCCACTGATCAGCGATCCGGGCGGCGAGCTGGTGTCGGCCTGGGCGGCGGAGGGTGGCCGCGTGGTGCCCGTCCCCGGCCCGTCCGCGGTGCTGGCGGCGCTCGTGGCAAGCGGAATGGCCGCTGCCCACTGGACGTTCGAGGGGTTCCTGCCGCGCACCGGCCGCGAGCGGCGGGAGCGGCTGGCCAGGATCGCGGCCGACGAACGCGCCTGCGTCATCTACGAGGCTCCGTCGCGTGTCCCCGCCACCCTCGCCGACCTGGCCGCGGCGGCGGGAGCCGAGCGCCGCGCCGCCGTGTGCCGCGAGCTGACCAAACTCCATGAGGAGGTAGTGCGGGGGCCGCTGGGCGATCTGGCGGCACGGGCCGCAGCGGGCGAGCTAACGTTGCGTGGCGAGTTCGCCATGGTCGTGGAGGCGGTCAGTGCCGCCGAATCGGCGGCTCGAGCGCGCGCCGACGCCCCGACGATGGACGGGGGGCGGGGCGAAGTCGCGCGCCTGGTAGCGTCCGGAATGAAGCGCTCGGACGCCGTCCGCCAGGTGGCCACCGCCACCGGCCTGGATAGACGCGAGCTGTATCGACCGGGCTGACTCGCCTCGCCCATACGGCCGGCTCACACGCCAACTCGGACCCGCGTTTCGACCTCGCATTGGCCGCCGCTGTGGCCGGCTCGCACATGGGGTCGAGGGATGAACACGCGGTCGAGGATCGTTGGGAGGGCATGGCTGCCGGTCCGGGAAGACGACGCACTGAGCCTGCGTCGGACCCGGGGCCGAGACTGCAGTACGACGAGGCACCGGACGGACCACAGCGTGGCGCCGTGCCCTGGGGACTGCGGTCACGCACCTGCGTGCGACATATACAATCTGCATAGGGAGGTTCGTTTCAGGACCTCGGGAGATGTCACGGCAGGGAGAGGCTCCATGACTGGTAGGCTCAGAACAGGTTTCGCGCTGCTCGCAGCAGCGGCGCTCGTGGTGTCCGCGTGCTCGAGCTCGAGTAGCACGCCGGCACCCGCCGCCTTGAAGATCGGAGTCGTCACCGACGTCGGCACCATCACCGACAAGAACTTCAACCAGTACTCGTACGAAGGGGCCAAGAACGCCGCCACGACCCTCGGCACCACCGCCGAGTTCGTCGTGCCGAAAGACGCCTCGGACTACACGGCCGACATCCAGGGCTTCGTCGACAAGAGCTACAACGTCATCGTCACCGTCGGCTTCAACCTCGGCGACGCCACGATCAAGGCGGCCAAGGCAAATCCGAACATCTGGTTCATCGCGGTCGACGTGGCTCCTTGCGTCGACGCCACGGGCGCTCCCGACAGCACCTTCAAGTGCGCAGGCGACGCCTCCAAGCTCCTGCCCAAGCTGATCGGCGTAACCTTCGAGGAAGATCAGGCCGGATACCTCGCGGGCATCGTCGCCGCCTCCGTCAGCAAGACCGGCAAGATCGGCCAGCTCGGCGGCATCAACAACAACCCGGCGGTTGTCCGCTACCTGCAGGGCTTCCAGCTGGGCGCGTTGTCCTACAACCCGAAGATCAACGTCCAGACCGCCTTCTTCTCCACCGGCGACCTGGGCAAGGCCTACGGCGACCCGGTCTACGGCAAGACCTTCAGCACCCAGTTCATCCAGCAGCAGGGCGTTGACGTGGTCTTCCAGGTGGCCGGTGGCACCGGCAACGGCACCCTCGACGCAGCGTGCGCCGCCAACATCGTCGGCATCGGCGTGGACGTGGACGAGTACCTGTCCTACCCGAGCGCAGACAAGTGCATCGTGACCTCCGCGGAGAAGCATCTTTCCAGCGCGGTCAATCAGACTATCGTCGCCATTTCCAAGGGCACCGCCGCAGGCGGCGTCTCCAAGTTCAACGCCGCGAACGACGGCATCGGCTACTCGCCGTTCCACAACACCTCCATCACCCTTCCGGCCGACGTCCAGGGCAAGCTGGACGCGGCGCTTGCCGCGATGAAGGCAGGAACCCTCAAGACCTGCACGGACCAGTGCGGAACCTGGACAGGCCAGTAATCGCCAGCTTGTAGTCTCTCGAGCGGGCCGTGCCTTCGGGCCGGCCCGCTCGTCGCATCGGTCACCGGACCAGCGAGGCCGTCATGCCTGGAGAAGCGGCTGCAACGTCCGTCCCCGCGCTCGAGATGCGGGGCATAACCAAGCGCTATCCCGGGGTCGTCGCCAACGACCACATCAACCTGGATGTGCGCCGCGGCGAGATCCACGCCTTGCTGGGCGAGAACGGCGCCGGCAAGACGACCCTCATGAACGTCCTCTACGGTCTGGCGCGCCCGAACGAAGGGCAGATCCTGCTCGACGGCAAGCCAGTGACGATAGCCGGCCCGTCCGACGCAATCGACCGCGGGATCAGCATGGTCCACCAGCACTTCATGCTGGTGCCCGTCCTGTCCGTGGCCGAAAACGTGGTTCTTGGCTCCGAGACGATGGCGAACCGCCTCTTTCTGGACCGCGGAGAAGCGAACAAGCGCATCGCGGCGCTGGCGAAACGCTTCGGGTTCGCCCTCGATCCGGAGATGAAGGTCGGGTCGCTGTCGGTGGGACAGCAGCAGCGCGTAGAGATCCTGAAGGCGCTCTACCGCGACGCTCAGATACTCGTCCTCGACGAGCCGACCGCGGTGCTCACGCCCCAGGAAACCGATGAGATCTTCGCCCTGCTGCGCAAGCTGGCGGCGGACGGGCGCTCGATCGTCTTCATCAGCCATAAGCTCTACGAGGTCCTGGCCGTCGCCGACCGGATCACGGTCATCCGGCGCGGCCGCGTTATCGGCGAGCGAAAGCCGAGCGAGACGACCGAGGCCGAACTGGCCGAGCTCATGGTCGGGCGCGAAGTAGAGCTCACCGTCGACCGGGGTGTCTCGCATGCCGGCGCTCCCATGCTCCAAGTCGAGGGTCTGCACGTTGCCGACGACCGGCGCCAGGAAGTCGTCCCCGGGGCGACGCTCCAGATCCGGGCCGGCGAGATCCTCGGCATCGCCGGAGTGGCCGGCAACGGACAGGACGAGCTGGTCGAGGCTCTGATCGGTCTCCGCCGCCCCAGTGCCGGAAAAGTCACCCTCGACGGTCGCGAGGTCACGGGATTCTCCCCGCGGGCCATGAACGAGGCGGGAGTCGGCTACGTTCCTGGCGACCGGCAGCGGTTCGGATTGATCCTCGCCTTTCCGCTGTACGACAACCTGGTTCTGACGAGCTACTACCGGCCCCCGTTCGCGCATGGTTTCCTCCGCGAGGACGCCGCCGTCCTGGAGTCGGCCGACGAGCAGGTGGAGCGATTCGACATCCGCGTGCCATCGTCCACCGTGGCGACCGCCACGCTGTCGGGCGGCAACCAGCAGAAGGTTGTCGTGGCTCGCGAGTTCGACCGGCCGCTGAAGCTGCTCGTCCTGGATCAGCCAACGCGCGGCCTGGACGTGGGCAGCATCGAGTTCATCCACCGCCAGATCATCGCCAAGCGTGACGCCGGCACGGCGGTCCTCCTCGTCTCTGCCGAGCTCGACGAGGTCATGGAGATCTCCGACAGGATCGCGGTCATGTTTCGCGGCCGGATCGTGGCAGAGCTGGACGGGCGCACGGCCGACAAGAGCCAGGTGGGATTGCTGATGGCGACGGGCGGAGACAAGGCCACGGCAGAAGAGGCGACGGCATGAGCGCGACCGCACCGACGGCCAGATCGCGGCTCTCGGCTCCGGCCTGGTTGCGAAAACTGTGGTTGTTGCTTGCGGAGTCGGTGGTCGCGATTCTGCTGGCCCTCGTCGTCGGCGGCATCGGCATCGCGGCCTTCAGTGGGCTTCTCCCCAACCACAGCTCATTCGATCTGGGGCTGCCTATCGCCGCTTACGGAGCGCTCTGGTCCGGGGCCGTCGGCTCGACGAACGGCATCACTTCGACGCTCGTCTACTCGACCCCTCTGATCCTGGCCGGGCTTGGCGTTGGCCTCGGATTCAAGGCCGGACTCTTCAACATCGGCGGTCGGGGCCAGTTCCTCATGGGTACGGTCGGGGCCATGAGCGTGGTGACCCTCATTGGTTCCAGCACGCCCGGGTACATCACCATTCCTCTGGCCCTGATAGTAGGCGCCGCGCTCGGCGGGTTCGCGGGCTTCATCCCGGGAGTCCTCAAGGCGACTTCGGGAGCCCATGAAGTCGTGACAACGATCATGCTCAACTACATCCTGGTCTTCACGACCTACTGGGCGATCAGCGGTCCGCTGCGTCTGCCCAATTCGCCCCAGCCGATCACGGTAGACGTGACCACCCGGAATGGCGCCCTGCCCATCGTCCTCGGACGCGACGGCCACATCGGCATCCTCTTCGCGCTGTTGGCCGTTCCGCTGGTCTGGTTCCTCCTGTATCGAACCACGCTGGGCTTCGAGCTGAGGACCGCCGGTGCCAACTCCGACGCGGCTCGCTACGCCGGCATGAAGACGCGGCAGTTGATCGTCCTGGCGATGACTCTGGCCGGGGCGTTGTGCGGTCTCGCCGGCGCGACCACGCTTCTCGGCGTGGTTCACCAGATAGCCCCGGGCTATGACACCACCATCGGCTTCGATGCCATCACGGTGGCCCTGCTGGGTCGATCGAACCCGGTGGGCATCATGCTGTCCGGGCTCCTCCTGGGCGGGATGCGTGCGGGGGCGCAGTCAATGCAGATATCGCCCGGCGTCCCGGCGGAGCTGGTCGACGCCCTGCAGGCGATCATCCTGCTGTTCCTGCTTGTCAATGTTCTCCGCCGCTGGCGGGCGCGCCGGGCTCCGGGAGGATCGGCGTCGGCATCCGCCGACTCGACCGAAATTGCCCCGGCCTTTGGGATGGTGGCCAAATGAGCGGAATTCCCGGAAGCCTCGACTCCATCCCGATCCTGGGGATCCTTTTCCAGTTCATCGGCTACGCCCTGGCGAACCTGGAGTTCATCTCCAACACGACCGTTGCCGTCGCCGTCCCGATCACACTGGCTGCCCTGTGCGGAGTTCTGTGTGAGCGGTCCGGCGTGGTCAACATCGGGATCGAGGGGATCATGCTCACGGCCGCCTTCGTGGGCTGGTTCATCGCCGCTCTTGCGGCAAACGCGCTCGGCACAGGAACTCCCACGCCGTATTTCGGCCTAACTCTGCCCCTGGTCATCGGGCTGGCCGCGGCGATCGCCGCGGGAATGCTCGTCGCGCTCCTGCACGCCTGGCTGGCCGTTACGCTCCGGATAGACCAGATCATCAGCGGCACGATCATCAACATCGGCGCGGCCGGTTTCACGGGCTACATGTACAGCTTGATCGCGTCGCAGTCCCTGGTGGGCGCCGGCAGCTTCAGCAAACTCGTGGTCCCCCCTGAGGTCGAGGGAGTGCCGATCGTCGGCTGGCTGCTGAACGCGGTGGTCGGCCAGGGTCCCATCGGGATCACCACGCTCGTGATCGTCGTGATGCTGCAGATCATGCTGTTCCGGTCGCGCTGGGGACTTCGAACGCGGGCCTCCGGCGAGCACCCTCGCGCGGCCGAGACGGTCGGGATCGACGTCGTCTGGCTGCGCTATCGCAACGTCGTGGCCTCCGGCGCCCTGGCTGCGCTCGGCGGAGCCTGGCTGAGCATGGAGCAGACCGGCGGATTCAACGCCGGCATGACCCAGGGCCGAGGCTTCATCGGCCTGGCTGCGATGATCGTTGGACGGTGGACGCCGGTCGGGGCATTCGGGGCGGCCCTTCTCTTCGCCTCGGTCACCGGCCTCAGCCAGTCCATAACGATCTCCCGCCCAACTGGGGACCTTGGGAACTTGATGAACCCGGTACCCGGCGAGTTCTGGGAGGCGCTGCCCTACATCATCACCATCGTCGTTCTGGCGGGCTTGATCGGCCGGAGCATTGCCCCGGCGGCGGACGGAGTCCCGTACGAGCGCGAGTCGGCGACCTAGAGACTCGCGATCGCTTTCCGGGCCTGACGGCTCGACGTCAATCGAGCCCGGTTGCGAGCCTGGGCCGGCTCAGCCCTCGCGGACCAGGGACGGGTAGAAGTTCGTTTTGCCGGCTGCTTCCTTGCGGCGGCGCCACTCGTCCAGGATGGCCACGGCCTCGTTGGCGGCGGCAATGGCATTCTCCTCCGCACCGTTGTCTCCGAAGGCGTTGGTGGCCCGATTGGCGACCGCCCCCAGCACGGCGCCGCTGCGCATGCCGAAGAGTCGGGCCAGCACGAAGAGGGCGGAGCACTCCATCTCCAGGCAGACGACGCCCGCCTCGACGAGATCGTCGATGAGTCCGTCCACCGAAGACTGCCAGAAGCCCCCCGTGACGGGACGTTCCTGGCCCACGTAGAACGAGCCGACGCTGCAGACGATCCCGGTGTGGTAGCGGTAGCCGAGCCGCTCGCAGGCCTCGACCAGGGCCATGTAGACCTCGGGATCTGCGAAGGCCGGGTGGTCGAGTGGCAGGTACCGATCGGCCGTGCCATCCCGCCGGACCGCGGCCGCCGGCACGATCAGGTCGCCTGGCCGTATCTCCTTGCGAAGAGCGCCGCAGGTGCCGACGCGAATGACCGTCCGGCCCCCGATCGTCGCGAACTCGTGGGTCGCGATCTCCAGGCTTGGCGCGCCGATGCCGCTCGAGATGGCGCCGATCGGCACGGCCTTGTAGGTGCCCTGGGCGGAGCGGTACTCGCGGTGATAGGCGAGCTCGCGGGCGTCGTCCCAGGTTGCGGCCATCCGTAGAACTCGATCGGGATCGCCCGGCATGAGGATCGTCGCGGGGATCTGCCCGGGGGAAAGGTGCAGGTGGTACTGTGCTCCCGCCTCGTTGGTAGGGGCATCGGCGCGACGTTCGGCTGGGCCGCCCGGGGATGCCTTCCGTCTCGTAGTCGCCATCGGTCGTCTCCCTCCTGCGTCGCTTGTGGAACCGTTCCTGCAGACGCTATCACTACCGCCGACGCAGGCTTCGCATCCCAAGGAGGAAGCGCCGTGTCTGGAGAGATCGAGCGGCTCGACAGGATTGCTGCGGCCTCCCGTCTGGCCGAGTTTCCGGTCATGCTCGATGCGGCGCTGCGTGCCCAGGCTCACGCGCGGGCGCCGTACTCAGGATTCCGTGTCGGCGCGGCCGTGTTGACGAGCGGTGGCGGTGTCTATCCCGGATGCAACGTGGAGTCCGCCTCGTACGGGGCCACGATCTGCGCCGAGCGAAGCGCGATTGTCGGCGCGGTGAGCGCCGGCGAGACCGCGATTCGTGCGCTCGCGGTGGTCACGCCGACGCCCGAGCCCTCGACGCCGTGCGGCATATGCCGCCAGCTGATGGCCGAGTTCGGCCCCGACGTGATCGTCTTCGCGGCCTCGAGCCTCTCCGACGTGGTCCTCATCACGACTCTGGCCATGCTGCTTCCGCTCTCGTTCGGCGCCGCCAACCTCGACGAAGCCGCCCGATGAGCGAGTCCGGGGAGCCGCTCGTCCACGGGGGCGAGATCTATCCCGCTCAGCAATCGGATCTCCTGGTGGCCCTGGAGCGCGCGGTCCGGCTGCGAACGGGCCTTCGGCCTCGAATCGGGATCGTTCTGGGTTCTGGGCTGGGAGGCCTCGCCGACGCAATCGAGGTGGAGGCGGCGATCCCGTTCGAGGAGCTGCCCGGCTGGCCGGCGGCCACGGCCCCTGGGCACGCCGGCAGGCTGCTCTTCGGGCACCTTGCCGGAGTGGCGGTGGTCGTGCAGCAGGGCCGCTTCCATCTGTACGAGGGCTACTCGGCCGGGCTCGTGGTCCAGCCCGTGCTCCTGATGCGCCGCCTGGGAGCGGAGATCCTCGTGCTGACCAACGCGGCGGGTGGCGTGAACCCGGATTTCGGAGCGGGGACGCTGATGATCATCGCCGATCACCTCAATCTGACCGGTCGCCACCCGCTCATGGGGCCGAATGACGACGAGCTGGGTCCGCGCTTTCCGGACATGACCGACGTCTGGGACTCGGAGCTGCGCGCCGGCCTCCGCCGAGCGGGAACGGCCGAGAATGTGGCACTGGCCGAGGGCGTCTACGCCTGCCTGACCGGTCCGAGCTACGAGACCCCTGCCGAGGTGCGCATGCTGCGGACCCTCGGGGCCGATGCCGTTGGGATGTCAACGGCTCTCGAGGCCGTGGCGGCTCGATGGTCCGGGCTCCGAGTCTGCGGAGTCTCACTCGTTACCAACCCCGGGGCCGGTCTCTCGACTTCGGCCTTGAGTCACGAGGAAGTACTTGCCGGAGCGACGACCGCGGGCCCGCGGTTGGCCCGGGTGATAGCGCGCTTCGTGGAGGGCCTTGGGCCCGTCTGAGATTGGTCGGGGCGCCGCGCCGTGGGGGGACGGCACACGGCGCCCCTGGGTGTGAGCTACGCCAGGACGAGGGCAGGTTCGTCCTCGCCGGCCGCATCGGAGTCGGCGTCGTCATCGGACTCGTCTGCGGCGTCGGTCTGACCCGCCGGATCGCCGCCGGCCGGTCCCGACTCGGTGCTGTCCGCGGCCTGGCCCTTCAGCGACTCGGCCTCGTAGTCCCGCTTGCGGCGGCCGGAAAGCATCTCGACCGACGTGGCCACGACCTCCGTCTTCCAGTGGCGCGCGCCGCGGTCGTCATCCCACTGCCGGGTCTGCAGCCGGCCCTCGACGGCGACCTGCTGGCCCTTGCCGAGATACTGGCCGCACACCTGGGCAAGACGATCCCAGACGACGACGTTGTGGTACTCGGCGTGCTCCTTGCCGTTGCCCCGGAACTCGTTGGTGGCCACGGCGAAGGTGGCTACGGATGAACCGCTGGCCAGCGATCGCAGCTCCGGATCGCGAGTCAGACGGCCTGTAAGAAGGACCTTGTTCACGGTCCCAACTCCTCTTCATGCGCCGCTCGATGACGGCGCTTCTCTGTGACGGCGGGTAACCGAACCCTAATCAAGCCCGATCAACCGCGGGTCATCCGTGGCTTATGCGATTGCGCATACTCAGGTGAGACCCGGTCGTTCTCGGAACTCAGGAAACTCTGGCGTCGCGGCCGGACCTGCCACTCAGCTGGAGGGGATCGCCATGGAGATCGAAGCCGGAAGAGACCCGACGGCAGGCTCGGCGGTCGATCGAGGCGACCGAAGCCTTCTCGCGCTCCTGGAGATCGGAGCCGCCGCGGTTCTCATCGGGTCGTTCTTCGTGCCGTGGTTGGCGCCCTCAGAACCCAGATCCTGGACGGGGATCTCGTGGGGCGGCTCGGCCGGCGCACTGACAACGCCGGACCTTCTGATTCCCTTCGCGACCCTGGTGGCGATCGTGGTCACCCTCGCCGGCCTGGCATTTCCGGCGCGTGGGGCGAAGATCGCGATCCTGGTCGCATTCGCGGCGGCGTTCTACGGGGCGATCCTGCGATTCCAGGACGTTCTATCCGGTGGTTACTACAGCAACTTCGTGCCGCCAACCGCAGGGCCGGGACTCTGGCTCTTCACCGGGACTGCCGCCGCGGGTGTCGCGCTGGCCGTGGCGGATCTCGTGCGGGGCGGCAATTCGACCTTCGTGTGGCGCGCCACTAGAAGACCGTCCGTGAAGCGATACGGTCCCCTGGTGGCCTACGTCGTGATGCTGCTGATCACCTTGCCGGTGGCCCTATTCCCGATGGACCCGTCGTGGTGGATCTACGTCTGGTTGGCTGCGCTGCTGATGCTGCCGCTGTGGGTGGTTCGAGCCATAAGAGCCAGATGACCTGGTCCGAGATCCGAGACCGTAGCGGCGCGTGCGGCTGAGGGGTCTGCGTGCCGTCCGGCGACGTTCCGCAGGCTCGGCGCTATGCTGGCCAGGGGCCCGCGATTCCATAGTCGCGCCCGCGTCTCGGAGGAGCCGACCTGACCACAGGGCGAGGAGTCACCTCTCGTTTCGGCCGCTTCACATCGCTGTGCACCGCGCTTCTGATCGGCGCGGCCTGCTCGTCGAGCGGCGCCACCACGCCTGCCGATTCGGGCATGAGCAGCCCCCTTGCCACTGTGGTTGCCCCGGCGACGGCAACCGCCGTCGGGTCTTGTGCCTGCGCGACGGCCGTACAGTCGGGGAGAGTGGTGGCCTGGGGCGACGACACCTACGGCCAGATCGAAGTTCCGGCCGGTCTGACCGGTGTCGCGGCCGTTGCCGCAGGTGACGAGTTCAGCCTGGCCCTCAAGTCGGACGGCACGGTGGTCGGCTGGGGTGCCAACGACGTCGGCGAAACGAGCATCCCCGCCGGAGCGACGGGGATCATGGCCATATCGGCCGGGAGCGCCTTCTCCCTGGCCCTCAAAGGGGACGGCACGGTCATCGGTTGGGGCGACAACACATCCGGCCAGACGACGGCTCCGGCCGGGCTCACGGACGTCGTCCAGATCTCGGCCGCCGGCAGCCACGCTCTGGCGCTCAAGCGGGACGGAACCGTCGTGGCATGGGGCTCGAACGCGAACGGTGAGGTCAACGTCCCGACCGGGCTCAGAGATGTCCGCGAGGTCTCGGCCGGCTACGATTTTAGCCTGGCCCTGAAGTCCGACGGAACGGTAGTGGCCTGGGGCGACACGTCGGTAACCGACCAGTCGAGCGGCGCGGTCAAGGTCCCGGCCGGCCTCGGAGGCGTGAAGCTGATCTCGGCCGGCTACTACCACAGCCTGGCCGTGCAGTCGGACGGAACGGTCGTCTCGTGGGGTACGAACGACTCCGGCCAGACGGAAGTCCCCTCAGGCCTGGCCGGGGTCACGGCCGTCGCCGCGGGCGGCAACTTCAGCCTGGCTCTGAAGTCCGACGGGACGCTTGTCGCGTGGGGCGGCAACGAATCCGGTCAGACGACCCTGCCAACCGGTCTACCGACCGTGCTGGCGATCGACGCAGGCGGCGGCCACGGACTCGCAGTCGTGCGCAAACCGTGAGAGTCCCAACATCCACCGAACTGGAGAGACGATGGCTCGAATAGCCGGCAGACTCGCAAATAGGGCACCCCTGGACCTGTCCCTCATCGACGAAGCCACGCTGATGGGCTGCATCGACCACTCGATCCTCCGGCCCGAACTCACCCGGGCCGAGGTCGAGGCGGCTATCGACGTCGCCATCGAGTGGCGGGCGGCGACAATCTGCTGCCGGCCGGCCGACCTCGAGCTGGTCGTCAAGAGGCTCCGGGGGACGGAAGTTGGTCCCACGACCGTGATCGGCTTCCCGCACGGGGCCCACACATCGCAGATAAAGGAGCGTGAAGCTCTCGTGGCCGTGGAGCAGGGCGCCGTCGAGCTGGACGTCGTGGTCAACATCGGCGCACTTCGAGGCGGCGATCTCCGATACGTCCGGGACGAGCTGGCCGGGATCTGCTATGCGGTTGCCCCGACGCCGGTCAAGGTGATCCTGGAGACGGCGTACCTGACCCCGGAGCAGGTCGAAGCCGGATGTCGAGTCGTCGTGGAGGCCCGCGGGTCCTTCGTCAAGAACGGTACCGGCTACTCACCCCGCGGCGCCGAGGCGGGCGAGATCGCCCTGATGCGCCGGGTCGTCGGCGACCACGTCGGAGTCAAGGCCGCCGGCGGCGTGCGGACGCTCGACGCGATGCTCGGGATGCTGGCGGCCGGAGCGTGCCGGGTCGGTGCGACCGCCACGGCCGCCATCGCCGCGGAGTGGCGCGCTCGCGGCGCCGAAGCGGTGGCGACGGCCCTGGCTTCGCGGATCGCTGCGACGGCCGAGGCCACGCCGCACTCGAGCGTGGACGAGTAGCCCGGCGGCGATCCGCAACCGCTGACGGCGAGCCTCGGGGCGGTCGTCTATGTGATACTGGCCCCCGCCTCGCCCCAGCGGCGACGGACGGAGACGACCTGGGGATCCGAATGGTCTTCCACGGAGTTGCTAGAGGGGCCAGATCCGCAGTTCATGCGGCCGAGGCCAGCTGGAGCGCGGCACCCGTTCCGTTCGCCGTACGGTTGCCGGTGGGGCTGCTGCTCGTACTGAGCCGCCGGCCCGTGCCTCGAGCCCTGGGCGCAGTGATTGCCACTCCCGCCTTCTGCCTGCATACCTTCGCCCTCTTGCTCACCCCGCTCGTCTTGCTGCGGCCGGACGCTCGGCCGGGCCAGGCCGGCGACGCTGCTGTTGCGGTCTGAGGGATCGAGTTGATGCGACTCGTCAGGGGAGCGTTGTCTCGCTTCGGCGGCGCCGGCGCCGGACGTGCCTCGGCCGGCGACGCGCACCCGGCCACCGGCCGGACTCCACCGAGTCGTGCGACCGCCAAGACGGTGGCCCTTCTGGCGGTCTCGGTCGGTGGGTATGTGTGGGCCGCCATCGTCGCCAGCGCGTTCTACACCAACGGCGGCCTCCTGGACCCCAGCGGCTCGGATGTCGGGCGCATATTCGTTGCCGCGGGTGAGGCCTTTCGTGCCGGTCGGCCGGTCTACACCTTCGGCGTCGAGCCGTTCTTCTACGCGCCGCCGATCGTGCTCGCATGCGCGCTCTTTTCGCTCCTGCCGTATCCGGTCTGTTTCTGGACGGTGGTAGGCGCGAACGTCGCCTCTCTGAGGTACATCGCCGGGAGCTGGCGAGGAGTCGGCTGCACGTTCTGGATCGTGCCCTTCGTGGCCTTCCTGCCCTGGGCCGGGACGCTCGACCTGCCGATGGCCGCGGTCATCATGCTCGCCATACGGCGAGGCTACGTCGTCCTGCCCGTCTTCTTCGGGTTCATGAAGTTCTCTCCGCTGCTCGCGATCGACCCCGGCCGCTGGCGACGGACAGTGCTCGTTATCGCGCTCGGCTGTCTCACGACTCTGCCCTTCCTCTCGCTCTGGCAGGACTGGTTCGGGCAGCTCGGTCGTGCGGCGACCGATCCGGTTGGGCCGCTCATCCCAGTCTCATTCGCTGTCCGCCTCCCGATCGGGCTGCTGTTCGTGGCGACTCGCCGGCCCGTATTTCGTGCCGCCGGCGCCGCAATCGCCACCCCCGCCTTCTACTGGCACAGCCTCGTGCTCTTGCTGGCGCCGCTCGCGCTCTTCTGGCAGACGGCGGGCGCACCCCGACGCTTTGGACTGGGCCGGTCGGATGCGGAGGATCGTTCGGGGCTACCACCCGACGTCACGACCGGATAACAGGCCCTCAGTCCTTCGGGTCGCTGCCGCGCCTGCTATACTCCCGACTGCCCAAGGCCGAGCGCCGCGGGGCTCCAGAGACAACATCGCCAAGGAGTGCACGTTGCCCCAGGAAGGCGTGCNNCGTGCAGTTCGCCCCGTGAGACGAGCCACCACCTTCGCTCCCTCAGGAGCCGCAGCTCCGCTGGAGGGGCAGTCTACCCAGGTCCCCGGCCGGATGGCCGAGGGCCTTTTGATTTCTCGGGCACGCTTGCGCCGGCTTGGCCGGGTTGAATCGCGAGGGGACAACCGTTGACCGCGACCGTGATCGTCGGCCTGCAGTGGGGCGACGAGGGCAAAGGCAAAACCACCGACTTCCTGGCCGAGGACGTCACCGCCGTCGTCCGCTACCAGGGCGGCGACAACGCCGGCCACACCATCATGCTCGGCGAGGAGGTCTTCAAGCTCCACCTCGTGCCCTCGGGCGTGCTCTACCCGCACATCACCCCGATCATCGGCAACGGCGTCGTGGTCAATCCGGCCACGCTGATCGCCGAGCTGGGGATGCTCGCCTCCCGTGGGATCGAGGTGGATCGGGTCCGAGTAAGCAAGCACGCGCACGTGATCATGCCCTACCACATCGCCCTGGACGGCGCGATGGAGGCTCGCCTGGCCAACGCGGCGGTGGGGACCACGCGGCGCGGTATCGGGCCCGCCTACGCCGACCGGGCCTGGCGGATCGGGATCCGGATGGAGGATCTGCTCGACGGCCCGGCGTTGCGGAGCAAGCTCGCTCGGATCCTGCCCGAGAAGAACGCGACCCTCCAGCGCCAGCACCGCGTCGACGGCTTCGATCTCGTCGAGCTGGTGGCCCAGGCGGTCGACTGGGGCGCCCAATTGGAGCCGCACCTCGCCGACACGACCCAGCTCGTGCAGGAACTCCTCGCCAGAGGCGACCACCTCTTGTTCGAGGGCGCGCAGGGCGCGCTGCTCGACCTGGACCACGGCAGCTATCCGTTCGTGACGTCGTCGAACCCGATAGCGGGCGGAGCCTGCACGGGCGGGGGGATCGGGCCACTCCAGGTCGACGAAGTGATCGGCGTGATGAAGGCCTATGCCACTCGCGTGGGGGCCGGACCGTTCCCGACCGAGCTGACCGACGCGATCGGCGAGGGGATCACGGACCGGGGCCGCGAGTTCGGCACCACTACCGGCCGCCGGCGCCGGGTCGGCTGGTTCGACGCGGTGCCGCTCCGCTATGCCGTGGCCGTGAACAGTGTCAGCTCGATCATGCTCAACAAGATCGACATCCTGTCCGGCCTGGACGAGGTCCTGATCTGCATGGCTTACGAGGTCGACGGCAAGCGGGTCGATTGGTGGCCTTCGGACGCCGACATCCTGGCCCGGGCGAAGCCGATCTACGAGCGTTTCCCGGGCTGGACCGAGCCGTTGCACGACTGCCGCTCCATGAGCGACCTGCCGGAGAATGCCCGGCGATACGTCGACGCCGTCGAACGGCTCTCCGGCGCCCCAATCTGCCTCGTCTCGGTTGGGCCGGAGCGGCACCAGACGATAGAGCGAAGGGCCCGGCCGCTGCGGCCCCGCCCGCCGGAAACGGCCCCGTCCGTGGCGCCGGCCGCGGCCCCGGCGGTGGCCCGGTCGACCGCTCCGGCAGAGCGATGAGCCTGCAGGCGCCTCCGAACCAGGGCTCCATGGGCCGCGTACCGGCCCGTGTGCTCGTCCTGGGCGGCGGTGGCCGCGAGCATGCCCTCGTCTGGAGTCTCGCTCGCGAGCCCGGAGTGACGACGGTGATCGTGGCCCCCGGCAGCGATGCCATCGCCGTCGAGCCCAAGGTGAGCTGCCGCCCCGCCGTCTCGCCGGTGGACCCGGCCGCGGTCGTGAGCCTCGCCACTGCGGAGAGAGTGGATCTGGTCGTCGTGGGGCCGGAGGCGCCCCTGGCGGCCGGGGTTGCCGACGCACTGACGGTCGCCGGTGTGCCTGTCTTCGGCCCCAGCAGAGCGGCCGCACGGATCGAGTGGAGCAAGGCCTTCTGCCGGGACGTGGCGGCGTCTGCCGGAGTCCGGATGGCCCGCGGACGCGACTTCACGGCCCTCGAGCCCGCTCTTGCGTTTGCCCGGGAGCTGGCCGATGCGCCTGGGTCCCGAGGCGTCGTCGTCAAGGCGGACGGCCTGGCGGCCGGCAAGGGAGTCACCGTCTGCGACGACTACGCCGCCGCCGAAGCGGCGCTGAAGGCCATGTTCGCCCGGGCGGCGGCCGTGCCAGAGGAGAAACCCGCGGAGCGGGCTTCTGGCGACGCGGAGGCGAGTCCTCCTCTCGTCGTTCTGGAGGAGCGGCTCTTCGGCGCCGAGGCCAGCCTCATCGCGATCTGCGACGATCATGCCGCCCTGGCGTTGCCGCCGGCGCGCGACCACAAGCGCCTCCTCGACGACGACAGAGGCCCCAACACCGGCGGCATGGGCGCGTATAGCCCCGTGCCGGACCTGCCGGAGAGCCTCTGCGCCCACCTCATCGATGTGATTCATCTGCCCATCCTGGCCGAGCTGGCGCGGCGCGGGGCCCCGTTCCGGGGCGCGCTCTACGCCGGGTTGATGCTCACGACCGAAGGCCCGGCTCTGATCGAGTGCAACGCGAGATTCGGCGACCCCGAGGCGCAGGCTTTGTTGCCCCGGCTCGCGGTTCCTCTCGGGCCGCTGCTTCTCGGCGCCGCGCTGGGCGACCTCTCGACGGCAGCGGCCGGCCTGGGACTCACCGGCCACGTGCTTCCAACCACCGGCGAAGCCGCTGTGGCGGTCGTGATGGCAGCCGCCGACTATCCGGATGCCCCGCGCAGAGGCGACGTGATTTCCGGTCTTGACGAGGCGGCTCGTGCCGGCGCCACCATCTTCCACGCCGGTACGGTGCGCGGGCCGGATGGGCAGTTCCGCACGAACGGCGGCCGGGTCCTCTCGGTAGTGGGGCTCGGAGCCACCATGGCGGCCGCTCGCCAGCGTGCAGAGGGCGCCGCGACTCTGATCGGCTGGCATGGCATGCAGCGCCGCCACGACATAGCGGCCAAGCTGCCGCCGGCTGCCACTCCCGCCGGGTCCGCACCGGCCGCGCTCTCGGGGGCCACCTCATGATCCCGCGATACACGCTGCCCGAGATGGGTGCTCTCTGGACGGACCAGGCCCGTTTCGAGGGGATGCTGCGGGTCGAGATCGCCGTGGCTCGCGCCCAGGTAGCCCGCTGCACCGTTCCCGCAGAGGCGCTCCTCGCGATCGAGAGCCGCGCCCGAGTCGACGTGGACCGCATCGCCGAGATCGAGAAGACGACCGACCACGACGTCATCGCCTTCGTGAGCCAGGTCGCCGAGACGGTGGGCGAGGAAGGCCGGTACCTCCACCTCGGCCTGACCAGCAGCGACGTCATCGACACGGCGCTGGGGCTGCAGCTACAGGCCGCCGGGCGGCGTCTCCTGGCCGACTGCGATGGCTTGATCGCGGCCCTGGTCACCCGCGCCCGGGCGGAAGCCGGCACGGTGATGATGGGCCGGACGCATTCGGTACACGCCGAGCCGACCACCCTCGGCATGAAGATCGCCGGCTGGGCATTCGAGATCGACCGTGACCGGTCCCGCCTCGCCGCCGCGGCCGACGATGCCGCCACCGGCAAGATCTCCGGACCGGTCGGGACCTACAGCCACCTCGACCCCGATCTGGAGGAGGAGGTGCTGGCCGATCTCGGTCTGCACCGCGATCCGATCTCGACGCAGATAGTCCAGCGCGACCGGCATGCCGCTCTTGTTGCGGCCATCGCCGTCACGGGCGGCAGCCTGGAGCGGATCGCCACCGAGATCCGCAACCTTCAGCACACGGAGATAGGCGAGTTGATGGAGCCCTTCCGGGCCGGCCAGAAGGGCAGCTCGGCCATGCCCCACAAGCGCAATCCGATACTGTGCGAGCGGATCGCCGGAATGGCCCGTCTGCTGCGCGGCTACGCCGCCACGGCACTCGAGAACCAGCCGCTCTGGCACGAGCGCGACATCAGCCATTCCAGCGCCGAACGCGTCCTGCTCCCAGACGCCACGATCCTACTCGACTACATGCTGGTCAAGACGCGCGGCCTGATCGAGCGGCTGGTCGTCCGGCCGGACCGGATGCGCGAGAACATCGAGCGCGGTCTCGGCCTGCATTACAGCAGCCGCATCCTCACCGCCCTGGTCGAGGAGGCCGGCATGTCTCGCGAGGAGGCCTACGCCGTCGTGCAGCGCAGCTCGATGCAGGCCGCCGACGAGCGCCGCCAGCTGCGTGACATCCTCGCCGCCGACCCCGCCGTCGCCGCCGGCCTGTCAGACGAGACGCTCGCCGGCTGCTTCGACGAGAGCGTCTTCCTGCGCAACGTGGCGACGGCACTGGCTCGACTGGATGAACTCGCACCCGCCGGAAAGGAGGCCGCCGATGCCACTGCCTGATCCAGCTTCTGGGCCCGAGCGACCCGGCGATCCTCGCGCCGCCGGCCACAGCCTGGCCGGTTCTGGCGGCTTCGTCCGATCCGGCAAGGTCCGCGACCTCTTCGAGGTTGACGGCCGCCTGCTGCTGGTTGCCAGCGACCGTCTATCGGCCTTCGATGTCGTCCTTCCCACCCCGATTCCGGACAAGGGTCGGGTTCTGACCGGGCTGTCGCGCTTCTGGTTCGAGCGGACGGCGGACCTGATCCCGAACCACCTGCTCGAAACGGACCCGGCGGACCTGCCGGCCGGCTTCACGGACGAGGCCGGCCTGCGGGAGTTGCGAGGCCGGATGATGCTGTGCCGGCGCGCCACGGTGCTGCCGGTGGAGGTAATCGTCCGTGGATACCTTGCCGGCTCCGGTTGGAAGGACTACCTCCGGACCGGCGCCGTCTGCGGCATCAAGCTGCCGCAGGGTCTGCTCGAGTCGGGCCGCCTTCCCGAGCCGGTTTTCACCCCTTCGACCAAGGCCGAGGCAGGGCACGACGAGAACATCGGCTTCGACGCCGTGGTCGACCTGATCGGAAGCGAGCTGGCCGAGAGAGTCCGCGACGTCGCCCTGCAGCTCTACTGGCGCGGTGCCCACGTCGCCGAAGAAGCCGGCATCCTGCTGGCCGACACCAAGTTCGAACTTGGAGTTGTGCCGCAAGACACGGGCACGCCGCCGTCCGGCGAAGCCCAAACCCGAAAGGATCAGCTCGCCCAAGGTGAATTGATCCTCATCGACGAGGTTCTGACGCCCGACTCGAGCCGCTTCTGGGACGCCTCTGACTACGAGCCCGGGAGGGCCCAGGCCAGCTTCGACAAGCAATTCGTCCGCGACTGGCTGGAGACCCAGGCGTGGGACAAGACCTACCCGGGTCCGGCGCTTCCGGCGGAGATTGTCTCCGGGACGCGAGAGCGCTACGTGGCCGCCTTCGAGCGGATTACCAGGGCCAGTTTCGAGCGGTATCTGCAGGAGGACGTAGTCGCCCCATGAGCGAGTTCCGTTACGCCGTCAACGTGCTTCCCAAGCCGGGCATCCTTGACCCGCAGGGCCGGGCCGTGGAACTGAGCCTGCCCCACCTGAACGTGGCGAACGTGTCGCGGGTCCGGGTTGGTCGCCGGGCGGAGCTGACCGTGACCGCCGGTTCCGAAGCGGAGGCGCGCCAGGTCGTCGAGAGCCTGGCCAGGGAGCTGCTGAGCAACCCGCTCATCGAGGCCTACGCGATCGAGTTGCTCGAAGCCACGTCATCGACGGATTCGACGAAGGCGACGCTGGCGTGAAGGTCGGGGTCGTGACCTTCCCGGACTCGAACTCGGACGTGGATGCGCTGAACGCGCTGGCCGTGGCGGGCGTGGATCCGGTCACCCTCTGGCACGAGTCGCCCGACCTGCAGGGCGTCTCGGCCGTCATTCTCCCCGGCGGCTTCGCTTACGGCGACTACATCCGGGCGGGGGTCATCGCCCGCTTCTCCCCGGTGATGCGCGGAGTCTCCACGTTCGCGGCCGGGGGCGGCCACGTCCTGGGGATCTGCAACGGCTTCCAGATTCTGGCGGAGGCGGGGATGGTGCCCGGGGCGCTGCTGCGCAATCGCTCTCTCCGGTTCGCGTGCCGGATCGTGGCCATCAAGCCCGAACGCACGGACTCTCCGTTCACCCGAGCGGCCACCGGGCAGCCGATCCGCATCCCCATCGCTCACGGCGAAGGCTGCTACTACGCCGACGAGGCGACGCTGGACGAGCTGGAGCGAGACGGCCAGGTGCTCTTCCGCTACGTCCGTGACGACGGCACGCCGGCCCTTGATCCCGACGACCCGGCCAACCCGAACGGCTCACTCCGGGCTATCGCCGGAGTCTGCAACTCGGCCGGCAACGTGGCCGGGCTGATGCCGCATCCGGAGCGCATGTCCGAGGCGATACTGGGCTCGGACGATGGACTGCAGCTGATTCGCTCGCTCGTCGAGAGCGCCCGGGAATGGGAGGCGGCCGGGCGACCGGCCCTCGCGGCGCCGGCTGTGACGAGGGTGGAGGCCGAGCGATGAGCGACGATTTGCGAGCCGACGGCGCCCTCGAGAACCAGGAGACCCCGGTTTTGGCGCCGGCCGAAATTGCCCGGGCAGTAGCGCCGGAGGCGCCATCGCCCCTGCACCGCCAGCTGGGGGTCACCGACGGGGAGCTGGATGCGATTCGAGGCAAGCTCGGCCGCGACCCCAACCACGTGGAGCTGGCCATGTTCAGCGTCATGTGGAGCGAGCACTGTTCGTACAAGAGCTCCAAGCCGCTCCTGAAGACACTTCCGACACGCGGCAACGGCATGTTGGCCGGCCCGGGCGACAACGCCGGCGTCGTCCGCATCGGCGACGGCCTGGCCGTGGCCTTCAAGATCGAGAGTCACAACCACCCATCTGCGGTGGAGCCCTACCAGGGTGCCGCGACCGGAGTCGGTGGCATCCTGCGCGACATCTTCACGATGGGAGCCAGGCCGATCGCCGTTCTGGACGCCCTCCGTTTCGGCGACCCGACGGACCCGCGGACTCGCCACCTCGTCGACGGCATCGTGCGTGGCGTCGGCGGCTACGGCAACTGC